>NZ_WQPL01000018.1 GCF_018785245.1 Collinsella aerofaciens | reverse complement strand
GCCTCGTAGACGTTCCTGCCGTCCTCGAGGTAGCCCTCCTGGTCGAAGTGCATGATCTCGATCTTCTCGGTCTCCTTCATTCCCGCTCCTTTCACGAGCAGTTTGAATTGTCGCACGGAATGAACGGGCTTGCCGCCCCGTCGCACCGCTTAACCTTGTGGACATCTTGGCCCCAAGCTCAACAATTCAAAGGTTCTTAATACCAGTGAACGATTACAGGTTAGACATTTTTAATATCGATTTTATGATTTCATCCTCCCCTCTCGGTAGACGGTCAGTTTTTGCCGCTCATCGGTCAAGCGACATATATCCGTAAAAACGAGCGCCCCCGCCATGCGCAGGGACGCTCTAGACGCTAATAGTTGTAGGTATATCCGCCGGCGTCGCCGCGGGTAAAAGACTTGGCATGCTCGATTGCCTGCCCACTCGAGTCATAGGTCAGGCCTTCCAGCACGAGCGCCAGATCGCCCGGCTCAAGATTGAGCAAACTCGCATCGCGTGCGCCCAGCGCCTCGATATCGAGTTTCTCTACCGACTGATCTGGCTTGCGTCCCAACATATCGTAGGTCTCGAACAGGCTGAAGACCGAAATGTCCACGTCTTCGATGCCCGGAAACAGCAGGCACGGAATCAGTGTCATCTCGATCGATACGGACTCACCATCGATGCAGTTGAGGCGGCGCACCGAGTAAAGCAGATCGTCCTCGGCGATGCCAAACAAGTCGGCATAATACGGGCCGGCGTAGCGTTTGGAGCGCGCCAGGATGCGCACCGACGGCGTCGCGCCCGATGCCAAAACCGACTGGCGGAAGCCGCCCTTGCGTTCGTGCTCGTCAAACCACTTGTGTCCCACAAAGGCGCCTTTGCCCTGCACGCGACGAATCTGGCCACTTTTGACCAGCTCGTCCATGGCGCTTCGGATTGTCAGGCGTGTCGTGCCAAACTCCTCGGCCAGCTCGTTTTCGGACGGAATCATCGAGCCCGTCGGGTAGTCGCCGCGCTCGATTCGCTCCGCAATGCAGCGGCGAATTTGTTTGTAAACCGGCAAGTCTTCTACTGCATCAGCCATTCGACACCCACCTTCGTCGCAACACCGTCTGCCTCGCCGTTATCGGCAAAACGATACTTGGTCGGCAGAATCACGGACTTGCAATACTCGACAAAGCCATCGTTCTCGTCACGCTCGTGCGAAGCCTTGTAAAACACCGGCGTGCCCTCCTGAGCACCCAGCAACTTGGCCTCGTCGGCGTTCAGACGGCTGATGGAAATATGCTCCTTGCCGTGCGCCACATGGACATTCCCCTCTTTGAGCAAAACGTCGTAGAGGCTTTCCTGCTCAAAATCGTGATCGGGAAGCGAGGGGCACAAAGACAGATTGACGTGAGCCGTCTCAATCGACGCCGGGGAACCATTAACCGCGCGCACGCGCCGAATGCAGAAGAGCGGCATGCCCAGGTCGATCTGGGCTTTTTGGGCCAGATCGATATCGGCGTACACGACCTTGGACCAAACCAGGCGTGCGGTCGACTTTGAGCCAACCCTCTCCACCGCCTGCGTATAGTTCCATGTTTCCTGAAAGATATTCAGCGGTTTGGGAGGACACACATAGGTGCCCGAACCGCGGCGGCTTTCCAAAGTTCCGCACGAAATAAGACGCGTGATCGCAGCGCGCAACGCCGTGCGCGACACGCCCAGCTCTTCACAGAGCACACGCTCGGCGGGCAGCCGGTCACCACCCTGCAGGTCATAATGTTTGATATACCAAAGAATGCCCTCAAAGGCGCGATCTTTGGGCGGAATCGCATATGGTTCACTCGACATGGGCGAGGCTCCTCAACCGCTTGATGCTGCGGGCATCATTGCTCCGGACGCCCCATGGCGTCGAAGGCTTCTTTGATCTGCTCCGCAACGTTCCGATACGATCGATATAGGCCGGAGTCTCGCTTGACTTCGCCCGCGGTCACCGGAATCTCAAGCTTCGAAATCTCATCCTCGCCGGTTTGCACGGCAACGATGACACCCATACCAAGGCACATATTACGCTTGGCAGCGTTGTTTTTGGTAGCCTGAGCTGGATTAATCAAAATCTGCTGAGCTAGTTCGCGCTTGCTAACCTCCGGCACATCCTCGGGATTTCCGGTCTCGACAATCTCGCACTGCAACACGTCCGCATAGTCAAAAATCTTCGGCTCGCCGCCGCGCTGATGTACGGCCCACTTGCGATGCGTGGCATCCTGGTAGATAGCCGGCAAAAACGTAAACCGCGGCGGGTCCAAAATCGTATCCGTGATGGTAAACACATCGGGATCAAAGGCATCCTGCGGGTTTTTCTTCTTGAACAGCCCCATATCAGCCTCCCGTACTAGTATTAAACAACTCAAGCTGAATATAGCACCAATTTCAAGCCGCCGTCTTACCCTATCGGTGCGCGGCGTCTATGGCTCGCCCAGCGGAAGAGTTCACGGACGAGCGCCGGGGTGCCTGCCTTGTTTTGAGAAGTGGGCTCCGCGAACTTCTCAAAACAAGGCAGGCACCCCGGCCCCGCCGGCAAATAGCGGACACTCCGCATGCAATCTATGCAAACAAACAAGTACGTTTAGCTACATTCGGTAAGTTCGAGCACGCTGCCCTTAACGATAAGCGCCGGCTCCAGGACGACCTCTTCGGCACGCCTGCCGCCCCTACCGGCAAGACGCTTGGACATGCAGCCAAAAGCATGCTCCGCAAGGACACCAGGATCCTGCTCAATCGCGGTCAGCGCCGGCTCAAAGAGAACGTCGGCCGCCGAGTTGTCATAGCTCACCACCGAGATATCGCCCGGGATGCTCTTCCCCATCTCGTGCAAGCGCTTGAGCAGACCGAGGGCGATGTTATCCGAACTTGCGAACACAGCGGTGGCATCAGTTGCGAGCACCGCCTCCGAGGCCTCGTAGGCACTCGGAATGTAGTACTCGCTCTCAAACTCCAAACGTGCGTCGATAGGCAGGCCAACCTCGCGCAGCGCGCGCTCATAGCCGGCAAGTCGCTTACGCCCCGTATTGGAACGGCGCGCGTTAACCAAGCAGGCAATGCGACGGTGGCCCTGCTCGATCAGATAGCGAGTGGCCATGTAGCCACCCATCTCGTGGTCGAACATCACCTTGTCGCACTCGAGCCCCTCAATGGCACGGTCGACCATCACGGCAGGGATAGGCAGATGGCTGACTTCTTCGCGCAGGGCGCGGTCGTCGGAGAACTCGTCGCCCACAACCAGGAAGACGCCATCAACGCCGCGCGTTACCAGCTGACGCAGCAGCTCCAGATCGTCGTCGGCACTTCCACCCGAGCTGGTAATGAAGAGCGCATAGCCGTCCTCGCGGCAGCGCTTTTCCAGGCTACCGGCGAGCGAGGCAAAAAAGCGGCTCTCGATGTTAGGGACGATAAGGCCCAGCGTGCGCGACTCGCGCATGACCAGACTACGCGCAATCTGATTAGGAACATAGTGGTTGCGCGCCGCGACCTCCTTGATGAGCTTGCGGTTTTCTTCCGAGATGCGACAGGGCCGATTATTGAGAACAAGCGAGACCGACGAGGGGGAAAGCCCCACCTCCTGGGCGATCTGCTTGAGGGTGACTTTGTTGGCCATCTCGCTCCTTCCAGGTTTACGCGCAATCTCTTGAAAGTATAGCGACCACCCCTCTACCTCGGTGATAAACACTTTACCAATCCGGTAGACGGCTGTTTTATCACCGCCAGCGCACCAAATCCGTCCGGGTGGGGTATATTGCAATCGATTGATGACAACGACCACCAAAAGGCGGCTATTAGTATGCACGAAAACGATTTTTTTAACGAGGACCTGCTGTGCGCGCTTGCTGGCGTTGCCGGCGAGGACAACGTACTGATGAGCGAGCCCATGCGCGAGCACACCACGTTTAAGATCGGCGGCCCGGCCGACGTCTTTGTCACGCCCGATACCGAGCAGGGCCTCGTCGCCACGCTCGATACCTGCTATCGCTGCAATCTGCCCCTCACCATCGTGGGCAACGGCTCCGACCTACTCGTCGGCGACAAGGGCATCCGCGGCGTCGTCGTGGCGCTGGGCGAAGGTCTCTCCAACATCACCGTCGACGGCACGCACGTCACGGCGGCAGCCGGCGCGCTGCTTTCCGATGTCGCAGCCGCGGCAGCCGAGGCCTGTCTCACCGGCATGGAGCCCATCTCGGGCATCCCCGGATCGGTCGGCGGCGCCTGCTACATGAACGCCGGTGCCTACGGTGCCTGCATGGCCGATGTGCTGGAGTCCGTGCGCGTCTACAAACCCGCTCGCCAGCTCGACGACGGCACCCGCGGCAGCGGCAATATCATCGAGTTCGATGTCGACGAGCTCAACCTGGGTTATCGAAAGAGCCGCATCGCCGATGACGGCTTTATCGTGCTTTCGGCCACCTTCAATCTCGCCCCGGGCAACGCCGCGATGATCAAGGCCGACATGGACGACTACCGCCAGCGCCGCGAGGACAAGCAGCCGCTCGACATGCCGAGTGCCGGCTCCACTTTCAAGCGCCCCGAGGGTTACTTTGCCGGCAAACTCATCATGGATGCCGGCCTGCGAGGACACGCCGTTGGCGGCGCGCAGGTGAGCGAGAAGCACTGCGGCTTCATCGTCAACGCCGACCACGCCACCGCCGCCGATGTCGACGAACTCATCCGCCACATCCAGGCAACCGTCAAAGACCAATTCAACGTAGACCTAGAACCCGAAGTCCACCGAGTAGGCGAATTCCTCTAAAAAAGAAGGCCCCGAAAGGGGCCTTCACCATATTTATTCAGACAACCAGTCCGGTGAGTCGCGCCCCGAACCCGAGAGGGCCGCGTGCCCGCCCGCAATATATTTGATTGATCGCGAGTTCCGCACGCAAAGAAGGCCACTTAATGTGGCCTTCGTCTTGCGCAGGACTGCCCGAGCAGGCAATCAAATATATTGCGGGCGGGCGCGCGGCCCCGTCGGCTTTACGACAGCGCAATACCGCCAAGCCAGCCCCAACGCACGCCAGAGCCAGTGCCATAGAAGCTAATAAACGAATCAAGCGACTTAGACGTAATGGCTCCCTCATTGCTCATAACGATGCCGCCGCCAACGTAGATACCCACATGACCGTAGATAAGGCCCGGAGCACCCGTGCCGCTGTGCGAGGAATCGGCCACGATCATGCCCACCTGCAGCGCCGAGCGGTCGGAGCTATAGCACCAGGCGTTAAACATGTCGCACGCATTGCCTCCAAAGTAGCCAACGCCGGCGTTACGGAAGACATTGGTGACCCACGCCGCGCACCAGTTCTGACCCGGCGAAGGCGTGGAGTAGCACGCGTTGACGACAGCCTGCTGTTTGCCCGAGCCGGCATTCTGCTGCGGAGTTCCGGGCGCGTACGATCCACCACCCGAGCTCGAACCACCCGAGTAGGAATTGTTCTTGTTCGCGGCAGCCGCGGCAGCGGCAGCCTTCCTAGCGGCCTCCTCAGCCTGGGCAGCAGCGAGGATCTCGGAATCGCGCTGAGCCATGAGCTCCTTGACGTCGTCGGAAAGACCGTTCAGCACGGTCTGGACTTCTTGCTGCTTGGCCTGCATGTCCTGCATCTGGGCAGTCTGCTGGTCCTTGAGTTTCTCCAGGTCGGCCTTTTGTGCTTCGAGCTCGGTCTTCTGTGCGTCGAGCTCAGCCTGAATCGTCTGGATATCCTCGATGGCATCGCGGTCGCTCTTGTTGATCTTCTCAACGTAATGCGCGTTGGCGACGAGTTCCTCAAACGAGCCAGAGGCCAGCAGCAGCGACAGGATGTTCGTGCCGCCGGACTTGTAGCTGGCGGCCACGCGATCGGAAAGGTCGTTGCGCTTCTTCTTGAGCTCGGCCTTCTTTTCATCGATCTGGGCCTGCGTGTCGTCAATCTTGCCCTGGACATTCTCGATGTCGTTGAGGGTCTGGGCATTCTTGTTGGCCAGCGCCGCATACTCATTTGCGATGCTGTCGAGCTGGGCCTGAACCTCGTCGAGCTGGGCCTGGGCGGCATTCAGTTTATCGGTGGTTTCTTTGGAAGCCTCCGCCGCATGGGCGCGAGCGGGCAGGCCAAAAAGAACTGCCGCAGAAGCGGCGCCGAACAGGGCCTTGAGGGCAGTGCGGCGCGAGAGCTCCTGGGAAAGGATGGAATCGCTGTTTGGTGACATATGTACTCCGTTACATGCTTATTTATATGTCGCTCAACTCATACATATTAGCGTACATATGGCGCGTCCCAACGATTTCCACGAACGGCAGGAAACTACAAGGTCAGCGGCTCGTAAGCAAATGTCAAAGATCAGGTTATGCGTACGCAAGCTCTTCTATGAGTACGTTAGCACAATCCTCTGCTTTTCCTACAGCGCACGATTTGGGCGTCCCTGCCTGCGCTATACTCCCCTGAAGAAGTGTTCCTGATTCGATAGGAGACTACATGTCCAAAGCACTCGACCCCAAAGACACCTGTGTCCTCGTTACCGGTGGCGCCGGCTTTATCGGCTCGCACACCGTCGTTCAGCTGCTCGAGGGTGGCTACCAGGTCGTCATCGTCGATGATCTCTCCAACTCCAGCGCCGTCGCCGTCGACCGCGTCAAGACCATCGTGGGCGACGAGGCCGCCAAGAACCTCACCTTCTACGAGGCCAACGTGCTCGACCGCGATGCGATGAACAAGATCTTCGATACCCATCAGATCGACCGCGTCATCCACTTTGCCGGCTTTAAGGCCGTCGGCGAGTCGGTGAGCAAGCCCGTCGAGTACTATCACAACAACATCGAGAACACCCTGGTGCTCATCGACGTCATGCGCAACCATGGCTGCAAGTCCATCATCTTCTCGAGCTCCTCGACCGTCTACGGCGACCCGGACAACCCGCCCGTCACCGAGGAGGATCCTAAGAAGCCCGCGACTAACCCCTATGGTTGGACCAAGTGGATGATCGAGCAGATCCTTATGGACGTCCACACCGCCGACCCCGAGTGGGACGTCGTGCTGCTCCGTTACTTCAACCCCATCGGCGCCCATCCGTCGGGTCTGATCGGCGAGGACCCCAAGGGCATCCCCAACAACCTGGTGCCCTATGTCGCCCAGGTCGCCGTGGGCAAGCTCGAGGCCGTTCAGGTCTTTGGCAACGACTACCCCACCCCCGACGGCACCGGCGTGCGCGACTACATCCACGTGTGCGATCTGGCCTCTGGTCACGTTGCCGCCCTTAAATGGATGAACGGCAAAACCGGCGTCGAGATCTTTAACCTGGGCACCGGCACCGGCACCTCGGTACTCGAGGTCGTCGCCGCCTTCTCCAAGGCTTGTGGCAAGGAGCTGCCCTACGTGATCCGCGAGCGCCGCGCCGGCGACATCGCTGCCAACTGGTGCGATGCCTCCAAGGCCGAGCGCATGATGGGCTGGAAGGCCCAGTACGACATCGCGGACATGTGCCGCGATAGCTGGAACTGGCAGAGCCACAACCCCAACGGCTTCGCCGACGCCGAGTAGCAAAAACCTACATACCGCTCTTGCCCCGATCTCACGTTGTGAGGTCGGGGCTTTTTTCATGGCATGTAACCATTCGCCGAAAATCGACCAACTTTTTTATCTTGCCTGTACATGTTTAAACAACATGTTTTACAATAGGCGTATCGAATCAGAACATCGGAGGCGGACTGCACACCCATCGGCAGGCCGAACCCCACAACAAGAAGGTTGGTGAGCGCATTCATGGAGCGTGCAAGCGGCGTCCTCATGCCCGTCTCATCTCTGCCCGGACCATACGGAATCGGCGGCTTTGGCTGGAATGCCTACGACTTCGTCGATTTTCTCGCCTCGTGCAAACAACATTACTGGCAGATTCTGCCCCTCACGACGACCAGTTATGGCGATTCGCCCTATCAGTCGTTCTCGGCCCGCGCAGGCAACCCCAACTTTATCGACTTTGCCGAGCTTATCGAGGCCGGCTATCTGGAGCAGCGCGATATCGATGGCGTGTATCTGGGATCCGACCCCAGCAATGTCGACTACGGTGCCATCTTTGGTGGCCGCCGTCAGATTCTCGACCGCGCCGCCGAGCGCTTTGCCGCCGACAAGCCGGCCGATTTCGATGACTTTATCCAGGCCAACGAGGACTGGCTCATCCCCTACTGTGAGTTCATGACCGTCAAAGAGGAGTGCGGTCTCAAGGCGCTTTGGGAGTGGCCCGCGGAGCTCCGCACCCGCGGCGAGGCTTCCGCCAAGGTCTGCGCCGACCATCCGGCGCGTATGCTCTACCACCAGATGACGCAGTACTTCTTCGATCGCCAGTGGAGCCGCCTCAAGGCCTATGCCAACGAGCGCGACATTCTCATCATCGGCGACCTGCCCATCTATGTCTCGCGTGACTCCGTCGAGATGTGGGCGACGCCTGAGCTCTTTAAGATCGACGCCGCCGGCAATCCCGTGAGCGTCGCCGGCACGCCGCCCGACCAGTTCTCGGCCACCGGCCAGTACTGGGGCAACCCCATCTACGACTGGGACGCCATGGAGTCCGACGGCTTCTCTTGGTGGGAGGGCCGCATTCGCGCCGCCCTCGACATGTACGACGTCATCCGCCTGGATCACTTCCGCGGCTTCGAGGCCTATTGGGAGGTGCCGTTCTCCTCGCCCGATTCGTCCTACGGTTCGTGGACGCAGGGTCCCGGCCTCAAGTTCTTCAAGACGCTCGAGGAAAAGCTCGGCACGCTGCCCATCATCGCCGAGGACCTGGGCTTCCTCACCCCCGGCGTCATCGACATGCGCGACAACTCGGGCTTCCCCGGCATGAAGATCCTGCAGTTTGCCTTTGAGGGCACCAACTCGTACTACCTGCCGCATAACTACATCGCCAACACCGTCGCCTATGTGGGCACCCACGACAACGAGACGGCGCGCGGTTGGTTTGAGGGAACGGCCACCCCCCGTCAGCGCGAGCAGGCAGCCCTGTACACCCATCAGCAGGCCGGCGAACCCATGGCAGATGCACTCAACCGCACCATCGCCGCCAGCGTGAGCGACACGTGCATCTACACCATGCAGGACCTGCTCAACTTGGGCAACGAGGCGCGCATCAACACCCCTGCCACGCTGGGCGGCAACTGGACCTGGCGCATGCTCGACGGCGCCATCACCCGCGAGCTCGAGCACAAACTCACCGACTGGACCGAGACCTACTTCCGCATCCCGTCGGAAGCCGAAATCGAGCTTCCTCAATAGGAGCTACCGCGCCCAACCCCTCCCCACCGTGCGGACGCGCTTGCTTTTCCCGCGCGAGGCCACCCCAATCCCCTCGCGCGGGCTTCTTATGAATTGCAGACATGAAACAACCCATCACAGGAGAAAACATGCCCCAAATTAACCTCATGGAACTCGCCGAGCAGTCTTTTGGCACCTCGCTCGAGCAGCTCGACGACCGTCGCATTTACAAGCTGCTGGTCAAACTCGTGCAGGAGCGCTCCGCCGCCTGCCCGCTCAACAACGGCAAGAAAAAGCTCTATTACATTTCCGCCGAATTTTTGATCGGCAAGCTGCTCATCAACAACATGATCGACCTCGGCATCTACGACGAGGTTAAGGACCAGCTCACCGCCGCAGGCCACGACCTCAACAAGATCGAGGAGTTCGAGGTCGAGCCGTCGCTCGGCAACGGCGGCCTGGGCCGCCTGGCCGCGTGCTTCCTGGATTCCATCGCCACGCTGGGCTTGACCGGCGATGGCGTGGGCCTCAACTATCACTACGGTCTGTTCCGTCAGCGCTTTGTCGACAACCAGCAGAAGGCCGTCCCCGACGAGTGGCTCGGTGAGCAGGACATCCTAGTCGACGATGACCGCTCCTACACCGTCGAGTTCGGCGATTTTGCCGTTACCTCCAAGCTCGTCAACATCGATGTGCCCGGTTACGGCCAGCCCACCAAGAACCGCCTGCGCCTGTTCGACCTGGCGGGCGTCGACGACGGCCTGGTCCCCGGCAGCTCCATCGACTTCGACAAGACCGAGATCGCCAAGAACCTCACCTTGTTCCTCTACCCCGACGATTCCGACGAGCAGGGCCGCCTACTTCGCATCTACCAGGAATACTTCATGGTAAGCAACGCCGCCCAGCTCCTGATCGACGAGGCCATCGAGCGCGGCAGCAACCTGCACGATCTGGCCGACTACGCCGTGGTCCAGATTAACGACACGCACCCCACCATGGTCATCCCCGAGCTCATTCGCTTGCTCACCACCGAGCATGGCATCGAGTTTGACGAGGCCGTGACCATCGTACGCTCCATGGTCGCCTACACTAACCACACGATCCTTGCCGAGGCGCTCGAGAAGTGGCCGATCACCAGCCTGCAGAAGGTCTCCCCTGCCATCGCCGACATTATCGTCAAGCTCGACGAGGTTGCCAAGGCCGAGCACGATGACCCGCGCGTCGCCATCATCGACGAGCACGACACCGTCCACATGGCCCACATGGACATCCACTTTGGCTTCTCCATCAACGGCGTAGCCGCCCTCCACACCAAGATCCTGGAGGACACCGAGCTTCATCCGTTCTACGAGATCTATCCCAAGAAGTTCTCCAACAAGACCAACGGCATCACCTTCCGCCGCTGGATCCATGGGGCCAACCCCGCGCTCGCCAGCCTGCTCGACGATGTGATCGGCACCGACTGGCGCAGCACCGGCGATCTGAGCAAACTCGCCAAGTTCGCCGACGACAAGGACGTTCTTGAGCGCCTGGCCGCCACCAAGGTCGAAGCCAAGGCCATCATGCGCCAGTTCATGGCGCTCGAGCAGGGCGTGACCATTCCCTCCAACGCCATCATCGACGTCCAGGTCAAGCGCATCCACGAGTACAAGCGTCAGCAGATGCTCGCGCTCTACATCATCTGGAAGTACCTCGATATCAAGAACGGCAACAGACCTAAGCACCCCGTCACCATCATCTTTGGCGGCAAGGCGGCGCCTGCCTACACTATCGCGCAGGACATCATCCATCTGATCTTGACGCTGTCGCAGTGGATTGCAAACGACCCCGACGTGGCTCCCTACCTGCAGGTTGTCATGATCGAGAACTACAACGTCACCGCCGCCGAGCGCGTGATCCCCGCCGCTGACATCTCCGAGCAGATCAGCCTGGCCTCCAAGGAGGCGAGCGGCACCTCCAACATGAAGTTCATGCTCAACGGCGCCCTAACCCTGTGCACGCTTGACGGCGCCAACGTGGAGATTGCCGAGCTCGTGGGCGACGAGAACATCTATACCTTTGGTGCCTCGTCCAAACAGGTCGAGCAGCTCTACGCCGACGGCACCTATGACGCCGGCACGCTCTACCGCAAGCCCGGCATCAAACTGCTGGTGGACTTCATCACCAACCCCGCCTTTATGGCGACCGGCAACGCGGAGCGCCTGCAGCGTCTGCACGACGACATCAAGGGCAAGGACTGGTTCATGGCCCTGCTCGACATTGAGGAGTACATCCAGACCAAGGAGCGCGTGCTAGCCGACTACGAGGACCAGGACGCTTGGATGCGCAAGGCGCTCATCAATATCGCCAACGCCGGCACTTTCTCGTCCGACCGCACCATCTCCCAGTACAACGACGAGATCTGGCACCTGAACTAATTTCGCTTCCCTTACCCATCCTCTTGAGAAACGGAGTCGTGGCAACACGGCTCCGTTTTTTGTGCCCGCACGTTACCCTGCGACCCAACTCGGCCAAACAATCTCGATCTGTAACAACTACTCGGTAAAAACGGTCCCAGCTGTTACAGATTGAGACATACCGGCCCCTCCCCTTGGGTTTATCTCGATCTGTAACATCTAGCAGCTGAAATTCACCTTTGGTGTTACAGATTTAGATGAAATGGTTAGCTCAGCGGAACCGTCTCGATCTGTAACATCTAACGTCCGAAATCAGCCTCACCCGTTACAGATCGAGACAAACGACCGGTCAGACAGCCCCAACACAAAGAAAGGCTCCCCTCTCGCCCAGTGGACGGGGGGGGAGCCTTATATGTGACCGCGGCAAAAGGATGGCAATACCGCAGTCGCCCAAAGGGAGGGCCTGGATGCACCGGGCCTAGATAAGGTTCTTGCCAGAAACCTTATCGAAGAGGTGGGTCGCGTTCTTCTCGAACTTGAACCAGATGGTGTCGCCAGCCTTGAGCGCGCCCTTGGCCTCGAGGTCGACGACGGGGATAATCAGGACAAACTGGCCGTCGGGAGCGGTCACGTGGACATGCTCGGTCGAGCCCATGAGCTCGGTCACCTCGACGGTACCCTGGAGCGCGCCCTCCTCGCCCTTGTCGGCAAGCAGGATCTGCTCGGGACGCACGCCGGCCGTGATCTCCTTCACGTCGCCGCCGTCCCAGTTGAGGGCAAGCTGAACGCAAGTCTCGGGGGCGAGCGCCACGTTCATATCCTCGGTCTTGACGGTAAAGCCGTTGCCCGAGCGCACCAGCTGGGCATCGAAGAAGTTCATCTGCGGCACGCCGATGAAGCCGGCGACGAAGATGTTCGCGGGATGGTTGAAGACCTCCTGCGGCGTGGCGATCTGCTGGACAACGCCGTCCTTCATGACCACGATACGGTCACCGAGGGTCATAGCCTCGGTCTGGTCGTGAGTAACATAAATGAACGTGCCCTTGATCTCGTGGCGCAGCTTAATGAGCTCGGCACGCATCTGGTTACGAAGCTTGGCGTCCAGGTTGGACAGCGGCTCGTCCATCAGGAAGACCTTGGGGTCACGCACGATGGCGCGGCCGATAGCGACACGCTGGCGCTGGCCGCCGGAGAGCGCCTTGGGCTTACGGTCGAGGTACTCGGTAATGCCCAGAATCTCGGCAGCAGAGCGAACCTTACGGTCAATCTCGTCCTTGGGAACCTTCTTGAGCTCAAGCGTAAACGCCATGTTCTCGTACACCGTCATATTGGGGTACAGAGCGTAGCTCTGGAACACCATGGCGATGTCGCGGTCCTTGGGCGCCACGTCGTTGACACGCTTGCCGTCGATGAGCACATCGCCCGAGGTAATGTCCTCCAGGCCGGCGACCATGCGCATCGTCGTGGACTTACCGCAGCCAGAGGGGCCAACGAGGACGACGAACTCCTGGTCGTGAACGGTGAGGTTGAAGTCCTCTACAGCGAGCACACCGTCCTCGGTAACCTTGAGGTTGTGCTTCTTCTCCTCGGTCTTCTTCTTTTTGCCAAAGAAGCCCTTCTTTTTTGACTCGTTGTTGGGATACACCTTCTGAACATGTTTGAGAACGATCTCGGCCATGTCTCTACCTTTCGATATGCGGCGCCGCGCTGAGGGGCGCCGCAGAAACTTGCAAAACAGTTACGGCATCAGCCCTTGACGGCACCTGCCACCACGCCGTCGATGATGTACTTCTGACAGAGGATGTACATGATAACGATGGGGATAACGACCATCATGATGCAGGCCATCATGGGGCCGAGCTCGACGTGGCCGTAGCCGCCGCGGAAGTACTGGATCAAGATAGGAATGGTCTTGTACTTGGTGGAGTCGAGCGTAAGGTAGGGCAGCAGATAGTCGTTCCAGACCCACATGGTCTCGAGAATGCCGACCGAAAGATAGGTGGGCTTCATGATGGGAAGGACGATCTTAAAGAACACCTGGACCGGGTTGCAGCCATCAATCATGGCCGCCTCCTCGATCTCGAGCGGGATGTTCTTTACAAAACCGGCGAACATAAAGACCGCCAGGCCCGCGCCAAAGCCGAGGTAGATAAAGCAGATGTTGAACGGCGTGTTGAAGCCGATGCGGTCCGCCAAATTGGACAGCGTGAACATGAGCATCTGGAAGGGCACGACCATCGAGAACACGAACAGGTAATAGAAGAAGTTCGAGATCTTGTTGTTGACACGAACCACGTACCAAGCGCACATGGAGCAGCACACCAAGATCAGCACGACCGACGTGACCGTGATGATGAGCGAGTACATAAATGCCGAGGCAAAGCCCTGCTCGTTAAGGGCGTGCATGTAGTTTGCGAGGCCGTTGAACGTCTCGGGCGTGAGAAGATCGAATGCCGTGGTGGTGCTGATTGCGGTCGCTTTCTTAAAAGAATTAAGCGCAATCATGAACACGGGGTAGATCCACGCGAGCGACAGGATCGTAAAGAAAATCGAGAGCGCGCGGTTGATAACCTTATCGCGTTTCATTACTGCTGCACCTCCTTGGACCTCGTGGCCTTAAGCTGGATCATGGAGATGGCCACGACCAGGATGCAGAAGATAACCGCCTTGGCCTGACCAATGCCCTGCCATGCGATACCGGCACGCGAATAGAACGTGTTGTAGATGTTCAGGGCGAGCATCTCGGTGGAGTGCGCGGGGGCGCCGCCGGTAAGGGCGAGGTTCTGGTCGAACAGCTTAAAGCCGTTGGTGATGGACAGGAACAGGCAGATGGTGATGGTCGGCATCAGGTTAGGGATCTTAACCTTCCAAAACGTCTGCCATGCCGTAGCGCCGTCGACCTTGGCGGCCTCGATGTAGTCGGACGGAATGGACTGCAGACCAGCGATGTAGATGATCATCATGTAGCCGACCTGCTGCCACAGGGTCAGGATGATAAGGCCCCAGAAGCCAGCAGCAGAGTTAAGAGCGATGAGCTGGGCGCCCACGTTGGAGAGCAGGCAGTTGATCAGAATCTGCCAAATGTAGCCCAGCACGATGCCGCCGATCAGGTTAGGCATAAAGAAGATCGTACGGAAGATGTTGGTGCCTTTGAGCGCCTTGCGGGTGAGCGCCTGCGCAATGGCCAGGGCGATCACGTTGATGAGCACCGTCGACAGGAAGGCAAACGCCACGGTAAAGAAGAACGACGTGGAGAACTGCGGATCGGACAGCGCGCGCACGTAGTTCTCGATACCGACAAAGTGCGCGTTACTAATGATAATAAACTGGCAGAACGAGAGATAGAAGCCCTGGATAAAAGGGATCACGAACCCGATCATAAACGCCAGGCACGTGGGCAGCATAAAGAGCGGCCACCAGCGCTTGAGTGCTTTGCCCATAAAAGGGTCCTTTCAATATGCAGGGGGCGGGCAAACCAACGTCTGCCCGCCCCCTGTCGCTAATCAGATAGCTTGGGCAGCAACTGCTTACTCGGAAGCGGCCTTCTCGGTCTTCCAACCATCGACGAAGGCGTTCTTGACGCCGTCCCACTTGCTGTTATCGGCAGCGTAGGCAATCAGAGCCTGCTTGAGGTTCTTCTTCCACTCCTCGGAGGGAATGTAGACGAAGTCCCAAGCGACGGTCTTCTTGCCGTCCTTGGCCATGGCAACGGCCTGCTGCGAGAAGACGTTGGTGGTCTCCTTGGCGCTCTTGAACGGAGCGGTCAGACCCATCTTGTCGGCGATGATGCTGGTCGGGGTGTCAGCGGTGACGCACCAATACATGAAGTCCTCGGTGGCCTTCTGGGCATCCTCGGAAGCCTGGGAACTGACGCACCAGTAGTTCTCGCCGCCGGAGCACAGGCCCTGGTTCTCCTCGCCGTCAACACCGATGTAGATCGGCATCATGCCAATCTGATCGTCGGTCATGCCGGCCTTGACGAGGTCAGAGTAGGCCCAAGAGCCGTTCTGGTAGAAGACGGCCTTGCCGGTTGCGAACTCGTTGGTGGCGTCGTCGCCGGTCTTGGAAGCAAGCTGCGAAGGATCGCAGGTGGAGTCGGTGATGTACAGGTCGAAGATCTGCTTGTAGTTGTCGAGGAACTCACCCTTGATCTCGTCGTCCTCCTGGTTGTGCTCCTTCTCAAACTCGTAGTAGAGCGGCATGTTGGCAAGGTGGGTGGTGTAGCGCCAGCTGGAGGAGTCGTCCATGCCGGCGGAAGTGAAGGCACCCTCGACACCAAGCTCGTCCTTGCGGGCCTGGATGTCGTCGGCACAAGCCTTCAGCTTGTCGAAGGAGTTGATGTCCTCGGCCTTGTAGCCAGCCTTCTCGAGCAGCTGCTTGTTGTAGATGATGCCGAAGCTCTCCTGGACCCAGTCGATGCACACATCCTTGCCGTCGGACTGCAGAGCCAGGGAGTCGTCAATGAGCTCACCGCGGAGCTTGGTATCGGACAGGTCGGCGCAGTAATCCTTCCAGTTCTTAAGACCGGTGGGGCCGTTGACCTGGAACAGGGTCGGAGCGGAGCTCTTGGACATCTCGGACTTGAGCTTCTCCTCGTAGGTGTTGGAGGCAGCGGTCACGATCTTGACCTCGACGCCCTTCTCCTTCTTATAGGCCTTGGCGATCTCCTTCCACTCCTTGTCGACCTCGGGCTTGAATTGGAGGAAGTAGACCTCGGCAGCGTCACCAGAAGCAGAGGAGCCGGAGCCGGCAGAACCACCGCAACCCACGAGGCCCAGACCAAGAACTGCAGCCGCGGAACCAGCAAAGCCCAGGAACTGCCTTCTGCTCATTTCGTTCTTCATTACAATCCACCCTTTCACACCGTGGCGGCACCCTTTGCCGCCGCCTTCGGAGATTGGCTCGGGGACTTTGCCCCTTTTGCTGATTTGAACGATACGCTATTTGGCTAGTTGTTTGAACAAGTATTACTAGAGCGGTAGAAAAACTTCGGTGAACGGTAATTTCAACTTGATACTTGACAAGTTTTGTATAAACAATTATTTGTTATTGAATACAGAGAAAACGCCCGGTCAAGCCGATGTACCGTCGGTTTGACCGGGCGTTTTCTCTTTGAGGCCATGAGTCTCGTCAGGCTGCGAGCTAGCCGGCTATCGCTTGGAGTTGACGCGGTAGTGGAAGATCTCGGGATGCGTGCGGGCATGCGTGACCTCGAACAAGATGCCGTCCGAGGTGTACGACTGGCTCTCCATGACGGCAACGCAGTTGTATTTGCCGAGGTCAAGATAGCTGCAGTCCTCATCGTTGGCGAGTTCGACACTCACCGTACGACGGCTCGCCATCACTTTGACACCGCGCTTGTGCTCCAGATAGCCGTAAATAGAATCTGCCGCGATCTCGGGAGTCAGGCCCTTGGCGATCGACGCCAAAAAATAGCCATGGTCCACTTGGCGCGCGTTGCCGTTGAGGCTTCGGACACGCACTACGCGAATCAACTTCTCGCCCACCTTAAAGCCCAGGTGACGAGAGAGTTGCTCGGTGCAAACCAGATGTTCGAAAGACTTAACGTCCGTCGATGCAACGGCATTGTTGCGCTTTGCAAACTCGCCAAACGACTCAACCTCTTCGAGTGCGCCCAACGTGTCGGTTTCGCCCTTAAGCCAAATAACGCGTACGCCCTTGCCGTGTATGGGCTGCACAAACATCCCGTCGGCCAGCATACCCAAGGCGCGACGGACGGTATTGCGAGTGCATCCGAACTCTGCGGTCAGCTCGGCTTCGGTTGGCAGCATCTCCTGAAACGCATAGGTCCCATTAATGATGCGCGAGCGTATTTCTCGGTAGATTCCTTCGTATATCGCTTTTGGCATTGTTTCACCTCTACATTATTCATTTCCGGCTAGGCACGATAGCATTTCTTAAAGTTGTTTAAACCGAATATCGGTAAAGCGACAGGATTTAACCGTTGACGGTTTCTGTCATGCCCAAATCGGTTTCGCTCAAAACTGCCGGTACGACAATCGTCTGGTCCTCTACAATGAATCCATTGTTTAAACGTTTCCCCACGCGCAACGCGCCTCGATATTCGGAAGGCAGAACATGCTGCAAAAAATCCAACGCTTTGGCGGGGCAATGTTCGCGCCCGCCATGCTGTTTTCTATATCAGGCCTCATGGTCGGCGTCTCCGCTCTCGCAACGACTGCGGACATCGTCGGCGATCTCGCCGTATACGGAACCCCTTGGTACGTTTTCTGGGCCATCATCCAGCGCGGCTCGTGGACGGTCTTTAAACGCCTCCCACTCCTTTTTGCCGTAGCGTTGCCTATCGGTCTTGCCCAAAAGCAACCAGCACGCTGCTGCTTCGAGGCACTCGTGGCCTATTTTGCCTATTGCTTCTTTTTGAGCGAAATCATTAAGCTGAGCGGAGACAACCTTGGACTTAAGTACCCGTCATCTTTGACCCCCGCCAACGGTATCACCGTCATCGACGGCATCAAGACGCTCGATACCGGCATTATCGGCCCGCTGGCGGTATCGGCAACCGTCGTCGCCATCCATGACCGCTTCTACGATGCCAAGGTTCCCGATTGGCTTGGCACGTTCTCGGGCTCCTCGCTGGTCTACCTCATCAGCTTTTTTGCCGTGTTTGCCCTTGCCGCTATCTCGGCCGCCATCGTTCCCTTCGTATACGCTGTGACCGAAACGCTGCGCCACGCACTTGTAGGCGTCGGCCCCTTCGGCGTGGGCGTCTTTGTGTTTTTGGAGCGAGCGCTCGAGCCCATGGGCTTGCACCATTTGCTCTACATGCCCATCTACTACGACAATTTGGTCATTAACGACGGCATCTACGCCACGTGGACCAACTTGCTTCCCATCCTGTCGCACAGCACGCGCCCCCTCAACGAACTTGCGCCCTGGGCCGGTTTCACCGCCACCGGCTGGAGCAAGCTCTTTGGCCTTCCCGCCATCGCGGCAGCATTCTATTTCACCGCCAAACCCGAACGCCGCGCCGGCCTTAAGGCCATCCTTTGGCCCGCCATCGTCGCCTCGGTGGTCTGCGGCATCACCGAGCCGCTCGAGTTTCTCTTTATGTTCACCTATCCCGGACTCTTTTTGCTCTACGCCGTCCTATCCTCCTGCCTTGCCATGGCCATGAACTTCTTTGGCGTCGTCGGCATCTTCTCGGGTGGCTTTATGGAGATGGCTGCCTTCAACTTTATCCCGCTCATGCGGACGCATGCCGGCTCCTACCTTTTGGCGCTCGGTATCGGGCTGATGTTTAGCGCTGTCTTTTTTCTGGTCTTCCGGGGCCTCATTCTGGCTTTCGACCTAAAAACCCCAGGCCGCGAAGATCATATCGCCGGCGATGCGGCGCTCGCACGTCTGACGGGAAAGAGCCCTGCCAAAGAAGGCGCGGCCCAAAACGACACCGACAACCAATCATCCCAAGATCACTTGCTCGCTGAGCAAGTCGTCGCGCTCTTGGGTGGCGTTAGCAATATTGTAGGAGCGACCAATTGCGCCACGCGTCTGCGCGTTGAGGTCGCAGACCCTTCCGTTGTCGCAGACAACGCAGCCTTCGTCGCGGCGGGCGCCAAGGGCCTCATCGTTACCGGCAAAACGGCTCAGGTAATCATTGGCGTTTCCGTTCCCCGTATCAAAGAGCACTTTGATCGAATCATGGGGCTCGAGCCGGGCTTTGTCCCCACCATCCCACCCTCCCCCACCGTTGGAATCGCAAAAAAGAACGGCGACATCTGCTTCTTCGACATCGACGGTACGCTCGCCTGGCAAGATCCCAAACTCGCCCAAGAGCTCCCCGAGGATGAGCGAGACCTCTCCCCCTATCCCAATGAAGCGGTCTCGCAAGCCATCCGTGATTTTGTTGCCAAGGGCAACATGGCGTTTATCTGCACAGGGCGCACGCTGAGCTGCATCCACCCAAAGCTGCTCGAGCTGCCCTGGACCGGCATCGTCTGTCTTGCGGGCGGTTACGCCGAGATCGACGGACACGCAATTCGCGATCTGTCGATGACACCCAGCATGCTGCAGCATCTTGCCCCCTATCTTGAGCAATCGGGCGAGGTCATCCGCTTTGAGGGCCTCAACGGCGTCGTGCGCATGAGTGCCGATGCCCCCGATGCCCCCGGATACGCGCGCACCCTGGGCGACGCAGTCACGCAGCTGCAACATTACAGTGTCTACAAGATCTTGATGTCTACATCGCTCGCCAACCACATCGCTCAAGATAAGGCACTTGAGCCGCTGCTGTGCTTTAACGAGCTCGAACTCGAGGTAACCGAAATCTCGCCCCGCGAATGCACGAAGCGCGGGGGCATCCAGTCTGTACTCGATGCCCTCGATCCCCACCACGGAACCGTATACGGCATTGGCGACGCCAGCAATGACATCTCGCTGATGAACGCCGTCGATGTCGGTATCGCCATGGGCAACGCACCAGACTATCTCAAGGATAAGGCCGATTACGTGACCGACACCGTCGATCACGACGGTGTCGTTGCGGCGCTCGAGCATTTTAGGCTGATTTAGGCGCGCTCCATCAAACGCACGCCCGTTGTCCTAAATCGCCAAAACTGCCGCGCCAAACGCCCTGATGTGGCAATATGTTGTCTGCATATTGCACCAATGCAACCTCAGAAAGAATGCGAGAACCCGTGTCCAGTCCGTTTACCAGCTTTTTAGCCCAGCACTTTGACCAGATTAACGACTATCTGGCCACGTTCTTTGACGGACAGGCGACCTCTGCCGATATTGAGCGCTACCTGTACGCGCCGCTCTCGGCTTTTACGGCCAACGCCGGCAAGCGCCACCGCCCGCTTATCTGCATGCTCGCCGCAACCGCAGTGGGCGGCAGCTTTGAGAGCGCCCGCAGCGCCGCGGCAGCTATCGAGCATTTCCAGTCGGGCGCGCTGATCCACGACGACATCGCCGACAACGGACAGCTTCGTCGAGGCAAGCCCTGTATGCACCTTACCGAGGGCACGGGCCTTGCCATCAATTGTGGCGACCTGGCGCTCACCATGGTCACCAAGACGGTTCTCGACGACCCTACGCTGGAGTCCGACGTGAAGCTGCGCGTGCTCCACGAGCTTACCGAGATGATCGTCCGCACCATTGAGGGTCAAGCACTCGACCTGGGTTGGGTCCGTGACGGGCGCTTTGATATCTCGGTTGATGACTACCTGGACATGGCGACGCACAAGACCGCGTTTTACAGCGGAGCCACGCCGCTTGCCGCCGGAGCCATTATCGGCGGCGGCAGCGATGAGCAAATCGAAGCGCTGCGCGCCTTTGGCCTACACACAGGCCTTGCCTTTCAGATTCAGGACGACCTGCTCAACCTTGTCGGCACTAAGGAAGCCGCCAACAAGGACTTCCGCACCGACATCACCGAGGGCAAGCGCACGCTTGTCGCCGTACACGCCCTCTCTGATAAGCGCCACCACGACGAGGTCGAGGCGATTCTTTCCTCGGGCACCGATGATCCCGCGCAGCTCGCACGCGCCGTGGAGATCTTCCAGGAGACCGGCTCTATCGATTACGCCCACACTTACGCGCTCGACCTGACCGCTAAGGCCAAAGCGGCCATCGAGAACGTTGAGCTTGATCCGCACGCACGCGAGCTGTTCCTCTCCATGGCAGATTTCTTTGTGGAACGCCTTAACTAACGGGGGTTATAAAACCTGTCAGCAGCGTATTTAGGCACAACTTGCTACACTGTTGAGTGCATGTTTATGCATCCCTTTGCGTTGTCTATCCGACAGACGCTCAAATAGTACGAATGGTACGCCGAAAGGGGTTCGTTCATGGAACCTATTACAACGGGCATGCAAGGAGCAGCCGTCGAGGACGTGCAGTCTCGTCTCCTGCAGCTCGGCTACACGATTGATGCCGCCGAAGTCACCGACAAGTACTTTGGAGCCACCACTGAGCAGGCCGTCAGCACCTTCAGGCTCGACAGCGGCCTTGCTGCCGGTCATGCCGTCGATATCCCCTGTTGGAGCGCCCTTGTAGACGCTTCGTATAAGCTGGGCGACCGCACCCTCTATCTGCGCATGCCCAATTTCCATGGCGCCGACGTGCAGGCCCTGCAGCGCGCCCTCAACGTTTTGGGCTTTGCCTGTGGCGAAGACGACGGCTACTTTGGTCCGCATACCGAGGCCGCCCTGCAGCAGTTCCAGGAAAATGTCGGCCTGTTTGCCGACGGCATGGCCTTCCAGGACACCTACGCCTACATCAACCGCCTGCACCATGTGTGGGAGGGCAAGCCCTCGGTCACCGAAGCCGAGTCCCGCATCGGTTTTGCTCGCGCCGCCAACGTGCTCGAGCGCTTCCAGATTGCCGTTATCGGCGAGGACCCCATCGCACGCAGTGTTGCGTCGCGCATGTGGAATATCGCCACGGCAACGACCGACAACAGCGGCATGATGCTCTGCGACTCCGAGGTCCCAACCGACGTTGACCTGGTGCTCGAGATCGCAAGCGACGAGCTGCCCGCCGACGCCGCACCGCGCGCCACGATTGCCCTCGCCGAGTGCCACAACCTGGCCCAGCGCATCCGCACTGCCAATGTCGCCGCGCAGCAGAAGCCGGCTCGCATTCGCATTGAGCTCACGGGCATGACGCGCTACAACGGCACTTTCACGGCCAGCGACGCGCAGACACTCGCCGTACGCCTGCTCGATGGCGTTTGCGATGCCCTCGCAGATTGGGTAAACTAAACGAGTTGCTTTTGGGCAACACCACACATTGGGACGTAGTTCAACGGTAGAACTCCGGTTTTTGGTGCCGGCTGTTGGGGGTTCGAATCCCTCCGTCCCAGCCATTAAAATTGAGCGCCCTGAGCCCATAACGGCCCTGGGCGCTTTCTTGTGGACAAGCGGAGGGATTCGAACCCGCAAGGGTGCGGAGCCGAGGAAACGCGAAGGCGCCCCAAGCCCATTAGGACCAAGAGCGCTTTACATCTTGAAATATCAGCCCAATTCCGAAAAGCGAGCCGCCTTCTACAACGTACCGTGTGGCCCCGACGGGCCGGGCATTAAGTTTGTCGCGAGTTCCGCACGCAAAGAAGGCCACTTAATGTGGCCTTCGTCTTGCGCAGGACTGTAGAGCAGCAAACTTAATGCCCGGCCCGTCGGGACCACACGTCCCTAGTTGTTCAGCATGCGGTCGAAGCTTCCTGAGTCGCCATCCCGATAGTCGGCGGTCATCAGGATCTCCTGCGGAATGCGCCCGCCTTCACGTAGCACGTTGCGGAACTGCACGCGCGTGACCATGGGCAGATCTTTGATCGTCGCTGCCAGGTTCTGCGGCACACCCTGGTTGGCAGCCGCGGGCTCGCACTCTCCGCCGGCCTTCACGCGACGCTTATGCTCGGCGAGCATAGCGCGATACATGCCGGCATGCAGGCGAATCTCAACCACATTGGCATTGCGAGCCTGCTCGACGATGCGCGCGCCCTCGCGATCGATATCGCCCACGTAGTAGACGTAGTTAAAGCGATAGCCAATCTCGGCCAGATAATCATCCAGTGCGTGCGAGACGCTCGCTTTGCAGCCGCCGCCAAAAATCACGCCGCCCACTTTGATGCCAAAGAGCTTGGCATGTTTGCGTCCGCGCAGGAGCTTGACGATCTCGTCATAGGTATCCAGGTTCTCGACCATAATGAACGGCTTGTCGGCACCCAGCGTAAAGAAGCCCGTAAAGTGCACGGGGCGATTGGGGGCGACCTTGATCGCCTGCATGCTGATGCCCTTTTCGGTCATACGTCTGATCAGGCGCTCACCGTGCTTGCCGTCAAAAGCCTTCTCGTCGTTAAAGATCTGGTAGGCACGCTGGCGGCGCGAGGCAACCGGCGTATCGGCACCTCGGTTCTGCTCGATCCAAGCCTGGATGATTGCGATTTCCTCGGCAATCTTGCGGTTGGACATCTCGTTGTGCTGAGTGCGCTGCGGAGCCTTTTTGCCGTCCTTGCCCTCAACCTTTACGATCTGTGTCTGCTGCTCCTTGATCTTAGAGAGCGCCGTAGGCGTAGGGACAACTTTGAGCAGCTGCCTGCCTAAAACGCGGGCAAGGGCAAACGCCGAGACCTCACCGTGGACTGCCGACTTGGGCTGCTGGGCAGCAGTATCTGCTGCGGTAGACTCCGGCTTCTTCTGAGACTTGCGCTTAGAATCGCCTTGGGAATTGCGCTCGCGCTTCGGCATAGGCGCCTGCTTCTGCGGACGATCGGACTTGCTCTCCTTCGCCGGCTGGCGCTTAGGCTGCCCCGAAGAAACCTCGACCTTCGCATCCTCGTCCTGCGGCGTGGTCTTCTCGGCTGCAGTCTCGGCATGGGAACTGCGGCCCCCACGATGGCGACGGCGGCGAGGCTTGCTCGACGCGCCCTGCTCCGCCTGCTCATCAGTAGGCTGCTGGCCCTTGGCCTCGGCATCAACCTCAAGCTGCGGCTCAGCAGGCTTCTGTTCGCGAGCCGCCGGCTCAACGACCTTCTCGGCCTTCTCGTCCTGAGTGGTGGAAGCCGGCTCGCTCTTCTCCTGATGCCTTACGGGATACGCGCGCCCCGCAAAACCACGTCCGGGACGGCATGAACCCGGAGCCTTCTTGACCGGTTCATCGGACGCGTCAGCAGCCTCGACGGAATCCTGGACCTCGCATGCAATACCTCGCTGCTCGGCCTTAAAGTGGGCACCGCGGCGACGCTTGGGCTCCTGGATCTCAGCATGCTCTTGAGTGCGAGTCGGCTCCTGCGTCCCGACGGACTTTTCCTCGACGGCCTCAGCATCCGTCTCACCCTTTTGAGCAACGGCGCGACGGAAGCGCTCCTGCTGGGCGCGGCGCTGCGCATCGCGCTTGCCACCCCCGCCAAAACCGCCGCGTCCTGCCTTGGCCGTAAAGGCACGCACGACGTTCTCATCGAGCAACTCATCGGTATCGACATGCTCACGCGGAGCAACTTCTTCCACAGCAGGCACGTCAGCGGAATCCTCGACGACAAAATCCTCGACGGACTCGGCAGGCTGCTCCTGGGCATCGCGGATCTCGGCATTGATGGTATAGAACGCCGGGCGCCCGTTAATGCCGCTCCCCTCGATCTTGGTCACGATATTTGCCGCGATAAGCTCATCGCGCATCGCCTTGGTGTCACATTCCTTATCGACGGAACGGAAAATCTGCGCCAGCGCACTCGACTTAATCTTAAGCGCCTTGCGGCAGAGCAGGTCGTAGGCAACCAGCTTGGCACGCTCGGCAGAAAGCGACGTCTGGCTGCTCAGACGCTCAGCCAGGGCATCGACATTATTTTGGTTATCGGAATATACCGTCTTGGCCACGGGGCCCCTTTCATATGTACACATATACGTCTATATGGTACAACGCACGCCCTTATCCACGCAAAACATCTGCGAGAACACTCGAGCGTCACCAGCTTTCCTTGATTATCAACTTCATCCGAACACCTCCCACATTCATCCGCACATGTGCGGATGAATGTGGGAACCCGATACCCTGA
>NZ_WQPL01000001.1 GCF_018785245.1 Collinsella aerofaciens | reverse complement strand
CACCAAAGCCGCCACGGCCGCCACGGTCGCCGCCGCGACCGCCGCGGTCGCCACCACGGCCACCACGATCGCCAAAGCCGCCGCGACCGCCACGGTCGCCGCCACGGCCACCGCGATCGTCACGACCGCCGCGAGGACCGCGATCCTCGTCCAGACCCATGGCGACGAGCGGAGCGATAACCTTATCGAGAGCGGCCATCAGCTCGGTGGCCTCCTCGTAAGAAAGCTCGGGCAGGAGCTTCTCCTTCTTGTTGGCAAGCTCAACCAGGCCCTCAGCGGCATCCTCGGCGGCGAAGACAACAATCTTGCGCATATCGCCCTCGGCGTCGTCGATGCGGCCGACCAGATCGGCGGCCTCGGCCTCGGCCATCAGGCCATCGAGCTCACGAAGGCGCATGCCCAGCAGGTCGGACATTTCCTTCTGCTCCATCTTGGGCTTGAGGTCAAGAAGCTTGATGGCGCGCTCGATGTTCGCCATGCGCTCGGCCTTGGCCTCCTCCTCCTTGGAAATAGCAAAGCGACGGCTACGCAGCAGACGGGCGGCCTTCTGCATCTTGTCCATCAGCTCTTCGTCATCGTAATCAACGGCGGCCTCGACAACCTCGGCCTCCTCCTCGGCGGAAACCTCGTCAGCAGCCTCAACCTCGGCAGCTTCGGTCTCCACGGTCTCGACTGCCTCGACCTCGGCAGTCATGGTCTCGTTCTCGGTCTCGTTCATGATCTCTTCGTTCTCGGACATGAGACTCCTTCTTGGCCCTCTCGGGCATCATCGCCCCATTCGCGGGGCCCGTCGCGCACTCTTTGCGCTTTAAACATTCATGCCTCTCGGCAAAACGTCCATTAGTTTATGGTGTCGCCATCCAATCTAGCTGCAGAATCTATGTGCACACATTAATGCGACATGTCGCGGTATCATGGCCTGAACCAAACGTGTCCACCTTAAGGAGCCCGCCATGATTAAGCCCATCATGAAATCCGAGTTCTTTTTGCGCCTGCCTTCCGAAGACGCGGGACCCGACGATGCCGCAACCGGGCAGGATCTCCTGGATACACTCCACGAGCATGAGCGCGAGTGCGTGGGCCTCGCCGCCAACATGATCGGCGTGCGCAAACGCATCATCTGCGTAAAGGACGGCAACAGGACACTCCTGATGTACAACCCTCAAATTCTTGAGCAGGTCAATGCCTATCAGACGAGCGAAGGATGCCTCTCGCTGACCGGCGAGCGTCCCTGTACCCGCTATCGCCGCATTAAGGTTGAGTATTTGGACGAGAACTTCGTTCACCGCATCAAAAACTTCTCGGGCTACACCGCCGAGATCATCCAGCACGAAATCGACCACTGCAATGGCGTCGTTATATAGTTCCGCGAGTCAAGGAAAATGATCTGTTTTCCTCCGTCCCTAATGGACCATGATAACGACGCAGGCTGAGTATACGACAGCGAGCGAGCCGCATTTGCACCAAGGTGACGTGAAACGAAAGGGCGCTGACCTTCTGGTCGCGCCCTTGAAGTTGAACGTCAGATTGGTGTGAATGCGGCTCGCGCAGCGTCAAGCGGTCCGCCGTTCGGTAGAACGGCGGAACTAGTTACGCTTGGCGGTAATGATCGAAGAAGTCGGCGAGGTCTTCGAGGGACTCTTTGAGTACTTCCATGCGCGGCAGGTACACGATACGGAAGTGGTCGGGCTCAGCCCAGTTGAAGCCGCCGCCGCGCGTAATCAGGATCTTCTTCTCGTGCAGCAGGTCAAGGGCGAATTGCTCGTCATCGGTGATGTTGAACTTCTTCACATCCATCTTGGGGAAGATGTAGAACGCCGCACGCGGCTTAACCACCGAGATGCCGTCAATCTTGCTGAGTGCCTCATACACAAAGTTGCGCTGCTCGTAGACACGGCCGCCGGGACGGATGTAGTCGTTAACGGACTGATGGCCACCGAGTGCCGTCTGAACGATCGACTGAGCCGGCACGTTGGAGCACAGGCGCATGTTGGAGAGCATGTTGATGCCCATGATGAAGTCGCTCATGCAGCGCTGGTTGCCCGAAAGCACCATCCAGCCAATACGATAGCCCGCGATCATGTGCGACTTGGAAAGGCCGCTAAAGGTAACGCAGGGCAGGTCGGGAGCGAGCGAGGCAATCGAGACGTGCTCGTAGCCGTCCATGCACAGGCGGTCGTAGATCTCATCGGCAAAGATCATCAGCTGATGCCTGCGTGCAATCTCGACGATGCCCTCGAGCACCTCGCGCGGATAGACAGAACCCGTGGGGTTGTTGGGGTTGATGATAACGAGGGCTTTGGTCGCGCTCGTAATCTTGGACTCCATATCCTCCAGGTCGGGATACCAATCCGCCTGCTCATCACACAGATAATGTACGGGATGACCGCCAGCAAGGGTTGCGCACGCCGTCCAGAGCGGATAGTCGGGGCTGGGGATCAGAATCTCGTCGCCATTGTCGAGCAGCGCGTTCATCGAAAGCTGAATGAGCTCGGACACGCCGTTGCCCGTGTAGATATGCTCCATCTGAACGTTGGGCAGGCCTTTGATCTGCGAATACTGCATGATCGCCTTGCGCGCGGAGAACAGGCCACGCGAGTTGGAATAGCCTTCGCAGTCGGGCAGCTGCTGGCGCATGTCCTTGATGACCTCATCGGGCGTGCGGAAACCGAAGGGCGCCGGGTTGCCGATATTGAGCTTGAGGATGCGCTCGCCCTCGTCCTCCATACGGGCGGCCTCGTCGACGACGGGGCCGCGCACGTCATACAGGACGTTATCGAGCTTGGTGGATTTAGAAAAAGTACGCATGGTGGTGCTCCTTGCAATTTGAGCTGAGGGATGGGGTTCGGGCTTGGAATCGTTGCGGGGTGATGATGCCTCGCCTTGATCGGCGTCGCCGGCAAGCAGCCAGGTAACATCGACCTCCATAATACGGGCGAGCAGCTCAGCCACATCGCGCCGCGGGATCGTCTTGCCGCTCACATATTGGCTCATCTGACTCTTGCCGAGTTTTTTGCCGAGCATCTCCGATGCGCGGATCACGTCCGACTGGCGAACGTCGCGATCGGACATAGCCTGTCGCAGGCGATCGCTAAACGTCTCTTGGGCCACTAGAACCTCCTTGCTGGCAAAGTTCAATTTATAGAACACGAATTGAACCTGGGTTCAATTTAGGCAGCAGTATAGCGCGGCGCATTATCGGGAAGTTCAATTTCATAAGAAAATGCGCCGGACTCTGAGATTTGCCCAAAGCGGACAATGACACGCACACGTTTAGAGGTATTCGAGGAAACGGGCGGCAGCAAGCGAAACATCGGCCGTTCGATATATGGCGTTGATCTGCCGATGGGGATGCCCCTCGAGTGGGCGCACGGCAACATCGAACTGGCAGCGGCGCAAGATGAGCGCGGGAAGAATGCTCACGCCCAGGCCGTCCTCGACCATAGCCATAATCGCATAGTCATCCCAGGTCGACAGCTTAGAGCGCACCGCCAGGCCTGCGCGGCGAAACAGCGGCGTAATCTCATCATCGGTGCCTCGTTCTAGCAGAATAAACTGCTCGTTGGCTAAATCGGCAAGAGAAACGACCTCCGCCGTGGCAAGCAAAGAGTCCGCCGGCACTACCGCCATCAACTCGTCGCGCACCAAAGACCGCGATGCCATGCCGTTTTCTCGGGGTTCACGCGGGATAAAGCCCAGATCGCAGCGGCCCTCTGCCACCCATTGTTCAATCTCTGAGTAATCGCCCATCAGCAACTCGTAATCGACGTCCGGGTGATCGGCGCGAAAGCGCGCAATCACCGGCGGCAGCACGTGGGTCGCCACGCTCGAAAACGTACCGATGCAGATTTTACCGCGCATGAGCCCGCGCATCTCATCCACCCGTCGCTGCAAGCGAACGAATTCCTCGCATAACGCCTCAACCGCAGGCATAACTTGCCGTCCATCGGCAGAAAGTACTACGCCCTCGCGACTGCGGTCGAGCACCTTAAAGCCCCAGTCGGCCTCGAGATCGGCCACCATACGGCTCACGCCCGATTTCGAATAGCTCAGGCGCTCGGCAGCACGCGTAAAGCTTCCGGCGCGCACCGTCTCCAGCAGCACCTGCATCTTTTGAATATTCGTTTCCACGGCACCCCTCAACCTTTACATGCGTTTTTATCATGTTTGCCATGCATTATATTCGCTTTTCTTCTATTACCAGTTCACCCATAGTGAACATGCTCGAATATAGAGGGGACGGAAACGCATGGACAACGGACTGTTTACGTACTTAGCAGCATTGCTATTGTTTGGCTCCAACGGCATCATCGCCGCTGCCATCGCGCTGCCGAGCTCCGATATCGTGCTACTACGCACGTTTTTGGGCGCGCTCTCGCTTGTCACCATCCTCGCCATCACCCAAAGCCATAAGTTGCAGGCACCATCTCGTCCCCGCGAAGCCGCAGCACTCCTTCTCTCGGGAGCCGCACTGGGCGCCAGCTGGATTTTCCTGTTCCGCGCCTATCAGACGATCGGCGTCGGCGTATCCTCGCTGCTGTACTACTGCGGCCCCATCATTGTCATGGCGCTCTCCCCGCTCATCTTTGGCGAAAAGCTGACCGGCGGCAAAATCGCCGGCTTTATCGCCGTTGCTTGCGGTGCTTTTCTCATTGCAGCACAAGGTCTAGGCGGCAATATGCCCATTGCGGGTATCGCCTGCGGTATCGCCTCGGCATTTTGCTATGCGCTGATGGTCATCGCTAGCAAGGGTGCGCCACACATCGAAGGCCTCGAGAACTCCACGCTCCAGGTGAGCGCCGCCTTTGTGACCGCGCTGGTCCTCACGCTCATCACGCAGGGCGCTCCCTCATTCCTGTCCGCCGGCGTCGCCGCCAGTATTGATTGGCGCGCCGTCGTCATGCTCGGCGTCGTCAACACCGGCATTGGTTGCCTGCTCTACTTTAGTGCCGTCGCCAAGCTGCCCGTCCAGACCGTCGCGGTCGTCGGCTACCTCGAGCCGCTTTCGGCCGTCGTGTTCTCGGCCGTCCTTTTGGGCGAAGCCATAACACCGGTCCGCCTGATGGGCGCCGCGTTTATCATCGGCGGCGCGATTTTTTGCGAACTCGCCGGCAAACGCGCAAACGCCAAGGCTGGCATCGCCCAGACAGTACGTGCTTAAAAGCCCCTGCTTTGAAATACTACCTGCGTAGATAAATAATCCCCAGCTGAGGATTATTGTCTAAAATAACCCGATGTGCCAAACTGCTCTTGTATGTATAAAGACGGCATAAAGTTTTTTGTCCTAGACAGATAACCGGATGTCTAAGGGAGTCCTCGTGGCACACAATAAACTGGAGGCAAACCTCCAAGACCAGCACGGGCAAGGCGGGCACGGAGCCATCCCCCTCTCCGCTGGCATGCTGCTCGTAACGCTCGGCGTCGTCTATGGCGACATCGGCACGAGCCCCATGTACACCATGAAATCAATCGTCGCCAACAACGGCGGCATCGGTACCGTCAGCGAGGACATGATCCTGGGCGCGCTTTCGCTCGTCATCTGGACCATGACGCTCGTGACCACGGTCAAGTACGTGGTAATCGCCATGAAGGCCGACAACCACAACGAAGGCGGCATCTTCGCCCTGTTTAGCCTGGTACGCAAGGTGGCACCGTGGCTGATTCTCCCCGCCATGATCGGCGGTGCGGCGCTGCTCGCCGACGGCATCCTCACCCCCGCCGTCACGGTTACCACGGCCATCGAGGGTCTGCGCACCATCGAGTGGGGCCACGCGCTGTTGGGTGACGGGCAAACTAACGTCATCATTATTACCATCATCATTATCTGCGGCCTGTTTGCCATGCAGCGCGCTGGCACCTCGTCAATCGGCAAGCTGTTCGGTCCGCTCATGACGCTGTGGTTCCTGTTCCTGGCAGGCGCCGGTCTATTCAACATGCTCGGCAACCTGTCCATCTTGCGCGCGCTCAACCCCATCCGCGGCGTCATGTTCCTGTTCTCGCCCATCAACCACTCGGGCATCATGGTGCTCGGCTTCGTCTTCCTGTCGACGACCGGCGCCGAGGCGCTCTATTCAGACATGGGCCACGTGGGCAAGGCCAACATCTACGCATCCTGGCCGTTTGTTAAGGCGGCGCTTATCCTTAACTACCTGGGTCAGGGCGCTTGGCTGCTCGCCAACAATTCCAATCCCCAGATGCTCGCGATGGATATCGTCAACCCGTTCTATATGATGCTCCCCGAGCCCCTGCGCCCCTTTGCCATCGTGCTTTCGGCCGTGGCGGCCATCATTGCCTCGCAGGCGCTCATCACCGGCTCGTTCTCGCTGGTATCCGAGGCCACGCGCCTCAACCTTATGCCGCATCTGCGCATCCACTACCCCAGCGACACCAAGGGCCAGCTCTATATTCCGCTCGTCAACAACATCATGTGGGTCGGCTGCATCTTCATCGTGCTGCTGTTCCAAAACTCCGAGCGCATGGAGAGCGCCTACGGCCTCGCCATTACCGTGACCATGCTCATGACCACGACGCTTTTGACGAGCTATATCGCTGGCATTCTCAAGCACAAGCTGGGCGCCTGCGTCTTCGCCCTGCTCTTCGGTGCCATTGAGCTGTGCTTCTTCGCCTCGTGCCTCACCATGTTCTTTGACGGCGGCTATGTGATGATCTTCCTGGCCGCACTGCTGTTTGGCCTTATGTACGTGTGGCGCCGTGGCACCGCCATCGAGCGCACGCAGACGATCCTGCTGCCCGTCTCCAAGTACATCGACCAGCTCAACCGCCTGCGCAACGACGAGACCTATCCCGTGCTCGCCGACAATCTGGTATTTCTCACCAACAGCCCCGACCCGCTCACACTCGACCGCGACGTGCTCTATTCCATCCTGGACAAGCACCCCAAGCGCGCCAAGGCATATTGGTTCATCAACGTGCACGTTACCGACGAACCCTATACGCACGAGTATTCCGTCGAGACCTTTGGCACGGACTTTTTATTCCGCGTGCGCCTGGACCTGGGCTTTAAGGTCAACCAGCGCGTTAATGCCTACCTGCGTCAGATCGTCGGCGACTTGATGGCATCGGGCGAGCTGCCGCCGCAACATCACACCTACTCCATCTACGAGACGCGCGGTAACGTGGGCGACTTCCGCTTTTGCATGCTGCGCAAGATGCTTGCCCCCGAAACGGACATCAACCGCAATGACCACCGCGTGATGGCCATCAAGTACGCCGTCCGCCGCGCCTGCGGAAGCCCGGCACGCTGGTACGGTCTCGAGAACTCGGCCATCATCATTGAGTACGTACCGCTCTTTGCCCGCATGCGCCCGGCCGTCAAACTTGTGCGCACCCAGGTGCCACTCGAGGTTCAGATCGAAGAGGCCGAGGAAATGGAGGTCGACATCTTCTCGGACGACTTGGTCAACGGCAACGAGGCCGGCAAGAGCATGAACGTCGATCCCACCGAGCTGCTCGAGAGCGTCGCCGATACGCCCGAACAGCAACTCGACGGACTCGAGAGCACCCAGTTCAACGACGCCAACTTCTAACACGCCACCAGCCATTGACGACAACGGCCTCGCATCTCATAAGAGGTGCGAGGCCGTTTTATGTCGCAACGGACCAGTGAGCTACGAACGGCGCGGCTCGGGAACCACGAGCCTATCGGGGCTCGCGCCCTCGGCATCCATCAGGCTCACGTAGCGAATCGACGGATCCCCATACATCGCGTAGTAATAATTGCCCGTGCGCGCGCTAAAGCATCCGGTGTAGATAGTCTTCTCGAACTTGCCATCGCCCATCCTGGACGCTCCCTCGATCATCACCACGCCCTCGAGCGAGCGGAACATGCGAACGACGTTTTCGGTCTCGCTCTCCTTTTGCGGATAATTGGCATTGAGGTACGCCGCCTTTACAAAACGGCTCGGCGAATAGCAGTCACCCGGAATACCGCGCATGCCGGCACCGGCTCCATAGGGCTTGAGCTCGGCGCCACGCCATGTCGCCGTCTGCGGAAAATCGCTTGTGGCGGTGATATAGGTGCGGAGGTTTTCCATGTGCCACGGGAAGGTCGGCTGGTTGGCAAGGGTGTCGACCGGATCGTCGTACACATACAGGCCGTCAGCCATCATCTCGACCACGATGCTGCGCTGGCTGTCGCCGATAATCCAATGGAGCAGCGACACGCCCAGTCCCTCTCCTGCAGATTTGGCAACAATCACCGTGTCGCGCAGCGCGGCCTCGACCTCATCGACCGTCGAGAACGTCGCTGCCACCCACAGGGGAAACTCATAGGCCGCGATATTGGTCTTTCCATCAACCGGCCCCTCGGCATACTCGGCATAACCCGGGAAATTGAGGCCCGCTACGGCGAGGCCCGCATCGTTGCCGCAATCGAAGAACATAGGGTAGTTCTTGTAATCGATGCACATACCGATCACTGCGTGCGCCGCTGTCGCGTCGTCGATAAACGAATACGGAATGTGAAACCCGCGCGGCATCACGCGAACCTGTTGGCCGTAGTCAAAGCTCCAGTCGAGATTGCGGCCCAGATACATGTGGCCAGAATTATCGGTAAATCGAATACTCGTACACATAGCGCCTCCTAGCTTTACGTTCTTGCTAATTTCATTGTCTCCAAACAAAGGGGCGCTAAACAAAAAAGCCCGGACATGACAACAATGTCACGCCCGGACTATTCAAGCTGGATAAACTCAACCAAGTTAACCCCGCAGGTCGTCTAAGGGGTCAAAGTGCCGCAGATTGCCACGAAAGAGGAGCGCCGCGTACTAACGGTACGCAAGCGACGATTGAGCGGCAAGGTGCGGTGCTTTGATCCCCTTAGACCAACTTGCCAAGACAGTGATCAATCATATGCTGGATCATTTGTGCCTCAAAGCCCGCGTAGTCGCGGCGGCACTCCTTCATCTTGCCGTCGACGATCCGGTCAAAGGCAACCTTGCACTTGATGTAGCGCGTGGACTTGGTGACCTCCTCGTGCGTCAGGCAGCTCTCCTCCATCTTGCTGGCACCCAGGCCAAATACCAGACGGGGGTTGTAGAGCACATGGGGCTCGCCGGCGTCGTCCAGATAGACGCAGACCTTCTTGGTGACGCCGATCTGGTTGGCGGCAAGGCAGCCGGCATCGTCGAGCGACTTGATGGTATCGATCAGGTCCTGTGCCACCGACTCGTCCTCGACGGTCGCGACCTCGCAACGCTGGGACAGAATAGCCTCGTCGTGGCAGAGCTCTTTAATCATACGTTCCTCCATAGGGGTCGTTGTAACTGCTTAAGTATACGGTACCCACACATTTTCATGCGAAAAATACCGTCCGTCTGCTACAAAGCGCCGAACATCAACATGCGAGGAACAACAGCGTCGTAAAGGGGCTATAGTGGGTGAGTTCGTGTCAATCGGCCTAAACTCGGGGCCGAACAAGGAAAGGGTATGCATGGACGAACTATTTCACGTCAGCGAGCGCAAGTCCACAATCGGGACCGAACTCCGCGCTGGACTGACAATATTCCTGGCGATGGCCTACATCATCGCCGTCAACCCCGCGGTGCTCTCGGGCGCTGGCATCGATGCGGGAGCGCTCGCCTGCGCCACCTGCCTGGGCGCCGGCATCATGACCATCTGCATGGGCATCTTCGCCAACCGCCCGCTCGCCTGCGCGTCGGGCTTAGGCGTCAACGCGATGATCGCCGGAATCACCACCACCGTCTGCGGCGGTGACTGGCACGTGGCCATGAGCGTCATCTTCCTTGAGGGCGTCGTCATCTTGCTGCTCGTGCTTTGTGGCCTGCGCGAGGCCATCATGGACGCCATCCCGGTTGTCCTGCGTCACGCCATCTCGGTGGGTCTGGGCCTGTTCATCGCCATGATTGGCCTGTGCGATGCCGGCATTATCACCGCTGGCGCCGGTACACTCGTCGGTCTGGGCGACATCACCTCCCCCACCTTCATCGTCGGCATCATCTCCATCCTGGTGACAGTCGCCCTCGCCTGCCGCAACGTCCCCGGCTCGCTGCTCATCGGCATCGTCGTCGCCGTCATCGCCGGTATCCCCCTAGGTGTGACCCAGGCTCCGACCGGTATCATCGCCCCGCTCGACTTCTCGAGCATCGGTGGCCCCATCGCCGACGCCGGCGGCGTGCCTGCCATCGTCAAGGTCCTTACCGACCCCGCGCTCCTCGTCATCTCGTTCTCGCTGCTCATGAGTGACTTCTTCGACACCATGGGCACCGCGATGGCCGTGGCCAAGCAGGGCGAGTTCCTCACCGACGACGGCAACGTCGAGAATATCAAGGAGATTCTGATCGTCGACTCCGCCGCCGCTGCTGTGGGCGGTTTCATGGGCGTCTCCTCCATCACCACTTTCGTCGAGTCCACCTCTGGCGCTGCCGACGGTGGCCGCACGGGCCTCACCTCCGTCACCACCGGCGTGCTGTTCATTCTCGCCGCGTTCTTCTCCCCCATCGTCACCATCGTTTCCAGCGCCGCCACCTGCGGTGCTCTGGTCTACGTCGGTTACCTCATGATGAGCGAAGCCTCCGAGATCGACTGGTCCGACGTGTCGCAGGGTTTCCCGGCGTTCATGATCGTCGCCGGCGTGCCCTTCACCTACTCCATCTCTGCCGGCATTGGCCTGGGCTTTATCGCCTACGTGATCGTCGCGCTCTTTAAGGGCGAGGCCTCCAAGATCAAGCCGCTCATGTGGATCGCAGCCCTTGCCTTCCTCGTCTACTTCTTCGTGGCGTAACGGCATAGTCTGCTAAAGCAGAACATCAAGGCGCGGAGTCGCATCGAGCGGCTCCGCGCCTTTCTTTTAGCGTCTGCCCCCGCGCCAGCGTGCGACAATTGAGGCTGTCAATATCACAACACCGAGAGAAGCCTGCCTTGGAAGCGCATCATAAGCAGATAACCGTTTACTCAGAGTGTGCGGAAGGCGCGCCCGTCATCTACCTCCCCGTGGTTATGGGCGACGGTAGTGAAGTCTACGAGCGCTGCCGAGAGCTCGACTGCCCGCCATTCACCCTTGTCGCCATTGGAGGGCTCGATTGGAATCGCGAGCTTAGCCCCTGGGAATGTGAGGGAACTATACGAGATGCCGAGCCCTTTGGTGGACAGGCTGCTGGTTTTCTTGACGAGTTGTTGAAGCAGATAATCCCAGAGGCCGAATCATCACTTCCCTGCCCGCCCACCTGGCGCGGCATTGCCGGCTACTCGTTGGCGGGTCTTTTTTCACTGTGGGCACTTTGGCAAACAGATGTCTTTGAGCGCGCGGCAAGTGCATCGGGGTCGCTGTGGTTCCCCGGCTTTATCGACTACGCGCGCGAGCGCACGATGACAGCCACGCCCGACGCCGCCTATCTGTCGCTCGGTAAAAAGGAAACCAAGACGCCCAACCGCATGATGCGGCACGTACTCGACGATACGCGTGCGATGGAAGAGCTGTTTATCGAGCGCGACATTCCAACAACACTGGAGCTCAACCCCGGCAATCACTTTGCCCAAACTGACCTGCGCATGGCGCGCGGCATCCACTGGATACTGACGCATTAAAAATGGCGTCCACGCGTACATACGCATGGACGCCATTTTTAATTTGGCTGAACGCAGCTACTATTCAGCAGTCTCCTCAAGCTCGGAAGTATCGAACTCAAAGTCATTACCGGGCAGGATGGCGTTGAGCACAATGCCCACCAGCGAGCCCACGGCAAGGCCCGAAAGCGAAATCGTCACGCCGCCCAGCTCCAGCACGATGGCACCGGCGGTACTGTAGGCAATGCCGAGCGAAAGCACGAGCACCAGAGCCGCCACCAGCACGTTGCGGTTGTTCTGGAAATCAACCTGATTCTCGATGAGGTTACGCGCGCCAACGGCGCTGATCATGCCGTAGAGCACGAGCGACACACCGCCGATAACGCACGCCGGCATGGCGGCAATCACCGCAGCAAACTTGGGGCAGAACGAAAGCACAATGGCGCAGCAGGCGGCAATGCGAATCACACGCGGGTCGAACACGCGCGTAAGCGCAAGCACGCCGGTGTTCTCGCCATACGTGGTGTTGGCCGGAGCGCCAAAGAGCGACGCCAAGATGGTCGCCAGGCCATCGCCGAGTAGGGTACGGTGCAGACCGGGATCGGCAATGTAATTGCGTTCGCAGGTAGAGCCAATGGCGGAGATATCGCCAATGTGCTCAATCATGGTCGCAAAGGCCAGCGGCATGATGGTGATGATGGCCGTCGTGGCAAGACCGCTATCGAACTGCGGGCCAAAGAGCGCAAACACGGTGTTGCCCCACACGATGGGCAGACCGACCCAGGGGGCGGCTGCGACGCCAGAGAAGTCGACCTCGCCCAACGCGGCCGCAACGGCATAGCTCACCACAACGCCCAGCAAAATCGGCACGATCTTGACCATGCCGCGGCCCCAAATATTGCAGACGACGATCACGGCCACAGCGATGACGGCGACAAGCCAGTTGGTCTGGCAGTTGGCAATGGCAGAGCTTGCCAAGATCAGGCCGATGGAAATGACGATGGGGCCGGTCACCACCGGCGGGAAGAAACGCATAACGCGCTTGGCGCCAAAGGCACGGAACAGGGCCGCCAGCACCGGATAGAGCAGGCCGGCGCAGGCTACGCCCAGGCAGGCGTAGGGCAAAAGCTCGGTCTCTCCGTTGGGCGCGATTGCGGCATAACCGGCAATAAAGGCAAACGATGAGCCCAAAAATGCCGGCACCTTACCGCGCGACAGGAAGTGGAACAGCAGCGTGCCGATGCCGGCGAACAGAAGCGTCGCCGAAACGGAAAGGCCGGTGAGCACGGGCACGAGCACCGTGGCTCCGAACATCGCAAACATGTGTTGCAAACCCAACACAAACATGCGCGGGCGGCCGAGCGACGATGCATCGTAGATGGCATCGGTGACGGCGGGCGTCGAGGATTGGGACATGGAAGTCCTTTCATGATGGAAGGGCGATCAGGCATATCGGATAACCTGCCCGAACGATACGATCCGAACCATTGTACGTGATACACCATGTCTCGCGCGCGCCGTCACCTGCAAACGGTAGCGTTACTTCCAAACGCGCTCGGCAATGCGCTTGACCAGCGCGATCTTTGCCCACTGCTCGTCCTCGGTCAGCTTGTTGCCAATCTCGCAGCTGGCAAAGCCGCACTGGGGCGACAGGTACAGATTCTCGAGCGGCACGTACTTTGCGGCTTCGCGGATGCGCTCGACGATAACATCCTCGTTCTCGAGCTCTGCCGCCTTGGTGGTTACCAAGCCCAGCACGACCTTCTTGCCGGGAGCGACGTACTTGAGCGGCTCAAAGCCGCCGGCGCGCGGCGTGTCGAACTCCAGATAGAACGCATCGACATTCTCATGTGCGAACAGGTACGGCGCGATGGGATCGTAGCCGCCCTCAAAGGCATAGGTGGAGTGATAGTTGCCGCGGCACACGTGCGTGTTGATGACCAGATCGTCGGGCTTGCCCTCGATGGCGGCATTGTTGAGTGCCACGCCCAGCTCGCTTACCTTTTGCAGGTCGACCGGGCTCATGCCGGTTTTGGCGACAAAATCGGTATCGCAGTAGATGCCCCAGGTGCAGTCATCAAACTGGATGTTGCGGCAGCCTGCTGCGTACAGGTCGGCGATCACCGTGCGATAAGCGGCTGCAATGGCGTCGGCAAGTTCCTCGTCGGTCTTATAGACGGCACGCAGGCTCTCCTGCTGGCCGTCGCAGCGATCGAGCGTAACCTCAGAGAACGTCTGGATAGGCGCCGGGATGGTCTGGCGTGCAACGTGGCCCTCTCCCTCAAGCGCCTTGACGAACTTAAAATGCTCGACGAACGGGTGGTTCTCGCCGCTAATGGGACCGGTAACCACAGCGGTGTCGGCCGTGGTCTCCTCGTCGTGGAACATATAGCCCGTACGTGAGGCACGGCGTTCAATGCCGTTGAGTCCCCACATAAAGTCGAGGTGCCAGTAGCTGCGGCGAAACTCGCCATCGGTAATCACCTGCAGGCCGGCGGCCTTTTGCTTGTCCACCAGGTCGCGAATGGCCTCATCCTCGACGGCCTTAAGACCGGCGGCGTCGAGTTTGCCCGCGGCGTAGGCGGCACGGGCGTCCTTCACGGCCTGCGGACGAAGAAAACTGCCGACGATATCGGCGCGAAACGGCGCGTTCGGTTGAATCGAAGTGCTCATAGATATCTCCCTTTGCATTGGTTGCTTTATCGAGACAGAGTATGGGCGCTCATGTGGTCATCGTAAAATATATGTTTATATAGGTTTGTTATTAGTTTTTTCTATACCGAGCAACAGCGGGACTCAGCCTCACATGGATATCTCGAAGTGAGCTAAATATGCTGACGAATCGCGTCGATATAGGCCTGCCCATAGCGCGTGAGCGTCGTATTTTTGCGCGTGATAATGCCAATCTCCATATACTCGTCCACATCGAGCGGAATCGAGATAATACCGGGGCCGTTAAGTTCATGGCTGATCACGCCCGAACACACCGTGTAACCGTTAAGGCCCATAGCTAGGTTGAACAGCGTCGCACGGTCACGCACGCGGATATTCTTGCGACGCTCAAAGGTCGAGGTCAGCTCCTCGGAATAATAAAACGAGTTATAGCTGCCCTGCTCATAGGACAGGAACGGGTAGTCTTCCAAGTCCTCGAGCGTCACGCTGGAGCGGCCCGCCAGCGGATGGTCGGCGCACACGAAGACATGCGGCGCGGCGCAGAAGAGTCCTTCGAACACGAGCTCGTTGGCCGCCAGCATGCGCTCGATGACCTCGCGGTTATGCTCGGATAAGTACAGGATGCCCAGTTCGCTTTTCATATGCGCGACATCCTCGATAATCTCGTGGGTCTGCTCCTCGCGCAGGGTAAAGTCGTAACGCGCGGCATCGAACTCGCGGATTACATCGACAAACGCGTTAACGGCAAAGGAATAATGCTGGCAGCTCACACTAAAGTGCGGCACCTGCTCGGATGCGCCCTTGTACTTGCCCTCGAGTAGGTCGGCCTGGTCGAGTACCTGACGCGCGTAGCCCAAGAAGGTCTCGCCTTCCTCGGACACAATGACGCCCTTGTTGGTGCGCTCAAAGATGTGCACACCCATCTCGTTTTCGAGATCGCGGATCGACGCGGTAATCGAAGGCTGCGACACAAAGAGCCGGCGCGAGGCCTCGGTGATGCTGCCGCATTCGGCAACCTTAACAACATACCTGAGCTGCTGAAGCTTCATGACGTTCTCCCTAGACGTTCGTGGCGCCAAGACCCGCCGCGTCCACCTGGCGCATAAACGACGGCATCTCCCCCGTCGCGGCGCAGGCGACAATCTGATGCAGAGCCCCGGCAACCGCATCATCTGCCGCAGCGCCGATATGCCAGCGTGCGGCAGCCGTGACGGCCTCGTTGGCATTGGCGACTGCAACGGAGTTGGGAACGGCATCGATCATGGGCAAATCGTTATCGGAATCGCCGAATACGGCCACCTCGTCGGGCGTCAGACCCAAAGCACGCGCCAGCTCCAGCGCAGCGCAGCCCTTGTCCCAGTCGGTCGGAAGAACGTCGAACAGGCGCACGCGGTTGTTGGGAAACACAAGCGAGAGCTCCGGCACCTCAGCGGCAACACGCTCGCGCAGCTCGGCGAGCTCCTCGCGCGAACGGGCACTCCAGATATTCGCCTTGTATACCGGGGCATCGTCAACGACAGGACAACAGGGAGCCTCTTCGCCCTTGAGCCACGCGTTGCCGCCTGACTTCATGGCGCGACGCACACGCTCGGGATCGCTTGTCACGCAATAGGCATCGTTATTCCAAAAGTCATCGCCCAGACGGTAGACCTTCAAATACGTATCGTCGGTCTCCTGTTCAAAATAATCGGCTAAGCGCATAAGGACATCGTTATCGATTGCGCGCGAAGCGACTACTTCGCCATCGACAAACATCACCTGGCCGTTGCAAAACGCACCGGTCGAGAAGCACTCGGAGCGATTGCGGAACATCCAGCCCATCGCGGACGGCTGACGACCCGAAACCGGACCAAAGTGCAGACCCACCGCCTGCATGGCATGAATACCCTCAATGGCATAGTCGCTGGCGCCGTCATGCCCGGCTGGAATCAGCGTATCGTCCATATCGGTTAGCACAAGTTTGATCATAGAGTCCCCCGTCATTTTCACCGTAACCATTGTAACGACCTACCAATAAGGGACAGGTTTATTTTGTCAGGTTTTATCTGGGAAAATACAGCGCCCCTGTTGCCACCTGCCAAAATAAACCTGTCCCTTATTGGCAGGTGCGCTAGTATAGGGAACAACAGATTCGATGCGGGAGTGCCGGCGGTGCAAACCACAAGGCTGAGAGGGCAATGGGCCCAATCCTTTGAACCTGTCAGTTAATGCTGGCGTAGGGAGCATGCCGCCTTTACAGGGGCGCTGTCTATGCACAGCGCCCCTTTTCTATGCCAAGGAGGCATGTGCAGTGATTGATTCGGAACAGCTTAAGCAACATGTGATCAAGGCCGTGAATGAGATTCGCGCTACCAATCCGATGGCCGGTTCCATCACCAACACGGTGACGATCGACTTTGTCGCCAACGCACAGCTCGCCGTGGGCGGATCGGCCGCCATGGTCTATCTGCCCGACGAGGGCGAGGCACTCGTTGCCGGCGGCGGCGCCATCTATCTCAATATGGGCACGCTCTTCCCCATCTACGAGCAGACGATTCCCCGCGCGGCCAAGGCGGCACACGACGCCGGCAAGCCCTGGGTGCTCGATCCGGTTGGCCTGGGTATCGGTAGCCTGCGCACCCAGCTGGTAAACGAGCTCAAGCAGTACAAGCCCGCCATCGTGCGCGGCAACGCCTCCGAGATTATCGCGCTCGCCGGCCTGTGGGGTCTTGAGGGCGAGGCGGCCGATCTGAGCCGCGTGCGCGGTGTCGATACCACCGACACGGTCGACGCCGCCCGCGATGCCGCCGTGGCGCTCGCCCGCTACACCGGCGGCGCCGTAGTGGTCTCGGGCGAAGTCGACCTGATTACCGACGGCACAACCGTGGCCAAGTCCCACGGCGGCAGCCCGCTCATGTCCAAGATCACCGGTTGCGGCTGCTCGCAGGGCGGCGTGCTGGCCGTGTATGCCTGCGCCGCCGATCCGTTTACGGCAGCCGTCTGCGGCACCGCCGTCTACAACGTTGCCGGCACGCGTGCCGCCGCTGTCGCCGATGCCCCGGCAAGCTTTAAGGTTGCCTTTATCGATGAGCTCTACCGCGCGACCGCCCAAGACATCGCTGATAACAAACTCGAGCTCGAGGAGGCATAAGCCATGTCCGAGCCCGCAACCAATGCCGGCATGAACACGCTCGTCGCTTTGGCCATCGCCCCGTGCGGCACCGGCGATGAGCTATCCGCCGAGGTCGCCGAGGTCGTGCGCGTCATTCGCGAGAGCGGCCTTCCCAACCGCACTACCTCGATGTTCACCGAGATCGAGGGCGACTGGGACGAGGTCATGCAGGTCGTGCGCGACGCAACCTTTGTGTTGGCGAGCAAGGGCATCCGCACCGAAGTCGTGCTCAAAGCCGATATCCGGCCCGGATTTACCGACACCATGACCGGCAAGCTCGAGCGCATGGAAGCACAGATCAAGAAGCAGGAGGAAGCACGATGAGCATCCGCGACAACCTTGATATCTCGGCCTATCTGGTGCTCGGCCCCGAAAATACGCTCGGACGCCCCGTGGGCGATGTGGTGGCCCAGGCACTCGACGCCGGCTTTACTTGCATTCAAGTGCGCTCCAAGGTGGCAAGCGCCCGCGAGATCATCGCGCTGACCGGCGACGCCGCGCAGGCAATCGCACATGCTGGCAAGACCGGTCAGGTCGCCCTGTTAATCGACGACCGTCTGGACTGTGTGCTTGCCGCACGCGAGCAGGGTATTGCTGTCGACGGCGTGCACGTGGGCCAAAACGATATTCCCGTCGAGGTCTGTCGCAAGCTGCTGGGCCCCGATGCCATCGTGGGCCTTTCGGCCCGTTGCGAGGAGATGCTCGAGTACGTCAAGACCGCCGACATGAGCCTGGTCGACTACCTGGGCATCGGCCCGCTCCACGAGACCGAGACCAAGCGCGACTGCGGACGCGCGGCCGACGGCTCTATCATCACCAAGAGCTTTGAGGACCTGGACGCACTCCACGCGGCAAGCCCCGTGCCCATCGTGGTGGGCGGCGGCGTCAAGACGGCCGACCTGCCGCAGCTCAAGGCCACCGGCGTCGACGGCTTCTTTGTGGTGAGCGCTGTCTGCAGCGCCGATGACCCCCACGCCGCGGCCAAGGAACTCGTCGACACCTGGCAGCAGGCATAGGCATAGGCCGAGCAGTCGATTCGCAGCCTCGTATCTTCAGCAATGGAAAACGCATCCCAGCTTGGATCTCCATTCCGGGATGCGATTTCCGCATGCGGCTCCGTTGGGAAACCCCATCCCATTCCAGGCGCAAATTCTGGGACGCCGTTTCCAAAACCCGCCGTCGGGGAAACTGCATCCCGTTTTGGATGCCGATTCCGGGGCGCGCTTTCCGCTACGGGCCTCTCGCGGAAACCTCATCCCATTTTTAGCGCCGATTCCGGGATGCGCTTTCCGCCGAGTCCACGGCAGTTTGCTCTACTCTGCCAGATACGCTTCCAGCGCCGGCAAGGTCGCCTCCGCATCGTGACGGCCGATCTGGTAGATGCGCTCAAGTTCATCCGGTTCGCGGCACAGCGACGGCACCTTCACCGATTCGCTCGGCCGTACCACAAAGATTTCGCCGGCAGCCTCGCGACGTGCCAGGTCATCGAGCGTGGCATTGTAGACCTCATGCCGATGCTCAAGCGCTGCAACAAATTCCGGGTAGTGACGGAACACGCGCCGCAGCATGGGCATCACGCTGTTGGGCTGCTTCACAAAGCCCGCCGGCTGCGTGAGTACCACGATATTGCGGTCATACCCCTGCGAAAACAGCCATGCACTGGGAATAGAATCAGCCACGCCACCATCCAGATACTTATGCCCGCCAATAGAAACGGGACGCGTCGCCACGGGAATCGCAGACGACGCCCGGATCCACTCGATATCGCGCTCATCGCCATAGGGCAGGTCGTGGTAGACGGCCTTGCCCGTCTCGATATCGGTACACACGCACGTAAACCGCATGGGGCAGGCGCGATACGCCTCCAAGTCGATGGGATCGCGCTCGATAGGCACCTCGTGATAGGCAAAATCGGCATTGAACATGTCGCCGGTTCGCAACCAGCTTGCTACACCCGCATAGCGCTTATCGGCGCAATAGGCCTTGTTGTAGCGAATGGCGCGGCCGATCTGGCGCGATTTAAAGTTGTAGCCAAACGCCGCGCCCGCCGAGACACCCACCATATGGTCGCAGGTCAAACCGTGCTCCATCCAAACGTCGAGCACGCCCGCCGTATACATACCGCGGTAGCCGCCTCCCTCGAGTGCCAGCCCCACCGTGCGCGTCGTATCCGGCTGTGCCATGCGACCATCTCCGTTCCTGCGTTTTAAACCGGGACAAGTATACCCGTCAACATATATCGTCTCAGTCGCATTTTTCATGCGCACCCAGGCGTTGCCGTCCTGCGAATAAAAAACGCCTCGCGGCGTTGCCATCCCCTTGCGCGCCCATAATGATGTTTATACTATTCAGTACTTTTCGATAACAAACAGCAAGCTGACAAATAAGCTCAGCAATGCAACGAGGCGGGGGCATGGGAACAAACGAGGTGCAGGGCACCGAGCCGCAACACCACAACGAGATCGACCAGCTCAACACCTGTCTCGTCGAGTTGTCGAAGCTCTACGGCGCACAGCAGCCCGAGGCCGAGCGCCTGCTCGCAGAAGCAACCAATGCCGCCGCCCACCTAAACGACCGCATCGTGCAACTCAAAGCCGATGCCTACATCGATTCGCTCACGGGCCTGCCCAACCGCACCGCCTACGACTATGACATTGCATGTGTTTGGGATCGACAGCTCGAACACACGATTGCCTATATCGATATCGACGGTCTTAAAGTCTGCAACGACCATTTTGGACACCCAGCAGGCAACCGCTACATCATCAAGGTCGCCAACTGCCTTAAGCTGCACTGCCGTCCCGATGAGCGCCTCTACCGTATAGGCGGCGACGAGTTCGTGCTCATCTCTATAACCGATTCGGTTGAGATGCTCAACCAGCGGCTCGAGGCTTGCCGGGCTTCTCTTGCCACCTCGACGTTCGATGATGGCCAGACTCCCATGAGCTACAGCTACGGTTGCGCCCACGCCAATCCCCAGGCAGGCGATGTGCTCCACAAGATGGTAGCCGAGGCAGACCGGCGCATGTACGACTACAAACTCGCCAACGCCGCACGCAAACGTATGAATATAGCGTTCAACGAGCGGTATCACGCACTCGATACCTTTGACGATTTTTTTGACGTGCAGGACCGCATCTTCCAGGCGCTATCGCTCACGGATACCGGACGCTACCTGTTTCTTTGCAACGTCGACACCGATCAGTCCCATTGGTCTCAAAACGCCGTACAGGATTTTGGTCTACCATCCGGAAACGTCTATCAGATGGATAAGGTATGGTCGCAACACATCCATCCCGACGACATCGATGCCTGGCGCCAGGATATCGAAGCGGTGATGTCCGGCAAAAAACGCCGTCACAGCATGAGCTATCGCGCCAAGGATGCAAGCGGCCGATACGTTACTGTCACGTGCTCCGGCATCCGTCTTGACGGCAACGAAAGTGAGCCCACGCTGTTTGCCGGCTCCATCACAAACGCGAGCATTGTCGAAAGTACCGATCCCGCTACCGGTGTGGGCGATGTGCGCGCACTGATAGCGGCTATCGAGAAGCGTAGGGAACTCGCCAAGCCCACCGATTTGGTGGCGCTTAAGTTCGAGAACGTCGACCGTATCAATGCCGCCTACGGCTATCAAACGGGCAACGATGTTCTCATGGAGCTCACCGGGCGCATCCTGTCTCAGCTCCCCGGATCGTCCGAGTTCTTCCGCTCGTATGGTCTGCAGTTTGTTCTTATGTTTGACAGCCAGCCCGACATCGATCTTTCCGATGTTGCCCAAAGGCTGCGGCAAACGCTCATGGCCCCCATCACGGTGCATGACATCGCTATCGTCCCTGTCGCCCATATGGCTTTTGCGCGTTATTCGTCTATCGTCTCGCAGCCGCTCACGGTGCTGTCCGGCCTCAATCGCCGCCTTGACGCCGAGATGCGCAGCACGGCTCCGACACATCACAGTCCAAGCACTTTGACCCAAGTCGGTGGTTTTGCCGCGTACGACCGACGGGACAAGATGACCGGGCTCATGCGCGGCAATGATTTTCTACACGTCGCCGACACGCATCGTTCCGCGCACCCCAACGAAGACCGCGCCATTGTCGCCATCGACCTGGGACGCATGCGTGTCTTTAACGAGTGGTACGGACGCCAGGCAGGCGATACCCTCATTGCCGAGGTAGGAAGCGCGCTACAGACGTTACAAGCCGATTGCGGCGGGATCGCCGGGTACTGGGGCCAGGACGACTTTGTCGCCTATCTCCCCGGCGACCGCAGGACCATCGATACACTCTACGAACGCATCCGGCGCATCGTCGCCACGCGCGACGACTCGGTCGGCTTTTTGCCCGCCTTCGGCGTTTGCCCCGTAGGTTCAGAAGAGCGCATCAACATTTTGCTCTACGACCACGCAAAGGCCGCGCTCACCCGCGCGCGCCACGATTTTAGAGACCGCATCAAGTTCTTTGAACCCGAGACCTACGCGCAACGCGAGCGCGAGGACCATCTGCTCTCGGCATTCCAGCACGCTCTAAACCAGGGACGGATAACCTTCCACATCCAGCCGCAATGTGACATGGAAACCAATAAGATCATAGGCGGCGAAGCGCTAGCCCGCTGGAAAGACGAGGATGGCAGCTTTATCTCACCCGGTACGTTTGTACCGCTGCTCGAGCGCAACGGCTTCGCGGTGACGCTCGATCGCCATATTTGGAGCCTCGTTTTTGCATGGCTCTCCGAGCGTTTGGCTCAGGGATTGCCCTGCGTGCCCATCTCCGTCAACATAAGCCAAACCGATTTGATCTCGGTTGACGTCGCCAAGCAGCTCGAACGCCTGGCAATGCGGTATGCCGTTCCCACGCATTACGTTAAGGCCGAAATCACCGAAAGTGCGTATGCCAATAATCCCGAGGATGTTACAACGCTCGCCAGCAAGCTCCGTTCTCTGGGCTTCTCTGTGCTCATCGACGATTTTGGCAGTGGATCGTCGTCGCTCAGCATGTTGCAAAAGATTGACGCCGATGTGATCAAACTCGACGGCCGTTTCATGCCCCTCGAAACCAGTCAGGCAAACAAGGGAGAAAGCATCGTCAAGTCTGTCATCAACATGTCTTGGCAAATCGGCATGTCCGTCATAGTCGAGGGCGTCGAGACCGACAAGCAAATCGCTTTTCTGCATGAACTCGGCGTGCGCTATGTCCAAGGTTTTTACTACTACCGCCCCATGCCGATCAATTCGTTCGAGGAGCTCATTGCCGACAGCGCATCCATTGACCCGCGCGGCATCCTTTTGCAGAACAGCAGCCGTACGCTGCCGCCGCAACATGGCGCCACCTGTTAACGACAAACGACTTTAGCCCCCACCGCGCAGCGCAACCAGCGCGCCGCAGCGCCTCGACCCAAGAAAGCAGCGTAGCTATGGATAGCGCCAACAACTATACCGAGACGCTCGAAGAGACCGTCCGCGGCCTTCTCAAGCGTCAGGAGGATCTGATCAGGACTGCCTTTACCGACCAGCTTACCGGGCTTGGCAACCGCGGCGGCTTTACCCGTTCCCTCGAGGAGCTCTGGGAGCAGGACACCCCCGTTACCATGGCGTACGTCGATATCGACAACCTCAAGCACTGCAACGACGTCTTTGGGCATGACGAGGGCAACCGCTATATTTTGCAGGTAAGCTTCTATCTTAAGCTGTATATGAAGGTGGACGAAGCGGCGTTTCGCATAGGCGGCGACGAGTTTGCCATCCTATCTACGATTGCGACCGAGGACGACCTCGCCGAACGTCTGGAACGCTGCCGAACGGTCCTGCTCAAAAACAACGATTCCGAGATGCCCCGCTCGTTTAGCTACGGAGTGTCACATGCCGACCCCGCCCTGGGCGAAGCCCCCAATCGTGTGACGCTCGATGCCGACCATCGCATGTACGACTACAAGCTACGTCATGCCGTGCACCTCGATCGACGCAATATCACGCAAGTCCACGCCGACGACTTCGAAATAAGCGATCGTATTTTCGACGCCTTTTCGATGCTCAACGAGGGCCGCTATTTCTTTATCGAGAACTTGGACAAACATCGCACCCTTTGGTCACAAGGTGCCTTGCGCGATCTTGGCCTTCCCTCGGAGCACATAGACAACTGTCGCGATTACTGGAAAACGCACGTCCATCCCGATGACCTTGAGGCTTTTACCGACGACATCGACCAAGTCTATAACGGCTCCAAGCACCATCGAGTCATGCAGTATCGTGTACGCAACGCCACGGGCGACTACGTGCTCTGCCGTGCTCGCGGTTTTCGCATCGATGGGGACGAAAACGAGCCCTCGCTCTATGTTGGCGAGCTCGTCAATCATTCCCTTGCCGAGACCGTCGACGCCGCCACGGGGCTTGGAACGCAACGCATGCTGGTCAACGCTATCGATGCCTGTCGCCGCGACCACTGCAAAACAGGACTCATCGCCGTGCGCGTTCGTGGCACGACGAAGCTCAACGAGCTCTATGGAGCCGAGGCGGTCGACAACATGCTTGCCGAATACGCAGGCCGCATGCTGTCGATCACCCGCGGCAGGAGCAGGGTCTACCGTTCACGTAGCGCCCAGTTCGTCGTGCTCAGCAACGACCTGGACCACGAGGCATTCGAGCAACTGACCCGCCACCTTAAAGAGGCCGTTTTCGCTCCTGTGCAAATCGCGGGCGACACCATTACTCCCGTCTGTCTTGTCGTCCCGGCCTTTTACGAGCGCCTGGACTCCCAAACATCTGCTGTTTTGTGCGAACTTGACCGCCGCCTTCGCACAGCTGGCGGGCTTGTCCCCAACGACAGCCTCCCTATACCCGAGGTCGAACGCAAAAGCGCAATCGCCGAACGCATCGATATGCTCACCGGTCTCTACCGACCCAGCGAGTTTATGCGCCGTGCCAATGCCTTCATCAAGGCAAGGCGCGACGGCGCCTGGTGTATCGCCACCGTCGACATGGGCCACATGCGCCTGTTTAATGAATGGCACGGCCAGGCCGAGGGCGACCGCGTACTCGCCGATGTGGGCACGGTCCTCAAGGACATCGAGAATGCCGATATGGGCGTCGCAGGATACTGGGGCCAAGATGACTTTTGCGTACTCATCCCCTTTAAGCACATCACCGTCCATCAAATCTACAATCGCGTTCGCGAGGCCGTAGCCAGGCATGATGACGGCGTAGGTTTTTGGCCGTCCATGGGCGTTTACCCCATCGACTCCAATGAGGAGATCACCATCGATGCGCAGGCGAAGGCCATGTTTACCAATCGGCGCGCAAAAAACGACTTCAAGGAGCGCATTGCCATTTTCTGCCCCGCGGAGTACGAGCGCGAAGTCGTGTTCCACCGCACGCTGACCGAATTCCAGTACGCGCTCTCGGACGGTCGCATTACCTACCACTTGCAACCCCAGGTCGATATGGAAACCGGCGAGATTATTGGTGCCGAAGCACTCACCCGCTGGATTGACAAGGACGGCTCTCTCATTTCGCCCGCAACGTTTATCCCCGCACTCGAGGAAAGCGGCTTTGTAGTGACGCTCGACAAGTACATTTGGCAGGGTGTCGCCTCGTGGCTGCGCGAGCGTCTCGATCGCGGGCTTCGCGTGGTTCCGATCTCGCTTAATGTGTCACGCGTGGATATCCTTGCCTGCGACGTTGCCAAACATATGGGGGCGCTTGCCGCCCAATACAACCTACCGCCCGAGCTCATGCGTATCGAGATCACCGAGACGGCTTATACGGGAGAGTCCGAGGCCGTGGACAAACTGACAGCCGACCTGCACACCCGCGGCTTCTCGACCTATATGGACGATTTTGGCACCGGCCAGTCCACGCTCGCGATGCTCAAGAACGTCAACGTCGACGTCATCAAGCTCGACCGTACGTTTGTGTCCATCGACGGCGATCATGGCCGCAGCACGCAAATCATTTCATCGATGCTCGAGATGGCGCATTCGCTCCATCTGCCCGTCGTGGTCGAAGGCGTCGAGACAAATGAGCAGGCGAACGTGCTACGGCAAATGGGCGCCCGCGACGCTCAAGGCTTCCTCTACTACCGTCCCATGCCAGCGAAGGATTTTGAGGCATTGCTCGATGGTGGCAACAACAACTGATACGCTCGCGCGCAAAACGCCACCGTCGAAGGGGTCATTTGTCTCCATTAACTAACTTATATCCCCAATTCAAACCGAATTGGGGATATGATACAAACCGCTGTTCCGCCCAAGGAGGTTATCCATCATGAACGAATCATATCGCCTGGGCGAGCAATCGATTATTGCCTATCTTCAGCGACTTGCGAATGGCATCTCGACCGCAGAACTCGATGTTGCCGCGCTGCCTGCTGAGCTACGCGCCGTTGGCGAGCAACTGCAAAAAACGCACGCCATCCTGCAGCAAGAGCGCCGGCTGCTTGAGAGCAACGCCTATATCGACCCGCTCACCAACTTGGGCAACCGCAACGGATTCGACCGTCACGTCGAGCAACTCTGGCACAAAGGTGACCCCTTCACCTGCGCCTATATTGACATCGACCATCTCAAACATTGCAATGATAGGTTTGGCCACGCCGAAGGCAATCGCTATATTCTGGGCATCTGCCGCACGCTCTCCGAAACCATGGAGCACGATGAGATGCTGTTCCGTATCGGTGGAGACGAGTTTGTGCTTATCTCGCTCTCCGCAAACGAGACTGAACTCGAGCAGCGCTTGGAGCAGGTACGTGCCGGGCTGATCGAGGCGAGCTCAGGTGGCAAGGCGCCCATGATCGGCAGCTTTAGCTTTGGCTGCTCGCGCGTCGATCCACTTGCCGGCGACACGCGTCGCCAGATGACGATGGATGCCGATCGCAAGATGTATCGCTATAAGCTTATGCATCGTGTGCAGCAACCGAAAGACGATGACGCGCCGCAACGCCCAATCGTCGATCAGCCTCCCTGCAACGACCGGGTGTTCCAAGCGATCTCCATGAGCTCCGAGACGCGCTATCCCTTTATCCTCAATCTCGATACGGGCGAATCGCAATGGTCGGTTAACGCCGTGCGCGATTTTGACCTGCCCTCCCAGCACCCTTTTAACTCACTCGACATGTGGCTCGCCCGCGTTCATCCCGAGGACCGCGACAACGTACGCGCCGAGCTCGACATGGTAATAAACAGCACGTGGCACTTCCACTACATGCAGTATCGCGTAATGGATGCCACCGGAACGTACGTGCTTTGCGACTGCACGGGCTACCGCTTGGACGGCACCGATACCGAGCCCAGCATGTATGTGGGCATTATCGTCAACCGAAGCCTAGCGGATACGACCGACTCGGTAACGGGCCTGGGCGATGTCCACGCACTGGTCAACGCTATTGGAGAGATGCGCCACGTGCCGCACGAGGCAGGCTTTATTGCCATTAAGGTCGACGATATCGCCGAGGTCAATGCCCGCTTTGGATTCGATGCAGGCGACCGCGTGCTCGCCGAAAGCGCCGCCTGCCTCATGGATTGTTCGCGCGGCAAGGGCCGCCTGTTCCGCTCGACGGGGCCGATGTTCGTGGCACTCTTCGATGAGCTCGGCCCCGAGGCGATCGACGAGATCGCAAGCGACATCGAACGGTTCCTGGGTTCTCCCGTGCTCATCGGCTCGCTTGAATATCAGCCGCCCATTCGCGTGGCCACGCTCCATCTGGACGGCGTCGACCGTCAGCCCGTTTCCATTTTGAACGAGCTCAAAGCGTTGCTCGGGAAAGCCGTGCAGGTGCCAGGCACCAAACTGGATTAGCGCCGCGCCCGCGCCGCCTCCCCCATCGTGCGATAATCCTCTGCAGAAGTCACCAAAAGCAGAGGGAGTTTGTGATGAAGGTTCTTTTGGTCAATGGCAGCCCCAAGGCAAACGGCAACACCGCCCGCGCACTCGCCGAAGTCGCCGAGCAGCTCATTGCCGAAGGCATTGATACCGAGGCGTTTCAGCTGGGCGCCAAGCCCATTCGCGATTGCATCGGTTGCGGCCAGTGTGGCAAACTTGGCGGTCGCTGCACCTTTGACGACGACGTGGTGAACGAGCTCATCGCTGCCGCCGAGCAGGCAGATGGCTTTGTCTTTGGCTCACCTGTCTACTATGCGCATCCCAGCGGACGCATCCTCTCGGCCCTCGATCGCGTATTCTATGCCGGAGGCAAAGCCTTTGCACACAAGCCGGGCGCTGCCGTCGCCGTCGCCCGTCGCGGCGGTACGTCGACGACCTTCGACGTGCTCAACAAGTACTTCACCATCAACCAAATGCCCGTGGTTGCTTCCACCTACTGGAACAACGTGTTTGGCCGCGTGCCCGGCGACGCCGATGGGGATGCCGAGGGCCTTGCCACCATGCGAAACATCGGCAAAAACATGGCTTGGCTCCTGCGCTGCATCGAGGCGGGACAAGCCGCCGGTATCAACGCGCCCGAGGCAGATCGCGCAACGACCAACTTCATTCGATAGAGCGGCGGGGCCATGAATATTCAAATCTTCGGGACTAAGAAGTCGTTCGATACCAAGAAGGCCCAGCGCTATTTTAAGGAGCGCCGCATTAAGGTGCAGTTTATCGACCTTAAGGAAAAGGAGATGAGCAAGGGCGAGCTCACGAGCGTGATGCAGGCGGTCGGCGGCATCGACAAGCTGCTCAACCCCAAGGCCAAGGACGAGGAGATGCTCGCGCTCATCCAGCACCTCACCCCTAGCCAGCGCTTCGACAAGCTGCTCGAGAACCAGCAGGTTCTAGCCGAGCCCATCGTGCGCAACGGCAAAAAGGCCACCGTCGGTTATTGCCCCGATGTATGGGGAGCCTGGGAGTAGCCTGTGTTATTTGCCAGCGCGTGGGTATAAGAGCAGGCGTTTGGCATATGATTCAACTGTAAGCCATGTCTAACAAAGGAGGGCACATGCCCAACAAACCCGTGAAGATCATCATGCTTACCGGATACCTCGGTGCCGGCAAGACCACGCTGCTCAACCACATCCTCGCTAACGACGGCGGCATCCGCGCCGCCGTGATCGTCAACGATATCGGCGAGATCAACGTCGATGCCAGCCTCATCGCCGACGGCGGCCTTTCCGAGACCGACGACCTCATCCCGCTCACCAACGGCTGCATCTGCTGCACGCTTTCGGATGACCTGGCCAACCAGCTGCAGGGCATCGCCGATTCGGGCAACTTCGACTACATCATCATCGAGGCATCGGGCATTTGCGAGCCCATCCCCATCGCCTACACCATCTCGAGCTTCTGCGATGAGGCTAAGGTGGGCGGCGAGCCCAAGCTCGCGCTCGACAACATCGTGGCTGTGGTCGACTGCGCCCGCATGTACGACGAGTTCAACGGCGGTCGCGACCTGCTGGCCGAGGATATCGACGAGGACGACATCGAGAGCCTGCTCATCCAGCAGATCGAGTTCTGCTCCACGCTGATCCTCAACAAGACCGACACCGTGACGCCTGAGCAGATTGCCGAGCTCAAGGCCATCGTGCGCAGCCTGCAGAAAGACGCCGTAATTGTCGAGGCCCAAAACGGCGAGGTCCCCATGGAGGAGCTGCTCGATACCGACCGCTTCGACTTTATGCGCGCCTACAACTCCGCCGTCTGGATCGAGGCCATGGAGCATCCCGAGGAGCACGACGACCCCGAGGTGCTCGAGTACGACATCGAGACCTTTGTGTACTCGCGCCGCAAGCCGTTTGACCTGCAGAAGTTCACCGATTTTGTTGAGCAGGAGTGGCCCGACGAGGTCATCCGCGTCAAGGGCCCGCTGTGGCAGACCGGCGATCCGGACATGTGCTACATGTTTGAGCAGGCCGGCCACCAGATGCGCCTGATGGAGAACGGCCTGTTTGTCGATTCGGCGCCCGAGGGCGAGAAGCAGAAGATCATCGACGAGAACCCCGAGATCATGCAGATTTGGGACGACGAGACGGGCGACCGCATGACGAGCCTGTGCATCATTGGCCGTCACATGGACAAGGATGCGCTCATCGCCTCCCTCGATGCCTGCCTGACCGACTGGCACCGCGCCTAGGTTTATCCAAGCGGGTATTTTTCCGCCTACGTAACCGCCAAACCACCACGAAGGTGCTCTTCGTGGTGGTTTTTCGTTCTGAGCCAAGGAGATTCATGTTCAACATTGTGCTGTATGCGCCCGAGATTCCGGCCAATACGGGCAATATCGGCCGCACCTGCGTGGTCACCGGCGCCCGCCTGCATCTGGTGGAGCCGCTGGGGTTTTCGCTCGATGACAAGACGGTACGTCGCGCCGGCCTGGGCTACTGGCAAAACTTGGACGTGACGACCTATGCCGGCTGGGAGGATTTCCTTGCGCGCAACGACCTCTCCCCTGCCGACGAGCGCCTGCATCTGCTGACCAAAAAGGCACGCCGCACCTATGCGCAGAGTACCTACCGCGATGGAGACTACTTGGTCTTTGGCAGCGAGAGCTCGGGCATTCCCGAGCCACTGCTTGCCGCGGCGTCCGAGCGCTGCGAGCGCATCCCGATGCTGCGCGATTGTGACTCACTCGATAACGCCGAGGCCTGGGAAGCCCACGAGGAATCGCTGGGACATACCGAGGACAGCCACGAGGCCATCCTTCGGCAGGATATCTGCGGCAACTTCGTCGACCCGGACGACTACCGCATCAGCGCACTCAACCTCTCCAACAGCGCCGCCATCGTCCTCTACGAGGCGCTACGACAAACGGGCTTTGCAGGGATGTGACAAAGGAGCTGTCCCTTTGTCACATTCAAGCGCCACGCCGATGACACACACGCCTAATTGATGCTCCAGATAAAGAGCCCTCACTTTTAATCAGAATTAACTAAAGTAAAATAAAGTTAAACGGCGGTGTGAAAGGAGAGCCGTGTGAAATATCTCGAGAACCCGTTTACCCCTAGCTTTGGCGAGGTTCCTGCCCATCTCGCTGGCAGACAACAGATTATTCGGGATTTGGACCGTGCCTTCTTGAGCCAGCGCAGGCGCCCAGAATTGACCTCGATCTTCTCAGGCGCGCGTGGAACCGGTAAAACCGCTCTCATGTCGTCGCTCGCGACAAGGGCGGAATCCCACGGCTGGATAGCCGTAAAGACGACCGCGCTCCCGGGAATGCTTGAGGAACTCGAGTTCGGGGCGAAACGCGCCGCAGCCCATCTCATCGACCCGTCCAACCACTTCGAAGTCACCGGCCTCGGAATTGCACCGCTCGGCAGCATCGAGGTCAATCGTGTCCACGATGCCTCAACCTGGCGTTATCGCATGAGCGACATCATCGACCAGCTCAACGAGGCGGGCACCGGTCTGCTCGTCACGGTTGACGAGGTGGACCCGACACTCGACGAGATGATTCAGCTCGCAGCGACGTATCAGCACTTTGTGACCGATGGGAAACGCGTCGCCCTGCTCATGGCGGGACTTCCCAACAACGTCTCGACGTTGCTGAACCACAAGACGGTCTCGTTCCTTCGTCGCGCCCAACAATATCATCTGGGTCGCATTGCCGACTATGACGTACGCGAGGCCTTGATTCGCACGATCCAGGAAAACGATCGCCTGGCAGATGCTGAGGGAATCGATAGAGCCGTTCGCTCGATCTCTGGTTTTCCCTTCCTATTGCAACTCGTAGGCTACCGTGCCTGGGATCTCACAAGCGATTCGAAGGAGATCTCGTCACGCGACTTTGACCTGGGAATCAAAATCGCGCGCGACGAGATGGACGACCGAATCCTCGCGGCAACCTATCGGAAACTCACTGCAGAGGACAAGCGATTCCTCATCGCCATGCTCGATGACGAGGAAGAGTCCACCACCGCTGACCTTGTCGTGCGCCTTAGGCGTTCGCCGCAGCAGGTCTCCCGCTACCGACGCCGCATGATAGACGCCGGCATCATCGGGGAGCGAGGACGAGGGCTCGTCGCATTTGAATTGCCATTCTTCCGCGACTATCTCTCCGCTCAGTGCGTGAAATAGGCATCAATGAGGCAAAGGGACTGTCCCTTTGCCTCATTGTCTATAGGTAACGGCCAGTAACGCTCTTGGGACAGGCAGCGATATCCGCCGGCGTGCCGGCGCAGACGATTTGCCCGCCGGCGTCGCCACCGCCCGGGCCCATGTCGATCACATAATCGGCGTTACGGATAAGGTCGAGATCGTGTTCGATCACGATAACCGTGGCGCCCTTGGAAACAAGGCCGTCGAACACACTCAGCAACACCTGAACATCGAGCGGATGCAGTCCGATCGTGGGCTCGTCGAATACGAACACGGCATCGTCCTGCACGCGGCCCATCTCGCTCGCGAGCTTAAGGCGTTGTGCCTCGCCGCCCGAGAGCGCCGGCGTGGGCTCACCGAGCGTGAGATAGCCCAAGCCTAGGTCATGCAAGGTCTGCAAGCGCGCCTGGACTTTCTTGAGTCCCACCGTGGCGTCGAGGGCCTCGTCCACACTCATGTCCATGAGCTGCGGCAACGTAAGCAAGCTCCCGTCCTTGCCCTCGCGATGGATATGCGAGGCGGCCTCGGCGTAGCGCGAACCACGGCATGCCGGGCAGATGATCTCGACGTCGGGCAAAAACTGCACGTCGAGCGATATCGAGCCCGTGCCGTCACACGTAGGGCAGCGCAAGGCGCCGGTGTTGTAGCTAAAGGCGCCCGCCTTGTAGCCGGCTGCCTTAGCCTCGGGCGTACGGGCGAAGGCGCGGCGCAGCTCGTCATGAATGTCGGCATAGGTCGCTACCGTCGAGCGTACGTTGGCGCCGATGGGCGTAGCGTCAATCAGATTTGCGCGGCCAATGCCCTCGGCATCGACCCAACGCACGTGCCCCGGCAAGCGCTCGCCAGCTGCCTGCGCCTTAAGTGCAGGAATGAGCGTCTCGAGCACGAGCGTCGTCTTACCCGAACCCGAAACGCCCGTTACCGCGACAAGGCGGCCGCGCGGGATATCAACCTCGAGCAGCTTGACGGTATGGATGGCATCGGTTGCCATGCGGATATGTCCCTGGTCGAACATTTCGTCGTCAGTCACCTGCGGACGCAAGCGCTTGAGCTCGGCGCGCAAAAACGGCGCGATACGGCTGCCCTGCGATTGCTCGACCTCGTCTACCGTACCAGCGGCGATTACACTGCCGCCGCCTGCTCCGGCAACGGGGCCCATCTCGACCAGATAGTCGGCATCCGCCAGTACGCGCGTATCGTGGTCGACAACAACCACGGTGTTGCCGTCATCCACCAGATCGCGCATCACGCCCACCAAGCCGTCGACATTGGCGGGATGTAAGCCAATCGAAGGCTCGTCCAGCACATAGAGCACGCCCGTCGATCGGTTGCGCACCACGCGGGCGAGCTGAACGCGCTGGCGCTCACCCGTGGAGAGCGTGGCACCAGCGCGGTCGAGTGAAAGGTAATCGAGACCCAGGTCGACCAGACGACGGGCCACGCTCAAAAACGAATCGCAGATATCCGTCGCCATGGGCCGCATCTCGGGCGGCAAGGATGCGGGCACCCCGCGCACCCACTCAATCGCCTCGCCCAGCGTCATGGCCGCGGCCTGCGCCAGATTGATACCGCACACCTGGGGCTGGCGCGCAGCCTCGGAGAGACGCGCGCCGCCGCAATCGCGGCATGCTCCCTCGCGCAAAAAGCGCGCAACGCGTTTGAGGCCCTTGTCGTCCTTAACCTTGGCGAGCGCATTCTCGACGGTATAGACGGCGTTGTAATAGGTGAAGTCGAGCGGCGTGGCACCCTCGCCGTTTTTGGGAACGTAGAGAATGTGCTTCTTAACCGCCGGGCCGTGGAACACGATGTCGCGTTCTTCAGGCGTGAGCTGGTTAAACGGCACATCGGTGCGCACGCCCATCTCGCCAGCCACTTGCTTCATCAGATCCCACATGAGCGTACCCCAGGGAAGCACCGCGCCCTCGTTGATAGTCTTTGACTCATCGGGCACCAGGCTCACTTCGTCCACCTCACGCATGACACCGGTGCCGCCGCAGGTGGGACAGGCACCGCCGCTGTTAAAGGCAAGGTCCTCGGCGCTCGGCGCGTAGAACTCGCGACCGCATGCAGGGCACGTGAGCGACAGGCCCGCAGCCACGTTAAGGCTCGGCTCCACGCGCGCCCCGCAGTGCGGACACACGTGATGGGCGCAACGGCTAAAGAGCAGGCGCAGGCTGTTGTTGAGCTCGGTCATGGTACCAAAGGTCGAGCGCACGCCCGGCACGCTGGGGCGCTGATGCAATGCGAGCGCCGCCGGTACGTGCAATACCTCATCCACCTGGGCGTGTTCGACCTGCGTCAGGCGACGTCGAGTATAGGTGCTGAGCGCTTCCAAGTAGCGGCGCGAACCCTCGGCATAAAGAACCCCCAGTGCCAGCGAACTCTTGCCCGAACCCGATACGCCGGCAATACCCACCAGCTTTCCCAGCGGAATATCGATATCGATGTCTTTGAGGTTATGGACGCGCGCGCCGCGTACCTCGATAGCCTGCGGGCTCATCTTCTGTTCCGTCACCTTTATCACCCTACTCATGCCATAAAACTCGATCGCGAACGTACGCGCCCAGCATGGGCACGGTAAACCGGACGAGGCCGTATCCGGCAGCCTCGATGACGCGCTCGCGAATCAAGCTTGCGCGATATTTACTCGCCCAGCTTTGGGTACGATCGCAACGCTCAATGATATCCGCCATGCGCGTCGGCTTGCCCTCGTCAGCCGTCATGGCTTCAATAAAGAGGCGCTGTGGGCTGCGCAATCCGTAATACAGGGGCGCGTCGACCGCTTCATAGAACTCGGAGATGGCATCCGCATGGCCATCCTCGACATCGTGCCTTTCGATGACTTGCGAGCCACGCCGGACAGCAGACCGCCACATGTAATAGCCCACCAGCTGAACCATATAGGGATGCCCCATGCTCTTGTGTGCCGCAAGATCCGCCGTCCCCGCGTCAACGTAAAGACCAGCGTTTTTGACCGTCTGGATATATGAATCGCGCACCTTGGGCAAAGAAATCGCCCCCAGCGTACGCTGCTGGGCACGCCGCAAAAACGTCACGCTCGGCTCTTCGAGCAGATCGTCAACCATACTGGGTAAGCCGGCAAACACCAGCGCAAGACCGCGCTGGTCGCTATCGGACAAGCCCGTGGCATCCTGGTCTCCGAGCACCTGCTGATAGAGAACGGCAAGGGCCGCCAGCTCCTCGATAGACGCCGATTGCGCCTCGTCAATCGCAAACAGCATGCCTTTGCCTGGATCGAGCTTCTTAAGGCGCTCGTTGACCAGCCCGCGCAGCGTTTCACCCTTTGCACGCGCCGCCTCGACCGACATGCGCCCGAATGATGGACCGAGTTCCATTGACGTCACAACGGGTTTATTCGAGCGAAGTGCATCGGCCAAGCGGTCGCATAAGCCAAGCGAAGCGGAATCGGAGACAACCGCCCATCCGCGCTCATTGGCTAGACGTTGCAGCTCCCGCAGGAGAACCGTCTTGCCGCAACCGCGGTTTCCCGTAATGAGCATGAGCCTGCCCGGCGCTCCGGCGCCGTTATCGAGCCCTTCCTCGAAATCTTCGATGACCGACTCGCGACCGATGAGTATCGGAGGCCGCTTGCCAGCCGTGGGCTTAAAGGGATTTGGATTCATGTCGGCCTCCTCGGATTGGCAAACCTTGGCAATAGTTATACCAACTTGTACCGAGTTATACCAATAGCATGTGACAAAGGAACTGTCCCTTTGTCACATGTGGCCGAAAAACTCGGCGTCTGCTGCTCGCCAGGGGCGAAAGGTGGCGGGATCGACCTTTACGTGCGCCGTGGCGGGGACGTCGTGCCACTTGACGGTGTAGCCGGCGCCATGAGAGCAGAAGACCGAGTCGGGCGTATTGGGCAGATCGGCCTCGGGCTTATAGGCGGCCGTCTCGATGACGCGCTCAGCATCATGACAGGGCGCGTGGCCGGCAAACTCCAGGTACAGATGCCCGCGGCCACTCGTATAGGCAGCCACCTCCAGCGCGTAATCCTGCACTTCGGATGCCGGCACGCGGCCCATGAGCTTGGCGCGGTCTCCCGCCATCGTCGGCGGCTCGTACTCGGCACCCATACGCGTAACATCCGAAAGCGCCCGGCCCACACACTCCCCCGGCACCTCGAGCTCAAAGTGGTACCACGGCTCCAACAGCACCGCCGCGCCCGCCTCACGCGCCTGCATGAACCCCTGGCGAATCGCGCGGTACGTGGCCTGGCGAAAATCGCCGCCCTCGGTGTGTTTGGCATGCGCACGGCCGCCCGTGAGCGTAATGCGCACATCGGTGACGGGCGAGCCAGTCAGCACGCCCAGGTGATCGCGCTCCATGGCGTTGGTGAGCGCCAGACGCTGCCAGTTCAAGTCGAGCTCGTCAGTCGAGGTCACGGTGCCAAATTGCACGCCCGAGCCCGCCGGTAACGGCTCCAAACGCAGATGTACCTCGGCATAGTGGCGCAGCGGCTCAAAGTGGCCCACGCCCTCGACCGGCTGCGAAATAGTCTCCTTATAGAGAATGCCGCCGGGCTCAAACGCAATCGAAAGGCCAAAACGATCTGCCAACACCCGCTGCACGACCTCGAGTTGCACGGCGCCCATCAGCTGCAGGTGAATCTGCTCCAGATGAGTATTCCAGCTTACGCCGAGCATAGGATCTTCGTCCGCCAACTCAGTCAGTGCTTTGAACACCGTATGGACATCGTGTTCGCCTGGAAGCACCGTATAGGTGAGGACCGGCGCAATGACGGGCGCATCGCCCGCGGGCTCTGCGCCCAGGACGTCCCCCGGGCGAACGTGCGCAAGACCCGTCACGGCACAAATACCGCCAGCGGCAACTTCCTGGGCAAGCTCATACTTTTCGCCGTTATAGATGCGTACCTGATCGATCTTTTGCTCCCAAGTGGAGGCGCCAGAGCATCCCTCGACAACTTGCTTTGCACGCAGCACACCGCCCGTCACCTTGACCCAGGCAAGACGCTCGCCACGGTCTCCACGACTCACGCGGTAGACACGCGCGGCGAACTCCTGGGGCCATGTTCGCTCGTACATCAGAGTGCACATACCGTCGAGTAGCTCGTCCACGCCTTGGTCCTTGAGCGCCGAGCCGGCAAAGCAGGGAAAGAGCTTGCGCTCGGCGACCATGCGCGACAGCGTTGCGACGGAAAGCTCACCCGCCTCAAGAAACTCGTCGAGCGCCGCCTCGTCTAACGCAGCGGCGTCCTCCTGAACGGCGCCGCCCGCCAGCAGTTCGTTGGCGTCCAGGCAGCCCTCGGAAAGACGTTGCCCAAGTTGTGCCAGCAAAACATCGCGGCCGGGATTCTCCAAATCGATCTTGTTGATATAGATGAACGTCGGGATCTCATAGCGCGCAAGCAGGCGCCACAGGGTTTCGGCATGCCCCTGCACGCCGTCGTTGGCGCCCACAACCAAAATCGCGTAGTCGAGTGCGCGCAGCGTGCGCTCCGCCTCGGCTGAAAAATCGACATGCCCTGGTGCATCCACGAGCATGACGTGGGTATCGCCATGGTCGAGCACAGCCTGCGACGAGAAGATCGTAATACCGCGCTCGCGCTCAATCTCGTTCGTATCCAGATGCGAATCGCCATCGTCCACGCGGCCGCGCTTGCGAATGCGGCCCGCGTTGAATAGCATGGCCTCGGCCAACGTGGTCTTGCCGGCATCGACATGCGCCAAGATTCCAACGACCGCTTGCTTCGACATGGCTCTCCTCTTATTGCAAGCCCATCGCACGCGGCAACGGGCGTCCTCATTCCACACTGGATGATACAATTTACGGGCCGGCGGGCGAAGCGGGCCCTATCCCCCGACCGAGCTCATCGCCCTGCGTTGCCGCGCGGCGATTTTCGTAGGTTCGCGCCTTGCGAAAGCCGGCTTGCAAAACAGCCAGCGAACGAAAATGTCCCCACCCGGGGCCATTTTCGTTCGTGCAAATTGTTGATACGCGTCCCCGCTCTTATGCCTCGCGCAGCCAGTCAAACGCAACACGCGGTGTACCGTCGGACACATACACGATGCCGGCGCGCTCAAACCCCGCCTTGAGGCTCGCGCCCTGCATGGGCAGGTTGTCCTGATGCGTGTCGATGCGCAGGTGATCGGCACGCTCCTTGGCAAAGGCAAACATCGCAGCCGCGATACCGTGCACGGTGCCGTCGGATGCCACACGGTGCAGCACGGCGTACGGAGTGTCGCTACGCCATTGACCGTCCTCAATTACGTCATAGCACTCGTCCGGGCCCTGTAAAAATGCAAACGTCGCCACCACGCGGCCGTCGACTTCGCACACGTAACTGCCACCAGCGGCAATATCGGCAGCCAGTTGCTCGGCCGAAGGCGTGCCCTCGGGCCACTGCGTGGCGTTGCCATGTGCGCGCATAAAGGCGCGGGCCGCGTCATAGATAGCCATGACGGCGGGAATGTCGGTATCGAGGGTTTTTCTGATCATCACGCGGCGACCTCACGTTTATTGGTATCACTTTGATTGAGCAATGATACCAGCGTTTGAAGAGGGGCGCGAAGCAGATGGGGAGCAAAAAGCGAGCCGCCTGGTCAAAGGCCAAAAGCGAGTTTTTGGGCGCTGCTACCGGCGGCGATATGAGCGACCTGTTTGCGCGCGAGGATGAGCGCCGCGACGCCCTGGACGCCGAGCGCGATGAAGCCTGGCGCTACAAGTCGTGCGAACGCAAAAACCGTTACGACACGCGTGCCGAGGCCGAGGCAGTCATGGCCGACTGCGAAAACCATGGGCGGCGTGGTTTGGCCTGCTACAAATGCGAATACTGCGGCGGCTGGCACCTGACGTCGCACCCTTGGAAATAGGCGCCGCATCGGTACGGCACTGACGGAGTGCCAGCCATCGCACGCAAGCTACGGGCGCGGCGGCACTAAAACATCGTAACGAACTGCCTTGCCCGCAAGTTGATAGCTCGGCTTAACGCCGGCAAGCAGCGGCCCCTTCACCGGCCGCTTGATAACGACCTTGCGCGGATGCACCGCAAGCGCAGCTTCGACCAGCGTCTCCTCATCGGCGCACGGCTGTTCCAGATGATGTAGGAGCTGGAACTTCTTTTTGACCGCCGCACTTTTAGTACGCTCGGGAAACATGGGGTCCAGATACACCACGTCGGGAGCCGCGAGCTCGCCCTGCCCGATCAGCTCAGCTGTATGGCGAAGGCCGGTAATACTGTCCTCGCCCGCATGTAAGCGCATGCGCGCCACGGCTGTCGCAAGCGCCGGATCATCTGCCGCGCGATCCAAAGCATCCTTGAGGAGTGCCGCGATCACGCAATCCTGCTCATACAGATCGACGGTAAAGCCCGCGGCCGCCAACAGCAGCGAATCCTCGCCAAAGCCTGCCGTGGCATCAATCGCCCATGGGCGCTCGATACCTTTTGTGCGCGCAGCCTTTACCAGCAGCTCTTGCTGCAAACGGCCCTGCTTGAGCCGCGGATGCATGCGGGTGAAATCGGCGCGCAGCTCCATCGTGCCGTCGGTGAGCGTGAGTCCCTCGGACTTCCCGGTCAGCTCAAGCCCCGCGGCCCGAGCAACAGAAAAGGGATCGACTACGCCCATGAGTACTCCTTAGCAAGCAAAACGAATACGTGAGCGCCGTTTGTGTCGGCACCCCACCGTCCGCTATTGTCCCACATGCGACATGGCCCACAGCATCCCAATGCAAAGCACCGCCATCAATCCCGTGCACACGGCAGCGATCACGGAATCACTCATGCGCCTTCCCAACGACCGCGGCTCACGCACTTGCCCTGCTCCGTACATCATGGCTCCTCCTTCGGTCCAGCTCTTACCATGGCCCCATCATCTCAGCGCCGCACATGAGCTGCCATCGATTTGGCTTACGTCCAGCTTTCCTTTTTGAAAGGTTGGACCGTACAGGCAAGAGACGCTTTCAAGCGCATGCATCGCCCCGTTGAACTACAATGTGCTTCACAATATGTGCAGCACATGAGGTGCGCCAGGTTGGCGTACTCGTATCGAAAGGACCAGCCATGAGCTCCGCTCGTAAGACTCTCAAAATCCTTGCCCTCGTCTACTTTGTTTTGGGCATCGCCAGCCTCGTCATCGGAATTGCCGGCATTGTTACCGGCAATTTTGGATCCGCTTACGGATCGAACGCCACGCTCGCCGCTGTTGTGGTGATTGTTAAGGGCCTCGTCGACCTTGCCGCAGGCGTCGCCGGTATCAAGGGCGCCAACAAGCCTTCGCAGGTGGATGGCGCGTTTAAGCTCGGCATCGTTGCCGCAATCGCCACGATTGTGCAGGCCGTGCTCACGCTTCCCGCGCTCGGCGGCAGCTCCGTCAATATCGTCGCCTTTGTCATCGTAGTGTACGACCTGTTCTTTGTTCAGCAGGCACACGCCGTTAAGGCCGAGAACAAGGACCGCCTGTAAGCGCTCGCTTCTCATAACCTCTGCAGCCAGGCAGCTAAAAAGGGCCGATCGCGCATCTCCGCGGTCGGCCCTTTGCATTTGCCCAGATAAAACCTGCCAAAATAAACCTGTCCCTATTTGGCAGGTTGTTAGCTGTGGCGGTACTCGGCGATGATGAAGTCGATGTCGGTTTGAAGTGTGTCCAAATTTGCCAGGCGCTCTTTGTCGGCAGGGCGTGTGCGGTAGTAATACGGCGTCATCTGGAACACCGCCTCGATGTCGTCCTGGGTCTGAAGCGTAATATTCGCAGACACCCGCTGCGTTCCGACCAACTCGAGCTCAGTGGTCTGCGGCAGCTTCTCGTCGTTAAGGTACGGTGTATCGTAGAGCACTTCCTTAAGCCCAAACAGATGACGGGCACCTGGCACGACGGTGTAGAGCGAGCCCTCGGGCGCCAGCACGCGGGCAAACTCACGCTCGTTAAAGGGAGCGAAGAGCTCGGTCACCATATCGAAGGCGCCATCAGCCACGGGTATGTCCTTCATGTTGGCCACGAAGTAGGTCGCATCGCCGCGCTTGGCGGCAAGGCGCACCATCTCTTTGCCCAAATCGAACCCGTAAGCGTCCACGCCCGGCACCGCGCCCATGGCGCTGGTGTAGTAGCCCTCGCCACAGCAAATATCGAGCAGCGTCATGGGGCCATTCGTAGACGCAGCGCGCCCAGACGCCTGCTTGCGCACCAGCTCGACCATCGCATCGCGCAACGGCGCATAGTAACCGCGGTTCAGAAAGTCGCGACGGCTGCGCGCCTGTGATTTGGGATCACCCATGGAGTCGCCGCTCTTGGACGAGCGTAGTAGATATAGATAGCCTTCGCGCGCACGGTCAAACCGGTGCCCGCCCGCGCATACAGCACCGCGCTCATCGTCCACCAACGGCTCATGGCAAACGGGACACAACAACATGACAACTCCTTAGCGCGAACAACACAACGCCCACCATTGTCGCACGCCTTCCCCACCTAGTCATTGGGGACGTTCTTGAATGACTAGTCGTTTAAGGACGTCCCCAATGGCTACAAGGAGTGTCCCCAGCTGCCGGCAGAAAAGGAACGTCCCTAAGTGCCGACTGGTTGCATTAGGAGTATCATCGTCTGCGCAAATAAGCACGAAAGAGCATGTTAGAGATTGAGAGCGTATGGCTGACACCGTATCTAAGCACATCGATATGACCACCGGCTCGCTGTGGCGCAATATTCCCCTGTTCGCCTTCCCCGTGGCCGCCACGAGCATCTTGGAGCAGCTGTCGAACCTCATCGCCACGGTCATCATCGGTAACTTCTCGGGCGACCAGGGAACCCTCGCCATGGCGGCGGTCGGCTCCAATGTTCCGCTTACCAGTCTTATGCTCAACCTGTTTATTGGCATGTCGCTTGGCTCCAACGTGGTCATCGCCAACGCTATCGGCCGCAACGACCAAAACATGGTCAAACGCGCCGTCCATACCTCGATTTTAATGGCGCTCGTGGGCTTTGTCGTCATCGCCCTGGGCGAGATTTTTGCCGAGCCCATGCTCGCCGCGCTCAACGTTCCCGCCGAGACCATGCCGCTCGCCTCACTCTACCTACGCGTCTTTTTGCTCAGCATGCCCTCGATCTTGCTCTACAACTTTGAGGCCGCGATCTTCCGCTCCGTCGGCATCACCCGCATGCCGCTGCAGGCGCTTGCCGTGTCCACCGTCCTCAACATTGGCCTGGACCTCATCTTTGTCCCTGTACTCCACTGGGGTGTCGCGGGCGTCGCCATCGCCACCGCCATCGCTTACACCGTCAGCGCCGCTACGCTCTTTATCCGCCTACTCAAGACCGACTCCGTCGTCCGCGTCACCCCACGCGACCTGGCTATCGACCCCGTCGCCCTCAAGCGCATCGTCAAGATTGGCCTGCCCGCCGGCATCCAAAGCGCTGTCTTTGCCGTCGCCAACATCATCATCCAATCCGCCATCAATAGCCTGGGCACCGAAGTCATGGCGGCCTCGAGCGCCGCCATGAGCCTGGAGTACGTGTGCTACAACCTGCTCAACAGCTTTAGCCAGGCTTGTACCACCTTTGTGGGACAAAACCACGGTGCCCGCCAGATCGACCGCTGCACCAAAACGCTCAAGGTCTGCCTGGTCGAAGGTGGTATCGTTGCACTCACCACGATCATCGTTATTGTCGGCCTGGGGCGCGAGATCTTGTCGCTCTTTAACAGCGATCCCAACATCGTCTCGATCGGCTATATCCGCGTGTGCTCGATCTTCCCGGCGTACGCCTTTAGTATGTTCTATGAAAACATGTCAGGCTACCTGCGCGGCTTTGGTATCTCGCTCACGCCCGCCCTCATCACCATGATCTGCGTCTGCGGCATCCGCTTCTATTGGGTGTTCTGCGTGTTCCCGCACTTCCGCACCTTTGCGAACATCATGATGGTCTACCCCATCAGCCTGGGCACCACGGCGTTCTTTATGGTCGTGGCGGTACTACTTTGCCACCCGGCACGCACCTATCGCGCCACCCAAGCCAAAGCGACAGCCCGCTAAACACCGCACTCAACGCCACGCCAGTCATTAATTGACAATATGAGAGCTCATATAGTCGATAAAGCGCCTCGTGGCGATGGGCATGGTGTCCCAGCTGCGCCAAGCGGCCACCACGTCGCGCGAGGGGGCATGCACGATGGGCCGCACACAAATATCGGCTCGCATGCCCTCCACAGTACGACGGTAGAGCATGCTCACGCCTAGGCCTTCCTCCACCATCGCCATGATGGTGTAGTCGTCGGTCACCTCACTCGTCACGTGCGGTGACAGGCCATGCATTGCGAATGCATCGAGCACCAGACTCTGTTCGCCCTCATCCAGCAGCACAAACGGCTCGGACGCCAGGTCGGCGAGTGTCACCTTTTCCTTTGCTGTCAGCGGATGCGCAGCCGGCAACAGTGCCACCAACTCGTCGTGATAGACGACGCGCTTCTCGAGCCCAGCGGTAAATCCGCGGGCCGTAAAACAAAAATCAACCACGCCGTCGTGCACCCACTGGGCGTTGCGCGTGTAATCGCCCTGCTTGAGGGTAAAGCGTACGCCCGGGTGCAGCGTGCCAAAGTCGCGGATCACACGCGGCAGCACGGTACGGCTCACGTTGGTAAACGTCGCGATACGAATATCGGTCGACGAAAGGCCCAGCAGCTCCTGGCGCTTGCCCTCGAGCTCGGCCTCGGCAGTCACGATCTGGCGCAGGTACGGCAGATATTGTTTACCGTCGCGCGTAAGCGAAACGCCCTGCTTTCCGCGCTCGATAAGCGTGGTGCCCAGCTCGCGCTCGAGCGCCTTGACGGCCTGGCTCACCGCACTTTGCGTATAGCCCAACTCGTCCGCCGCGGCCTTAAGACTGCCGCGATCGACCACCATACAAACAATCTGATACCGCGATGCCATCGTGCCTCCACATCAATGCAGCCGTAAAACGTTTTGCCAGCGCTTTTCGCACCAACTTTAGCGTTTCTTAATCATACTGAAGATACATTCGCTTTACTACATCCAAATCTGGGAGCAGAATCCTTTGTGCGAAACCGTTCTGCAACAAAAGGAGTCCCATGGATCGCAAAAAAGCAATCGCGCTCTCATTTTCCGTTCCCGTCGCATGGGGCTTTTCGTATCCCCTCATGAAGATCGGCATGGACAGCATGAACGCCACGAGCATCGTCGCGCTACGCTGCATCATCGCCTTTGTGGTCTGCCTGCTGCTCTTCCACAAGCACGCGTTGCGCATCAACCGCGACCTTATGGTCCGTGCCGCCATCATCGGCGCCATTATGGCAACCGAGCTCACCTGCATGTGCCTGGGCTCCAGCCTCACCTCTGCCTCCACTGCCGGCTTTTTGCAGAGCCTGACGGTCGTGATCGTGCCGTTTGCCAACGCAGCCCTGCTGCGTCGCGCCCCCGAGCGCAAGGTGCTCATCGGCACGGCTATCGTCACCTGCGGCATGCTGCTGCTCTCGGGCGCCGACTTTACCAGCCTGAATCCCGGCGCAATCATCATGCTGCTCTCGGCCTTTATCTATGCCAGCCACATTATCGTGGCCAAGCGCTTTGTCGAAGAAGTCGATCCGCTGGCTCTGGGCGTTTGGCAGCTAGGCTTTGGCGGTTTGTTCTCGGGCGTCGCGGCATTCACCTTTGGCGGCTTCACGCTTCCCAGCACGCCGGGCGAAATCGTGGTCGTCGTCGCGCTCGCACTCATCTGCTCTGCCTACGGCTTTATCACCCAGACGCTCGTGCAGCCCCACGTGCCTGCCGAGACCACCGGTTTCGCCTTCTCGCTCGAGCCGGTATGCTCCGCCATCTTTTCGTTCTTCCTGGTCGGCGAGGTCCTGAGCCCCATCGCCTTCTTTGGCGCCGCCCTCATCCTCACCGGCGTCATGGTGGCAACCGTCGAGCTTCCGCGCCTTCGCGCACATGGGCACGCTCGTATGGCAGGAGCGCCCGAGCACGTCTCGTAGACCCCGGTCCTCATACAGCCGCGGCATAACGGTCCCCGGACGCCCTTACAATAGATGCCAACAGAGCATCTGCCATAAAGGAGCCCCATGGACACTGCAACCCGCGACCGCAACATAGCAACTTGGTTGGGCGATGCGCCGCAGCCGGTACGTGACACTACGAACCAGCTGCTCGAGCGTATCGCCCTTTTGCGTGCCGAGCAGACCATCTACCCGGCACAAGACGACATCCTCAATGCCCTCGCCTACACGCCGGCCGACCAGGTCAAAGTTGTCATCTTGGGTCAGGACCCCTATCACGGACCCAACCAGGCAATGGGGCTGTCGTTCTCGGTCCCCGCGACGCAAACCAAGTTGCCGCCGAGCCTGCGCAACATCTATAAGGAACTCAATGCCGATCTGGGCTGCCCCATTCCCGCCACGGGAGACCTAACCGCATGGGCACAACAGGGCGTCCTACTCCTTAACACTACGCTCACCGTGCGCGAGCATGCCGCCAACTCGCACGCCAAACTGGGCTGGAGCACGCTCACCGACTACGTTATCGAACGCTGCTGTCAGCTGCCCCAGCCGGTAGTCTTTTTGGCATGGGGCCGCTTTGCCCAGCAGATGGTCGAAGGTAAGCTCGTCGCAACTGGTGCGGGCAAGGCAACCGACAAGTTCTGCCTGGCCTCCACACACCCCTCGCCGCTTTCGGCCAACCGCGCCACGGCAGAACTCCCCGCTTTTATGGGGTCGCGCCCCTTCTCCGCTGCCAATCGACTACTCGAACAGCGCGGCTCGACCCCCGTCAACTGGACTTGCCTCGGCTAAAAATCGATACATCAAAAACGCGCCCGACGGCTTTCCATCGGGCGCGTTTCCTATTCGGGCCAAATAAATTGTGTGCGGCCGGCCTCGCCGCCATCGATTAGCAGACTCTGTCCGGTCATAAACCGGTTGGTCACGCCCACAAAGTAGATCCACTCGGCGATCTCTTGGGCGGTGGCCCAGCGTTTAAGCGGTGTGAGCTCCATAATCTGGCTCCACAGGTGTTCGTCTTCCATCACGCAACGGTTGAGCGGCGTGATAACGCCGCCCGGGTCCACACTGTTGGCAATGGCCTGCGGCGCCAGGCGGTTTGCAAGGTTCTTGGTGTAGGCGATAACGCCGCCCTTGCTGGCAGCATAGGCAGGAAACTCCGATCCCGTATGCCCGCTCGCCGACCCCACATTGACCACGGATTTGATAGCCGGCGCCGGCTTGGCGGCAAGCCCCTCCCCCGCAAAGGCGTAGCGCTCGGTCACGTTGATGGTGCCATACAGGTTGGCGGCGATGTCATCGGCCGAATCCTGCGTACCGGCAACGTTCACGATCACCTGAGGCTCAAGGTCGCCTGGAAACGAGTTAGGCTCGCGAACATCAACAATCAGATGGCGGTAGCGCTCGTGTTCGATTGCCGCCGGCAGCAGATCAAAGCCCACGACCTCGTGGCCCTCGTCCAAAAAGCGCTGCACGCATGCGGCTCCGATACCGCCCGAAGCGCCCGTGATCAAAACCCGCATACTTGCTCCTTAGGCGGTTGCGTGGCGCTCGAGGTACTCGGAGCCCACATTCTCGCGCTCCCAGCCACGCACGACCTTGTAGCCCACGGGGCTCAGGAAGACCTCGCACAGCAGCTCGGCGACAGCGCCGGTCAGCGAGCACATAAGGACCTGTACCCAGGTCCAACCAAAGAACGTGTGGCTTACCACAATGGCAAAGACCAGGTTGTCGATAAACTGGCCAACGCCCGTAGACACATAGGAGCGGAAGGCAAAGCTCGCAAAGTTATTCTTTTTGAGCATACGGCCGAGCGACTGGTTGAGCGTGGAGTTAACCACGGCAGAAACGAGCATTGCCAGCGAAGAGCCGAGCACCACGTACCAGGTGCCGCCGATGGTGGCGTTAAGGGCGGTGTTGACCTCGATCATGCCCGTGTCGTAGTAAGCGCCCCACATGCCGGGCGTGAGCGAGCATGCCCAAAAGCACAGGCTCACGGCCAGGTTGACCAGCAGCGCGAGGATAGAGATTTTAATGGATGCCTTGGCGCCAAAGCGCTTGCAGATCATGTCCTGGCACAAAAACGAGACCCAGCTCACCACAAAGCCGCAATCGAGTGCCAGATACGGCAGGCTGATAAGCTCTTTGTTGGCCAGCAGGTTCATCATGATGACACTCACGAAAAACAGCGAAACCGTTGCCGCGGGAATGCTCCGCAACAGGACCTTGTAGTCCTCCATGACCTTCTTGATCATTATGTACTCCTTTGGTTTTAGGTTTAACGAGCAGGATATCGGACCCGAACTGCTCGGACGCCTCGGTCTTGAGACGACGGTGGGTATGATAGCCGCTCACGCGGCATCAGGCAAGCAATCGGCGCGGCAGCCCCGCAGGGCCACCGCGCCGATGCGTTAAAACGCTACGTTGCCAAACTCCGACAGGATAAGGTCGGGGTTGTGGTCGGTTGCCCAATCCACGTTCCACGGGCTCGTGAACAGCAGCAGCTTACCGCCGCGCATGTCCTCGACGCGCAGCGTGTCGCGCGTGAGCGAAAGGCCCGGGATATCGATGATGTCGGGGTCATTCTGGATCCAGCGGATGTCCGTATAGGGCAGCGGCTGGCGACGAACCTCAACACGGTACTCGGCCTTGAGGCGGCGCTCAAGTACCTCAAACTGCAGCACGCCGACCACGCCCACAATGACGCTCTCCATGCCGGCACCCAGTTCGCGGAAGATCTGGATGGCGCCCTCCTGGGCAAGCTCCTCCATACCCTTGACGAACTGCTTGCGCTTGAGCGTGTCGACCTGCGTAATGCGAGCGAACATCTCGGGGGCAAACGTCGGGATCTGCGGATACTGCACGTGGCACTTGCCGGAGCACACGGTGTCGCCGATGCTAAAGATACCCGGGTCGAACAGGCCCACGATATCGCCCGCGTACGCCTCGTCCACGATGGCGCGGTCATCGGCCATCATCGACGTGCCCGTGGCAAGCTTGAGCTTGCGGTTGCCCTGCACGTGGAAGGCGTCCATGCCGCGCTCGAACTTGCCCGAGCAAATACGCACAAAGGCGATGCGGTCGCGGTGGTTCTTGTCCATATTGGCCTGGATCTTAAACACAAAGCCGCTAAAGTCGTCGCGGCAGGGATCGACCGGCTCGCTGGTGAGCGTATCGGTATAGGCACGCGGCGTCGGGGCCAGACGCAGAAACTCCTTAAGGAATGGCTCCACGCCAAAGTTGGTGAGCGCCGAGCCAAAGAACGCCGCGCTCAGCTTGCCGCAGGCCACGGCATCCAAATCGAGCTCGTCGCCGGCACCATCGAGCAGCTCGATGTCGTCCATCAAGTTCTTATGGTTTTCCTCGCCGATGAGCTCGTCCATGGAAGGATCGCCCAGCTCGGCCTCGACCTCGGCGACCTTCTTGGTGGCGTTGGCGTGGCCGTCGCCCTCAAAGGCAATGACGCGACGAGTCTGACGATCGAACACGCCGCGGAAGTTGCGGCCGCTGCCGATCGGCCAGTTCATGGGATACGTATTGATGCCCAGGACATTCTCGATCTCTTCCATGAGCTCAAACGGGTCGCGAGCCTCGTGGTCGAGCTTGTTCACAAAGGTAAAGATGGGAATGTGGCGCAGCGTGCAGACTTTAAAGAGCTTTTTGGTCTGGGCCTCGACGCCCTTAGCGCCATCGATGACCATAACAGCAGCGTCGGCGGCCATAAGGGTACGGTAGGTATCCTCCGAGAAGTCCTGGTGGCCGGGGGTATCGAGGATGTTGACGCAGGCGCCGTTGTAGGTGAACTGCAGCACCGAGGAGGTAACGGAAATACCGCGCTCCTTCTCGATGTCCATCCAGTCCGAGACGGCATGCTTGGCCGAGCTCTTGCCCTTGACCGAGCCGGCAGTCTGGATGCTGCCGGTATAGAGCAGCAGCTTCTCGGTAAGTGTGGTCTTACCGGCGTCCGGGTGGCTGATGATCGCGAATGTGCGGCGCGACGAGATTTCATCCGACAGGCTTGCCATGCGGATCCTTTCTTGCATTGAGTGCATTACGTCGTTGTAACCGCACTATTGTAGCCGCGAAATCCCGCTCTAAGGCGCCTATCAGGACAAATTCATCAGTTGGGGCCTAGGCAGCCGGCCCAATCCGTATTTGCCTCTTGCATAACTGTACATAGTGTATATATACTGTGCTTACCGGTTATATACACGTGTAGCCCAACAGCTAAGGAGCCGCTGTGGACATCATCCTATCCAATTCGAGCGATAAGCCCATCTACGAGCAGATAGCCTCGCAGGTCAAAGCTCAGATTCTTTCGGGCACGCTTGTTGCGGGAGCCAAACTCCCCAGCATCCGTGCACTCGCGAGCGATCTTGGCGTGAGCGTCATCACCACCAAGCGCGCCTACGCCGACCTGGAGCAGCTCGGGTTTATCTGCACCGTGCAGGGCAAGGGCTGTTTTGTCGCCGAGGGCAACCAGGAGCTTTTGCGCGAAAACCAGCTCTGCCATATCGAAGAGCTGCTTGCGAAAGCGGCGAGCCAAGCCGAAACCCTGGGCGTCACGCGCGACAAACTGCACGAGATGCTCGACCTGGTGGCCCCCGAAACCATGCAGTAGCCATCTGCAAGAAAGGCTATACCATGCAAAACTTGCTAGAACTCAAAGGCATCTCACGCACTGTAAGCGACCGCTTTTCGCTGCGCGACGTCACGCTTGCCGTGGAGCCCGGCCAGATCGTCGGCTTTGTTGGTGCCAACGGTGCCGGCAAAACCACGACGATTCGAGCCGCGCTCGGGCTTATAAAGCTCGATGCCGGCGAAGTGAACCTGTTTGGGCAACGTTGTGGCGCCGACGCGCCCGATGAGTCGCAACGCCATCTACGCTCCCGCGTCGGTCTTGTCCTGGACACGTGCCCCTTCCCCTCCACGCTCAAGGTGGGCCAGATCGAGTCGCTCGTAGGACCGGCGTACCCCACGTGGGACCGCGAAACGTTCGCGGGATTCATCAACCGATTTGGCCTCGATCCCAAGACAAAGGTCAAGGATCTCTCCCGCGGCATGGGCATGAAACTGCAGCTTGCCTGCGCACTCAGCCACAATGCCAAGCTGCTCGTTTTGGACGAAGCCACCGCGGGCCTCGATCCCATGGCACGCGAGGAACTGCTTGATGAGCTGCTTGCCTTTGTCGCCGACGGCCAGCACAGCGTGCTGCTCTCGAGCCACATTACGTCTGACCTCGATCGCACCGCTGATCGCGTCATCTGCATCGATAACGGCTCGATTGTGTTTGACCTGCCGCGCGAGGACATTACCGACCGCGCCGGCATCGCCCACTGCACCCAAGCGCAGGCCGCCGAGCTTATGGCTTGCGTCGAAGGCGCCCGTGCCGTCCGCCACGCCTATAGCGTGGACGTGCTCGTGCCCAACCGTCGCGAAACGCTCGAGGCCTTTCCCGAGATTCCCTGCGATCGGGCAACCATTGATGACTATCTGCGCCTCATGCTGAAAGGGGCTTCGAAATGAAACGCGCCTTTATGTCCGAGCTCGCCATCGTTCGCACGCTCACCCCGAGCATCGCGGGCGTCGGCCTGTTCATCTTCGTCGTGCTAACCCTTGCCAACGCGTCGGATGGCGATTCCGGCATGAGCGCCGGCGCCTGCGCGGTCAGCGCCATGTCGCCCATCATGGTCATGAGCTCGCTGGCCGGCTTCGACAATCAAAACGGATGGGAGCGTTATCGGGCAACGCTGCCTCTCACGCGCAAAGACATTATTTGCGCACGCTACCTGTGCATCGTTGTCTTCTCGGCCATCATGGCCTGCGCCGCCGTGCTTTTGAACATCATCGCCCTTCCGTTCTTCAACAGCATGGGCGTGGCCTCGACAGGACAAACCATCTTTGAGATCGCAATTGCCTCGACAGCATCGATGCTCATCTCCCTCATGATGGTGTTCTTGGCACAGCCGCTGTTCTTCCGATTTGGACACATGGAGGCACTGCGCCTATCCGTTGGCCTGTTTGCCCTGCTCTGGTGCCTTGCCATTGCCACGTTGAGCTCCTCCAACCCCATCAGCAACTGGCTCATGTCGATTGCCGGAGCGAATCCCGATCCTGCCGTCCTTGGCTGTCTGTGTGCAGGAATTGCCGTACTGGCGCTCGCACTATGCGCAATCAGCTGCACCGTCAGCACCAAGGTTTATCGAGTACGCGATCTGTAGCCACACGAGTCTCAATCCGCGAAGGACGCGATCGCCCCCCCTCCCCGCAAATCCGTGGCAAAGGGCATGTCCCCGGCGTGCGCCACTGTACTACTTGCGCAGCGGCTTGGGCAGTGGAATGCCGGCGGCGATGACGGCCGCGATGATCATGCAGACGATACCCTTGAGGGGGAAGCACATGAGCAGCAGGCCCACGACCATGACCGGCTGACGCATGACCGCACCCATCGTCGATGCCGTGCAGACGGCGACGCAAAAGACCGGATCTGCGCCGGTGAGGATGGCAAGGCCATAGCCCAGGCTTACGCCCGAGAAGATAACCGGGAAGAAGTGACCGCCGCGCCAACCAAGGTTGATGAGGGCGGGCGTCAGCATGGCCTTAACAAGACCGGTCGCGATAAGCACGCCAGCGGGAATGGTCAGATAGGTTTCCATGAGCACGTCGGCCTGGGTCTCGCCGGCAAACATGGTATAGGGCAGGACCGTGCCACAGATGGCGAGTGCCAGACCGGCCAGCATGGCCTTGACGACAGGACGCTCCCCTATTGCATGGGACAGTGCCTCGCTTGCATGCTCAGAGACAAAGTACAGCCAGCCGCAGACGGTGCCGATCAACGACAGAGGGACGAGCCAGGTAAGCTCTAGGTTGCCCACCTCGGCGGACTCGAACCTGGGCATGCCCATGCCGCCGCCCACAAGCTGTCCAAGCAGCAGGTAGGTGCCCAGACCGCCGGCAATCGCAATACCGTAGACCACCGTCTTTTGCGCCTTGGGCAGCTTGATGGTGATCTCGCCGGACGCGGACTCATCGTCGGCGTCTTCACCCTGGCCGTCGGTGCTACCGACAAGCGGCGCCACAAAGCCAAAGACGGGCGCGGTAAAGAGCGCCGTCAGGGCAGCCTGGGTGCCCAGCAACGTGAGCTCCCTAAACTCGGCGCCAAAGCGACGCATGCGGTCGCCGACCCAGCTGCACAGACCGGCGATAACGCCGGTCAGGCCGGCCTCCGGTCCAATGCTTCCGCCAAACAGCAGCGGCAGCAATGCCGCGAGCGAAAGCTTGCCCAGGTTGTCGTACGGGTAGCGCCCGTCTTGCTTAACCTTAGCCATCACCTGGTTGAGGTCATCGGTCTTGGTGCCCGTCATCTTTTCGTACAGGCCAATCACCAAGCCGCCCAGCAGGCAGACAAAAAACGGGTACGGCAGAAAGCCAAACGGGCCGCTGGCAAGCTCGGGCGAAGCGACGCCCAGCGCGTGCGGAATCTCGGTCCATAGATAGTCGATACCGTGCTCCATCGCAAAAAAGAACAGCCAGACTGCGGCACCCGCGAGTGCACCGGTCACGGCAACGCTGACCAAAAACAGCGCTCGGTTCGTGGGTTTGGCAAGGTTATCCATCGGGTCCTCCCGCGGTCAAAGTCGACATAGATACGTTTTATTGTAGAGCGAGTGTGGCCCAGACAAGCCAACCGTCTGCGCCGCAAACGGCACCATTGGGAGCCATAGTAGGGCAGGCTCAAGGCTTATCCGTTGATAATCGAGGCAATCTCGCGCAAATCGTCGGCAAAGTAGATGCCGTGCTGGCGCTGCGGGCTCGATAAACCCTTATCGATCATGTGCCCGAGCAGCGCCTTGAGGTCGTTGTAGTAACCGTCCAGGTTATACAGGATGCACGGAGCACTCAGGTGCCCCAACGACACCGCGGACATGACCTCGGCAATCTCCTCGAGCGTGCCCGTGCCACCGGGAAAGGCAATGAACGCATCGCCGAGCTCGATCATCTTGGCCTTGCGCTCCGCCATATCACTCGTCACGATGAGATCGTCGATACCGTCATGTTGAAACTCGGCCTCGATAAAAAAGCTCGGCTCCACGCCCGTCACATGACCACCAGCATCAAGTACGCTATCGGCGAGCGCACCCATCAGGCCCGATTTGGACCCGCCGTATACCAGCGCGTGTCCGTTGGAGCCAATCCAGTTGCCCAGTTCTTGCACCGCAGGCAGAAACGCCGGGTCGTTGCCGACGCTCGCGCCCAGGTAGACGGTGATGTTCATGTTTGGTCCCCCTTGTTGTGGCGCACGACGTTCGTCTTAGCGCTGGCGTCGACGATACTCGCGCACACGGCGCGACAGATCGGCGAGCTGGTCGCGATCGAGCTCTTCCAAATGCTCCAGATCATCCATAAAGCGCGCCATGGTGTCCTTTTGGCGCATCTTGATAAGCGTATTGCAGTAGTTCACCGCCACGCCCGTGAGCATGGCGATGTAGAAGATGCTGATGACGCTCAGAATGACGGTAATGGCGCGGGCAACCGGTGTCTCGGCCGGAATGTCACCAAAGCCGATCGTCGAGACCGTCTCAAAGCTAAACCAGAGACCATCGCCAAACGTGAGGGTCGTGGGCTCGGACAGCCAGACAGCCGTCGAGCACAGCAGGTAAAAGATAAGAAACAGACCCGTGATGCGTGCAAAGCCAGCCTGTCGCAGTACGTCGGCAAGCGTCCTCAACCTGTTCATCGCGACCCCTTTTCCCAGACGCCCAATCACGTTCGCTCGGTATTGTCCCACAACCGGCAGCTAGGGACGTTCCTTTTGTGCCGGCAGAAAGGGACTGTCCCCAACTGCCGGGCGGGAGCGTTTAGCGGTACAGCTGCCGACTGGGCAGGCTGAGCTGGTATCCTTATGCGGTATTGTCTCGATTCGTTAGGATTGCATGTGAGAGCTGCCACTGTCCTTCGTTCAGTTATATGTCGCGCCCTGGCCATTGTGTTTGCCGCGCTTGCCGCACTGAGTTCCATCGCGCCTGTCCAGGCTTTTGCCGATGACTCTAGTCAGCCAGTCAAGACGGTCCGCGTCGGCTGGCTCGTCAACAACGAGGGCTTCCAGAACGGCACCCCCGGCGAGCGTCTCTCGGGATGGGGTTACGAGTACCTCCAGACCCTGTCGTACTACACGCCCGGCTGGCGGTACGAATACGTCTCCGGCACCTTCACCGAGCTTATGGACATGCTCGAGGCAGGCGAGATCGACCTCATGCCCAACATCTCCTACTCCGAGGAACGCGCCCAAAAGCTGCTCTTTTCCTCGAACCCCGAGGGCACCGAGCGCTACTACATCTACGCCAAGCCCGATCGCGACGATCTGGCCAAGGGTGACCCCCAAGCGCTCCAGGGTCTCACTATCGGTTGCAACTCCGGCGTCATGCAAACCTTCGTTGGCCAGCAGTGGCTCGCCAACGAAGGCATTACCTGCACCTATAAAGAAATCGACACTGGCAGTGCCCTCTTTGACGCGCTCACAAACAACGAGGTCGATGCCATCATCATGAACGACACGACCTCGTCGCCCAGCGCCTCCCCCATGTTCTACATTGGTTCGAGCGACTACTATTTTGCCGTCCCCAAAAGCCGCCCCGACCTGATGGACGACATCAATGCCGCCATGTCGGCAATCGCCCGCGTCAACCCACGCTATATCGACGAAGTCAAATCTAACTACTCGGCCCAAAACAGCGGTTCATCATCGCTCAACGGCCCCGAACGTTCCTGGCTCAAAGCAAATGACAACACCATCACGCTCGGCTACATTACGGGCAAACTCCCCTACTGCAACGAAGACGAAGACGGCAAAATGGAAGGCTCGCTCGCATCGCTTGCGACGACGTTGCACGATAAATTTGGCATTACGGTCAAAACCGTCGCCTTTGATAGCTACAAGATGATGTCAAAGGCCCTGTCAAAGGGAAGCATAGACGTCGCGCTGCCGGTATACCGAGATTACTGGTTTGCCGAGCAATCAGGCGTTGTGCAGTCGGTATCGTTGGGGACCATATCCCTCACCGCCATCCACAGCGGAAGCAACCTGAACAAAGATCTTCAGAACATCGCCTGTACCAAATCATCGTTTATCAACCGAAACGTACTTGAAAGTCTGTTCCCCACAGCGACCGTGACCGAATACCGATCCGACGATGAAGCGTTCGACGCCCTCAGGAGGGGAACGGCGCGCTGCGTCGTCGCTCCCAGTTCACGCGTAAAAACCCTCGGCGATCGTTATGATCTCGAGGACTGCGAGACGGTCGAGCTCCCTGACACCTGCGAGCTCTCGTGCTGGATTTCGCGCGGAAAGCCCGAGCTGCTGGGAATCATCAACAAGGGCATCATCAATGCCGGAGAATCGCTCTCCGCAAGCAATTACTCCTCTACGTCGTACACGGCCCAGGAATCCAACACGCTTCAATTCCTTTATCGCAACCGCACCGCCGTTGCCTCCACCCTCATCGGTATGTTGTCGGTCAGCATCGTCCTGCTCATCTGGGCGCTCGTGCGCGCTCGAACCGAGCGCGAAAAAGCCGACGCCGCCAACGCCGCTAAGACGGCATTCCTCACGCGCATGAGCCACGACATCCGTACGCCGCTCAACGGCATCCTGGGCCTTATCGATATCGAGGAATTGAAGGAAGGCGATATCCAGGTCGCCCGCGAAAGCCGCGCCAAGGCTCGTGTTGCCGCCAATCACCTGCTCTCGCTGATTAACGACATCCTCGAGATGGGCAAAATCGAAGACCGCAAGATAACACTGGAACATGCGCCTTTTAACCTCAAAGAGCTCTGTGACAATACGCTGGTTCTGTGCAAGCTCCGCGCATCCGATAACGGCATCACCATGCAGGACAATAGTCTGCCATACACCACGGGGCCATACATGGTCGGCAGTCCCACCCATATCCGACAGATCATGATCAACCTGTTAGACAACAGCATTAAGTACAACAAGCACGGCGGCTCCGTCACCTTTAGCTCAAAGACCAAGCCACTCGATAACGGGCGCGCGCTCTTTTGCTTTAGCGTTTCGGATACCGGCATTGGCATGACTTCCAAGTTTTTAAAGCATATCTATGAGCCGTTTGCCCAAGAAGGTAACGATGCGCGTAGCAAGTTCCAAGGAACCGGCATGGGCATGCCAATCGTCAAGTCGCTTATTGAACTGATGGGCGGCACCATCGAAGTCACCAGCGAGCTCCATGCGGGCACCTCGTTCTACGTGGAGATTCCGCTCGATATCGACAAGAACCCCCAGGCGCGGGCGAATACGGTCGAGGGGGCGCTCGACTGCTCGCTCGCCGACATGAACGTACTGCTCGCCGAAGACAACGAATTGAATGCCGAGATTGCCCAGGCGCTGCTAGAATCCGAGGGCGTCGTGGTCACCCGCGCCGCCAACGGCAACGAAGTCGTCGATCTGTACCTATCGCATCCCGCCGGCAGCTTCGATGCGATCCTGATGGACATTATGATGCCGGGAATGGATGGTTACGCGGCGACCCGCGCGATTCGTCTGAGCGAGAAGGTCGATGCAGCCGATATCCCCATCATCGCGCTCACCGCCAATGCCTTTGCCGAGGACGCCAAGGCGGCACACGACGCCGGCATGAACGCTCATCTGTCCAAACCGCTCGACTTTAACAAGCTCAAAAACATACTCGCCCGCATCAAGAAAAACGGATCCGTTTCGCTATAGTTTGTGCTCAACCACCACGCACGACCAGAAAGGAAGTCAACGATGTTTAGGCCCTTACGTCGAAAGAAACGCGCCATCACCGACGAGGAAGCGCGCGAACTGCTCGCCACCTGCAAGCGCGGCGTCTTTGCCGTCAACGGCGACGATGGCTACCCGTACGCCATTCCCGTCAACTACTTCTTTGACGCCGAGCACGACAATATTTATTTCCATGGCGCCAAGGCTGGCCACAAGGTCGACGCACTCAAGCGCGATGACAAGGTCTGCTTTACCGTTTACGGAAACGAGTGGTACCAGGACGGCGACTGGGCTCCCTACGTTATGAGTACCGTGGTCTTTGGCCGCTGTCGCCTGGCGAATGACACCCCCGCGTTTATCGAGGACAAAGTCCGCCAGCTCGCCCTTAAGTACTACCCTTCTGCCGAGGAGGTCGAAGAGGAAATCGCCAAGGACATTAAGGGCGTCCAGCTCTACGAGATTACGATTGAGCATCTCTGCGGCAAGCAGATTCAAGAAAAGTAAGCTCCAAAAACAGGCCTCATCAATAACAATATGGCCTGGTTCCAACCCACCTTGGAACCAGGCCATATGCTTATGAAGCGTCGGCGGCTATGTGCGCAAGCGCCTCAACGAGCTCCTGCGAGCTCACGGGTTTACTCAGGTGCGCATCCATGCCCGCCTCACGCGAAAGCCTGCGGTCGTCGGCAAAGGCGTTGGCACTCACGGCGATAATCGGCGTGGTCGCGGCATCCTCGCGATCGAGCGCTCGAATTCGACGCGTGGCCTCAAGACCATCGATACCGGGCATCATGATGTCCATCAACACCACGTCATACTCGTGCAGCGCGCTCGCGGTAAACATCTCGACGGCAGACTCACCATCCTTAGCATGCGTCACGACGGCACCGGCACGGCCGAGCGTAAACTGCGCGATCTCGGCATTCAGATCGTTATCCTCTACGAGCAAAACGCGCAAGCCCTGGAGCGCATCGCCATCGCCCGCCTCCACGCGCACTGCCTGAGGAATCTCGGAGCGGTCGCACTTCTCGAACGGCAGGCGGATGGTAAACGTCGTCCCCTGCCCCAAGACGCTCGTAAAGCTCATGGTTCCACCCATAAGCTCAACCAACTGTTTTGCGATAGGCGCGCCCAGTCCAGTTCCCGACGAAGCGCCTTCCACCTGCTGTTCCTCGCGGCAAAACGGCTCGTAGAGGCGCTGTTGGAACTCCTCGCTCATGCCAATACCGTTGTCGGCGATCGTGTATTCATAGACGGGGACGCCATCCGCTGGCTCCACCTCGCGGCACGCCAGGCGAACATAGCCGCCTTGGCGGTTGTACTTGACGGCATTGCCGGCAATATTGAGCAACAAGCGCTTGAGGTGCGTCACGCTCACCCGTGCATAGGGATGATCAAGCGCCTGCTGGTCACAGATAATTTTCACCAGACGCTCCTCGGCCTGGCGCTCCAGAATATCGCGCACTTCACAGTTGAGGGCCACCAAGTTTATGGGCACGAGGTTTAGGTCGACCTGCCCGCTCTCCAGGCGACTCATATCGAGTGCCTCGTTGGCAAGGTCGAGCAGCAGTCCCGATGCCGTCCAGATTTTCGAGCGGCACTCAGTCTGCTTTTGCAGATCGTCCGCATTGGCATCGCCAACCTCGACCATGCCGCGAATGCCGTTGATGGGCGTGCGCAGATCGTGGCTCATGCGACGCAGAAACTCCGTCTTTGCCGAGTTGGCAGACGAGGCCTCACGCGCCGCCTTTGCCAGCTTGTCGCCATAGTCGCGCTCCTGCTGCAGCAAGTCCGTCAAACGTCGGCGATCAGCGCGGCGACGCACCGTCACAACAACGGCTATAACACCGCTGTAGAGCACCAGCACGCCGGCAGCAACAGCCGCGACGACCTCAAAGTAGCGCTGCGCCGAGGCATAGGTGTACACGTAGAATTTTCGCGCTTTACCAAATGTGCCCAGATACCACTCGCCGTCGGCGTTAACCAATCTGACCTTACCAGCCGGGCATCGATCCTTTATACCGTCGACAATAAAGACATCCGTCGCAGGCAGATCGAACACGCCCAATATGGTGGGTCCAACGGCATTGGTCGCAACGACCTTGCCATCGCTTTCGATCACGATATTGCCGCTGTCGATGGTCTCATAACCACCGAGCAGGCTCTGCAGTTTGAGCGTATTGCTTGCAACTGCCTTCGCGCTCTGATGCCTTACCGCGACAACGATACCCTCGTCATCCCGCCGAGTCACGCAGCCAATGTCTGTGACCGAGTCATCCGCAAGTGTGATGCGGGCGGTATAGGACTTAAGCGGATGGGCTGCCACCTCCAGCACGGGTGCTTCCTTGAGATACGTAGCGAGCGACTCGTAGCCCACGCCATCCGTCGAGGACTCGGACACCAAATTGCCCGATGCGTTCGTCACGATCAGCGCGCTCACGTTGAACTGGTCGGTATATTGCTCCAGCGTGGCGTTATCCACCGAACCGTCGCGCTCCATATCGCGCGCTGTCTCTCCGGCGATCTCCATAACGCGAATCAGGTTTTTGGTCGTATAGGCGCTGTTGAATGCATCGTAGGAAAGGCTCTGCGTCGCCACGTAATCGACAACGTCGGCAAAGCGCTGCTCGGCTTGGGCCGTCGTGTAACCGTAGCTCATCATGCCGGCAACAACCGAGAGCGCTATCCCCAGCAGAGCGACAAGGAGCCATGCCCCTGCCGAACGATTGTCCCGCTCCTGAGCGGCGTGGTCGGGCGCATCAATCATGACAGGCCCTCCATATTCAAAAATGGCGAAGGGTCATCAAAGTACTTTGACACCAGGCGTTCCATGGTGCCATCGGCAAGCATTTCTTGGTAGGCACGGGTGAGCTTAACGTCGATGCCGCGCGTATCGTTGATGTCGAAAGCAGTGCCCAAACCAACTTCTAGCAGCGGCTCATCCAAAATGCGATACGTCACACCATAGTCTTTTTCGTAGGTGAGCAACGACGACTCATGTGCGGCGATGGCGTCGACCAGGCCCTCGACGAGCGCCGGATTCAGGTATGAACGGTCCGAAAAACTGTAGAGCTCTTTGATCTGCGGAACGTTTTCATTTGTACGATTGAGCGAAATGTCCTCGGGCTTGGTGGTGGATTGAACCGCCACGACCTTATCCTCAAGATCAGCAAGCGTGTAGATATCGCTCTGGGGATCGACCGCGACCACCTGGCGGCTCGCAAGGTACGGGCCGGCCCAACGATACTCGTTTTCGCGACCCGTCATGCTAAAGCTGCCCATGACACAATCGAGTTCGCCGCTCGCCAGCAGCTCTTTCTTCTTTTCCCAATCGATCAGCTGGTACTTTGGCTTGTAACCAATGCGGGCCAAAGCCTCGGTCAATATCTCGACATCCAGGCCAACGATATCGCCGTACTCGTCGGTATACACAAACGGTGGATAGAGGTCGCTGCCAACGTTGAGCGTCTTAAGGTTGTCGTCTTTGGCTTGTGAGGCGTCCAGACCTTCTAATGCAGACGTCGAGGCTCCGTCATTCGACCCGGAGCAGCCAGCTATCGCTACGACAAAAGCGCTCGCCACTGCAAGCGCAACAAACAACGAAATGGCAACCGAGCGACGGGATCTTTTCATCGAGCTCCATACGATCCTGTTTACAGACTGAAATGGTTAAAGATAATAGCAAACAAAACCACACGAGCACCCAATTGTTACAGACGCTTTACCGTGTGGGGCCTTCCAGCTGACTTGGCAGAAGACCCAGCATGCAGTGCTCACTTACCGTGCATTAAAAACGTAGCGGTCCAGGCGGTCGCACGCTTCCTTTACGCGCGAAAGCGGCAGCGCCAGATTCACGCGAATGTGGCAGAGCCCGTGGAACGGACGACCGTCCTGATACCCCACGCCCACGCGCGCCCCCTCGTCGAGCAGCCACTGAATATCGCGGCCATGTTCGCGGCACCACTCGGTGCAGTCCAGAAACACCATGTACGTGCCCTGCGGACGCGAATAAGACACGCCCTCAAAATGCTCGTCCACGTAATCGCAGAAGTACTCGATATTGCCGGCAAGCACCTGGTTGAGCTCGTCCACCCACTCGTAGCCCTGCGGCTGGTAGGCACCGATCAGCGCATGCATGGAGAGGACGTTCATCTCATTGTAGTGAGTCTTGTTGGACACGGCGCACATGCGGTCACGCAGCGTCTCGTTGTAGACAATGTGGTAGCTGCCGACCAAGCCCGCCAGGTTGAACGTCTTGCTCGGCGCATAGAGGGCAACCGTGCGCATGCGGGCATCCTCGCTCACCGACTGCGTCGGAATATGCTTGTGACCCGGCAGAATGATATCGGACCAAATCTCGTCCGAGATCACCACGCAATCGTGCTGGCAATAGATGTCCATGGCGCGCTCAATCTCGTCGCGCTCCCATACGCGGCCGCAGGGATTGTGCGGCGAGCAGAACACCGCGGCATGGATGTGGTTTTGGGCGAGCTTGTGCTCCATGTCCTCAAAGTCCATACGCCACACGCCCTGGTCGTCGAGCTTAAGCGGGCTGTGGACAATACGATAACCCGCGGCTTCGATGGACTTGGTAAAGCCGATGTAGGTGGGGCTGTGGACCAGCACCGCATCGCCCGGCTGGACATACGCGCGCAGTGTCGACACGACACCGCCCAGCACGCCGTTTTCGTAGCCGATATGTTCAGGGCGCAGGCACTCGACGCCATTGCGGCGGCTCTGCCATTCGATGATGCGGTCAAAGTACTCGGGGCGCGGATTGAAATAGCCAAACATGGGGTGCTGGGCGCGCTGAATGATGTGTTCCTGGACCGTGGGCACCGTGGCAAAGTTCATATCGGCCACCCACATGGGAATGCGGTCGAAGCCCTCGTCGGGTGCGTTCGGAGCCATACCGGGGATCTCGCCCCAAGAGTCAACGGCGATGGAGTCCATGCCGTGGCGGTCGATAAGCGAGCTAAAGTCGTATTTCATGCTGAGCTCCCATGCAAAGCGGATTGTTTTGGTAGGCGTTATTTTCTACCAGCGTGAGCGGTTTTGGCATGGGGTTTGGCGCCTAATTTGACGGGTGCGGACGAATGGCTGGTTAGTCTTGCGCGTCGTTGACGGCGACTACGGTTAGCTGGGTTTTATCGACCGTAAAAGATATGTCGAGCCCGGCAAAGGCCAGGTGATAGACGCGGTTTGGCTCGTGCTTGCTGCCTGCGCGGCGCGGGTCTTGGCGAAGGACCTCGACCAAGCCGGGGAGCTTTGCGGGCGGGACCATATCCTGCAGCGTCTGCGGGAACTCGATGTCGAGCTCTTGCCACGGAGCGTCCTCGATCCAGCCGCCGGTCGCATCCGGGTGACAGTCCGCAAACGGAATGTAGGGCTTAATGTCGTAGATGGGCGTGCCGTCGCGCAGGTCGGCCCCCAGCACATGAATGATGGGGCCATCATCGGTGAATTCGACACGATCGAGCTTGACGCAGGTGAGACCGATGGGATTAGGGCGAAACGGACTGCGCGTGGCAAACACGCCCACGCGCTCGGCTCCACCCAAACGCGGCGGGCGCACGGTTTTCGACCACTTGACGTTGGTGCCGGACCTGTCCTGCAACTTGGCATCGGCAGCTATGTCCTTAGCCGTGCCGCCGGGCGTTCCGTTTTCGAAGCGCCACAGCAACCATAAGTGAGAGAAGGAATCCAGACCCTCAACTGCTGCGTTGGAGGCAAATTCCGGCTCAAAGACGATGCGCCCCTGCAGATGGGGCGCCAAAAAGCTGTTGCGCGGGATGCCGAACTTCTGCGGCAGGTCGGTATGTATGTGTGCGATAGGTTCCATGCCGGTCATTGTACGGCATGGAGGCGTGGGGCGTTGCGCGCAATTCTTCGCCGCGGTCCTCCGTCGTGCAACCAACGGTTGCTTGGAAGGGCACCTGCCGCCGCGTATGCTTAAGCCATCAACCAGCAGAAAGGAGCCGCTATGGCCTTTGCAGAAAAGCTCATCGCTGTCCGTCGCGCCCATCACCTTACCCAAGAGCAGCTCGCCGCCAAGCTCTTCGTCACACGCCAAGCCGTCAGCCGTTGGGAGCGTGGCGAGGTCACACCGGGCATCGACATGATGAAGCTCATCGCCGCCGTAACCGACGAGCCACTGTCCCATCTGCTCGAAATGCCCGAGCACTATTGCCAGAGCTGCGGCATGATACTCACGCCCGACGACTGCGGCACCGACGCCACGGGCGCCACGACTGACCATTACTGCAAGTGGTGCTACGACCATGGCCAGTACACCTACGACACCACCATGGAGGCAATGATCGAGGATTGTGCCCCGCGGCTGGCGCAAAACACCGGTATGTCGCTCGACGAAGCCGTCTCGCTCATGGGCGCCGTCCTGCCGCAACTGGAGCGCTGGCGCACCGTGCAGGAAAACGAGGAGCGCTACGGCGCCGAGGCGCGGGCGCGCTATGGCGACGAGGCTATCGATGCAGCAAACGAAGCGCTGTTGGACATGGACCCCGAGACATGGAACGACATGAAGGAACTTGAACGCGCTATTCTGGGTCAGCTCTCGATTGCCATGGGCGCTGGCGACCCAGAGAGCAGCGAGGCCCGTAAACTTGTCGCAATGCACCGTCGATGGATTGGCCTTAACTGGGGGCACGAACCCCAAGACGAAGCATACCTGGGCCTCGCCCGCGGCTATCTTGCCGACCAGCGCTTTGTTGACTACTATGACAAGCCCTGCGGCACCGGAGCCACGGCGCTTCTGGTCCAGGCCATCGAGTCATCATTGACGCGCGCATAGACCGCGGCAGCTTTGGGTATTTCAATCGAAACCTCAACCGATTGGAGACCCATGGCTACTGATCACGAGCTCGTGCTCTACGTTATGACCGGCTGCCCGTATTGCATGAAGGTCAAGCGATTCCTGGCCGATAACGGTGTGACCATCCCCGAGCGCAATATCTCGACCGATACCGAAGCCGAGCAGACACTCATCGCCGTCGGCGGAAAGCGCCAGGTTCCCTGCTTGTTCATCGACGGCAAGCCGCTCTACGAGTCGAGCGACATCATCGCATGGGTACAGAAGAACCTGCTCTAGCGTGAGAGTACTCATCGGGGACGTTCTTAAATGACTAGTCGTTAAAAAACGTCCATTACAGTCGAAATTGTCAGCCCGGGACCGTCTCGGGCTACGATTGAGGCGCGCCCAGAACGGGCCGCCGACC
>NZ_WQPL01000017.1 GCF_018785245.1 Collinsella aerofaciens | reverse complement strand
CCCCATCATCGCGGTCTATGGGGTCAACGATATGGCACCGTGGGGACACATGTATGTCAATCCTGGTCTAACAGAGCCTTTTTTAATCCCCGTCCCAGAAAAATCATCAGCGTGCGCTCTACTTTGCGCTGGTGAGGACGCCGGTGGTGTCGAAGGCGGGGGTGAAGCTCTCGTCTACCGCGCCGCCCTCTTGCCAGAACATTGTCGTAAAGCCCAGGTCGTCGGCATGGTCGAGCACCTGCTCGTACTCCTCGCGCGTCACGGCGCGCGCCAACTCGCCGCCCTGCTCGCGCATGAGCGCATTGGGCGTGTACTGGTTCATGACCGAGATCGGCACGTCGCCCACCGTCTGCCACACCAGGTCTAACACGCGGCACGAGTCATCCGCATGCCCCGGCAGCACCAGGTGGCGTACGATGATGCCGCGCTTCATGAGCCCGTCGTCATCCACCAGCTCTCCCCCGCGGCGATCGATCTCGCGCGCCATCTGGGCCAGACCCGACACGGCCACACGCGGGTAATCCTTTATATGGGAGAGCGACTGCGCAAGCGCCGCATCGGCATATTTAAAGTCGGTGAGCCACACATCGACCAGGTCGCCCAGCGCCGCCACGGCACTCGCGCGCTCGTAACCACTCGTGTTGTAGACGATTGGGATAACCAGTCCGCGCGCCCGTGCCGCGGCAATCGCGGCAGGCAACAGGTGCGCATAGTGCGTCGCCGTCACCAAATTGATGTTGTTGGCACCCTGGTCCTGCAGTTCCAGCATAATCTCGACCAGGCGCTCAGGCGAAATCTCAAGGCCAAAATTGCCGGTCGAGATCTCGTGGTTCTGGCAGTAGATACATTTGAGCGAGCAGCCGCTAAAGAAGATCGTGCCCGAACCGGCCTCGCCCGAGATAGGCGGCTCCTCCCACATATGAAGCGCGGCGCGGGCCACCTTGAGCGTGTCGTTAGCACCGCAGACGCCGTGCGCGCCCTCATCGCGCGCCGCACCGCAACGGCGCGGACACAAATGGCAGGCGGGCGAAAAAAGTTCGGTCAACGACGTCGGCATAAAACCATGCTCCAAAACAACGATTCAGCAGCTCAAACGTAAAGGGATCAACCCCACAGACGGCTCGAGCCCAAGGCGCCGTAATCGTCCGACACGATTTTTGTAATGTCAAGACTGGAATCGATAAAGTGCCGCTTTATGATGTAGGTATTCCGCCCCCCGCGGAGCAACTGGGTGAACCGTCGCGTTTATTTAGGGAGCCCACACAGTCGTACCTAGTACAGGTATCCTTCGTTGTTAAGGACGCTGGAACAGTCGATGAGGGCACCCACCTGTTTTAGGTGGGTTCATTTTCGTAACGTGGGGGGTGGTTTTCTTTTGCCGAAAATCACCATTACAGTCCATATGGATCCCCGCCGGCATCCCGACAAGCCATCGACAACATCCCAATATCTGGTAAGCGCGTGATTATCGCTGCGTGCAATTCCATGTACCCCCCTTGATCGAGTATTATGGTTCGGCTATGCCCTTTGCGCATGGCGTTCTTCTGACCTTTTCCTTCGACGCTTGGCGGTTTTTAGATTCATGGCTTCATCCCCGAGCTACATACCGTACCTATGCGTGGCAGCGGCGGCCTTTATCACGACCTTCCTCGCGGTGCCCCTGGTCAAGCGCTTGGCAATTAAGCTCGATGCCGTCGACTATCCTTCTAAGCGCCGCATCAACACCAAGCCCATCCCGCGTTTGGGCGGAACGGCGGTGTTTTTGGGCCTGGTCGTCGCCTGCACTGTGCAAATCCTAGGCACCTGGTACCTGGGTTGGCCGCCCGTTTTGGTGCCCCACCCCCGTCTGCACATCAGCTACCCCATGCTGGCGCTCTCCTTTACCGTCATCTTTGCGACCGGCGCTATCGACGACGTCTTCCAGCTCACGCCCAAGCAAAAGCTGGCCGGACAAGTCCTCGCCGCGCTTATCGCCTGTATCGGCGGCCTAAAAATCGGCGTCATCGTCAACCCGTTTGCCCCCGGCGAGATCATGCTCGGATGGCTCGCCTACCCCATCACCGTAATCTATCTGGTGGCATTCACCAACATCATTAACCTCATCGACGGCCTCGACGGCTTGGCCACGGGCATCTGCGGCATCGCGTCGTTCACCATGTTTTCGATGGCCGTTCTCTCGGGCCGCATCGACGCCGCCGCGCTCTCCATTGCGCTCTTTGGCGCCTGTCTGGCCTTTTTGCGCTACAACTTCAACCCCGCAAGCATCTTCTTGGGCGACTCGGGGTCGCTGCTTCTGGGCTTTGCGCTGGGCTCCATCTCGCTGCTCAACGTGAGCCGCACCGCCGCACTTACCTCGCTTATCATCCCGCTCATCGTTGCCGGCGTGCCCATCATCGACACGTTTAGCGCCATTGTGCGCCGCAAGCGCGCCCACATTAGCATCGGGCAGGCCGACAAGGGCCACATCCACCACCGCCTGATCCAAGAAGGCTACAACCAAAAACAGGCCGTGCTGCTCATCTATGCCTGGTGCATCATGCTTTCGGCCGGCGCCGCCGCGATTAACCAGGTCGAGGTGCCCATGCGCGTACTCATCTTTACCGTGCTCGCCATTGGCTCGGCGGCCTTTGCCAAGCATCTGCATCTGTTTGAGCCCGTGCTGCGCCACCATTACAACAAGCGCACGCACGAGGACGAGCTCGTCACCCCCGACGACCCCGCTTTTAAGCAGGAGGAGCAGGCAGCCGAGGAGCGCAAAGAAGAGCGCCACCACAAGCTCTAGGGCAAGCTGCCAAGGATGTGCCAAGGCACCGTTGGCCAAGCGCGGCCGCGCCGCACCCACCGCACAAGCCACCCCTCTCCCGCCCCTCGCCTACTTACGTCCCGCCCCTCCAATAAACGCGTTATCATCTTGACCCATGAACATACGTTAGGAGCAATCATGCCAAACGAGAACAGCTACGAAGTCGCGCTGCAAAAGAGCAACGCCATTCGCGAGGGCCTGGCCAATACGCCCGAGAAGTTCACCATGCTCACCGGTGATCGCCCCACCGGCCGTCTGCACCTGGGCCACTACTTCGGTACCCTCAAGGGCCGTGTTGAGCTGCAGGACATGGGCGCCAAGACCAACGTGCTCATCGCCGACTACCAGGTCATCACTGACCGCGACACCACCGAGCACATCCAGGACAACGTGTACAACATGGTCATGGACTACCTTGCCTGCGGCATCGACCCCGACAAGACCATGATCTACGCGCACTCCGCCGTGCCCGCCGCCAACCAGCTCATGCTGCCGTTCCTGTCGCTGGTGTCCGAGGCCGAGCTGGCGCGCAACCCCACGGTCAAGGCCGAGATGGAGGCCTCGGGCCACGAGCTTACCGGCCTCCTGCTCACCTACCCGGTGCACCAGGCCTGCGACATCCTGTTCTGCAAGGGCAACGTGGTGCCGGTCGGTCGCGACCAGCTGCCGCACATCGAGCTCACCCGCACCATCGCCCGCCGCTTTAACAACCGCTACGGCAAGGTGTTCCCCGAGGTCGAGGCGCTGCTGTCCGAGACCCCGCTGCTGCCCGGCCTGGACGGCCGCAAGATGAGCAAGAGCTACGGCAACGCCATCAATATTTCGATGACCGCCGAGGAGACGGCCAAACGCATCAAGAAGAGCCAGACCGACTCCGAGCGCATGATCACGTTCGATCCCGAGAACCGCCCCGGCGTGTCCGGCCTGCTTTCGACCGCCGCCATCTGCACCGGTCGCTCCGAGGTCGAGATTGCCGAGGAGATCGGCATGGGCGGCTCCGGCCAGCTCAAGAAGTACGTGACCGAGGCCGTCAACGAGTACTTCGCGCCGATCCGCGAGCGCCGTCAGCGCTACGAGAACGATCTGGACTATGTAAAGGACGTCCTGCACGAGGGCAACCGTCGCGCCAACGAGATCGCCGATCAGACCCTGGCCGAGGTTCAGGACGCCATGGGCATGGTGTACTAGGCAAAGCGCTTTCGCACAACATAGACGGTGAGATTAGATTTCTCCCCGAAACAGGAACAGGCCCGCTGGCAGTTAGTTGCCAGCGGGCCTGTTCCCGAAGTACACCGTTGAATCGCACAGAGGGGAGGAATGCGAATCAAACTCAACAGGGCAGGCTTTTTCATCGCCTATTGCCTGCTCCGTTGCTGAAACCAATATAGTTCACCATGGTTTACTTTCTAGCGTCAATATGCACCGCCATAGCTTCTCCATAAGTTAACCCAGGTAAACCTGCAACGGAAAACCACCACAAAGGGGACAGGCACCTTTGTGGTGGTTTTGGCCACGGTAGAGCCGCTAGAGCCCTACTGGCCAGCGACAGGCGGCCAAGTCGACGTGCATGGGATCGGTAAACGTCACGCCCTCCCCCATTAAGAGCTCACGCTGGGCATCGGGGCCGCCAAACGCAAAGCCCTCGCAAATGCGACCATCGGCAAACACCACACGATGGCAGGGAATCTGACCAGGGCGCGGATTGCTATGCAGGGCATACCCCACGTACCGCGCACTTCGTGGACGACCGGCAAGCAGCGCCACCTGACCATACGTGGCGACCATCCCCTCGGGAATCTGCTCGACCACCTCGTACACACGCTCAAAAAAGCCCTCAGACGCCAACATGCGCTCCTTTCAACCGGAACCAGCATAAACCACCACAAAGGTGCCTGTCCCCTTTGTGGTGGTTTTGACCGGATAGTTAGTTGGCGGGGCGGAAGAAGGCTACGGCTACGGCGCCGGGACCCACGTGGGTGCCGATGGTGGCGCCAATGGTGTGGATGGGCAGCTCGTTCTCGGCATGGCCGGCCCACAGCGCGGCGCTGTCCTCGATATACTTCTTGAGCACCGCGTCCGAAAGACCCGTATAACCAAGCGCCAGCGGCATGGAGAAGTCGACGCCGCCAGCCTGCTCAACCTTCTGGTTCAACAGGTTTCGACCGTTCTTGGAACCGCGCGCCTTGCCCAACTGCACGATGAGGCCGTCCTCGGCGGCCACGACCGGCTTCACGTTGAGCAGCGTACCCACAGCGCCCGCCGCAGCAGACAGGCGGCCGCCGCGCACCAGGTATTCCAGCGTCTCGAGCAGGCCGATGACGACCACGCGGTCACGAACGGCCTCGACGGCCGCCGCAATCTGGGCCGCACTACGGCCCTCGTCCACCAGGCGCAGCGCATACTCAACCAGCACGCGCTCGCCCAAGGTCACGTTATTGCTGTCCACAACGAACACGTCGCCGCCCGGCGCCTCGGCAAGTGCGGTACGGGCGCTCTGATTGGTGCCCGAAAGCTTGGCGCCCACGGTAATAATCACGGCCTCGTCGCCGGCCTCACGCGCTTCGGCAATTGCCTGTGAAAAGGCATACGGGTTGACCTGACCGGTCTTGGGCAGCTCATCGCGCTCCACGAGCATCTCGTAAAAGCGCTGGTGATCGATGTCGACGCCATCCATATACACGTCGGAGCCAAAGGTGACGGACAGCGGCAGAACACGTAGAGCGGGGTGCTCCGCCGGAGACATATCGCTGGCGGAATCGGTAATAATGCGGACGGACATAGCGAATCCTTTCTTGCGCAGATCTCGCGCAGGGAATTTTGACAACAATGTCCCGACACGGCGTGCGCGCTCAAACGGGACGATGCAGTTGTTAATTGGAAGCAAATGCCTTGGCGGCCTTAGATCTCGCGCAGGGTGTTGAGAATCGTACGCAGCGACGCGTACATCTGCTCGCGTTGCTCCACGCCCATGGCCTTACCGGTGGTGTCGAGCACTTCGCGAATGATGCGATCGGCCTCGCTCATGCTCTCGCCGCCCAGGGCAGTCAGGCGCACCGGGGCACGGTACTTGACGGCCGCATCACCCGAATCATCGACCTCGACGTAGCCGCCCTCCTCCAGATGTGCCAGCGTGCGCGAAACGGCGGCACGGGTAACGCCGGCCATGCGGGCGAGGTCGGCGCCGGTCAGGCCGTCCTTGCTGCGCTCAAGATAGTACAGGCACATGACGTCGGAGCCCTTAAGGCCGAGCCTTGCGCCTTCGGACGTCTTGATGCGCTGAATCTCCTTGTAGAGCCCGCTGATCAGTCCGACAAAATCCTCAAAACGTGTCTCGTCGTTCTGCTGCATGGGAGACGACCGCCTTTCGCTTGCATGATGCTAACGGGTTAACATCTTAACCGTACCCAGCGGACGCCAGCCCTGCGTGCCTCATTTGTTGACCCATCAACATAAAAACCACCACAAAGGACAGGCGCCTTTGTGGTGGTTTTGGGCATCAATAGGTTCTAGGCGCCGCTACAGCTCCACACAGGGATTGTCGCGGGTCACAAGCGTCTTAACGACAACCGTCGCTCCCAGATAGCGCTCAAGCAGCTCGGCCAAGCGATCGATGGCAGCCTGGCAGTCCCCCATTCGCTCGGGCTCTACGCACTCAATCGCCAGGAATGCGTCGGCCGAATCGTCGGATAGAGCCGTTCGAACGCCATCGCGCCAGTTCCAGCAGCGGCACACGGCGCCCGCATCGTCAATGTAGGCGAGCTCGCCGGGCAGCGTCGGGTCATCCGCTTCCTCGCCAAGTGGCAAGAACGCATCGCCACCGTCGGTCACCTTCAAGCGAAAATCTCCCTCAATCGCATGCAGGTCCTCGCCGCCAACGGGCAGCGCGTAGGACAGCGACACCGTGTTATAGATGTCCACCGCCGGCGTGATGTGGCCCACCGGCTTCCCTTTGAGCACGCGTTTGAGCAGGTTCTCAACTGAGCAACGCGCGCCCTTCTTGGTCTTGAACAGCCGGTACGCGTCACGCCAAGCCTTAACCGGCGCATTCTCGCTGATGGTATCACTCGTCAGGTGGCGTTCCGCATCGATGTTGGCGCGATCGAGCAGCGCCGCAATCGCGTCCACGTCCTCTTGAGGAATCTGAGCCGCGGGCTTCATGCCCTTCACAACCACAACGCCGACCGCTGCCCGCGGAAACAGCTCCCAGAATGAATCCTCGGCAATAAAGCTCTTCATACGCTCTCCCTTCATCGTGCGCGCCCGAGCGAGGGCACCTAAAAAGCGCCCTTACGACGGCCACCTTCAAAGTCCTACGGTGCCGCCACAAGAGCGCTTACGCTGCCCCCATCCGGAGAAGGGGGCGATATGTCAGGCGTATTGTAACCTGAGTCATCCGCGCGAGCAAAACCACCACAAAGGTGCCTGTCCCCTTTGTGGTGGTTTTGGGTCTGAGGCGACGCTAGTGGCGGAGCCCCAGCAAGCCGCGGCCGCGATGGCGGGCGTCGGCGGACACCTGGGCGTGCGGACCGGCAGCCTTGACGGACTCGGGCAGGTGCGAGTACTTCTTCTCGAAGTTCTCCTCGAACATCACCGCCAGGTTGTGCGCTGCCTCGTCGTAGCGCGCGGTGCTCTGCCAGTACTGGCGCGGCACCAGGATGCCATCGGGCACACCGTGGCACGTAGTGGGAATGTCGACATTAAAGATATCGTCGTGCACAAACTCGCTGTCCTCGATGGTGCCGTCGAGGGCGCGAGCGACCAGTGAGCGCGTGTAGGCCAGCTCGATGCGATGACCCACGCCGTAGCCGCCGCCAATCCAGCCGGTGTTGACCAGATAGACGCGCGTGCGGCCGTCGGCGATACGCTCACCGAGCATCTTGGCGTAGACCATAGGATCGAGCGGCATAAACGGCTCACCAAACAGCGAGGAGAACGTGGGCGTGGGCTCGGTGACGCCGACCTCGGTGCCAGGGATCTTGGCGGTGAAGCCCGTCACAAAGTGATACATGGCGGCGTCGGCCGTCAGGCGCGAGATGGGCGGCAGCACGCCAAAGGCATCGCAGGTCAAAAACAGCACGACGCTCGGGGTGGTGCCCATGCCCTTGGTCCACGCGTTGGGAATGTGCTCCACAGGGTAGGCCACGCGCGTATTGTGCGTGATCGAGACGTCGTCGTAGTTGGGCTTGCGATTCTCGTCGAGCACCACGTTTTCGCAGATGGCGCCAAAGCGGACGGCGTTGAAGATCTCGGGCTCGTGGAACACGTCCAGGCCCTCGCACTTGGCGTAGCAGCCGCCCTCGACGTTAAAGATGCCCATGTCGGACCAACCGTGCTCGTCGTCGCCGATCAGCAGGCGCGTGGGGTTGGCCGAAAGCGTGGTCTTGCCGGTGCCCGACAGGCCAAAGAAAATCGCGGTCTCGTGCGTGACGGGATCCATGCTGGCCGAGCAATGCATGGGCAGTACGTCATCCTCGACGGGCAGCAGGTAATTCATGACGCTGAAGATGGACTTTTTGATCTCACCGGAGTAGCCGGTGCCCGCGACCAGAATCACGCGCTCCTGGAAGTTGATGACCACGGCGGCGCTGGAGTTGAGGCCCTTGATGGCAGGGTCGCACTGGTAGCCGGGTGCCGCGAGCACGCAGAAGTCGGGCTCGCCGGTGCGCGCGATTTCACGGGCGAGCGGACGGGCAAGCATTTGCTTAATGAAGAGTGCCTGGCTGGCACGCTCGCAGGCAACAAGCAGGCGACGCGTGTGGTTGCGGTCGGCGCCCGCCATGCCGCGCGTGACGAACACATCGCGCTCGTTGAGATAGTCGACGATGCCGGCTTTGATGACCTCGTAGCTTTCGACGGACAGCGGGCGGTTGACGGCGCCCCAGGCAATCTTGTCGTGGACATCGGGGGTGTCAACGATAAAGCGGTCGTTGGGCGAACGTCCGGTACGCTCCCCCGTCTCGATCACCAGCGCGCCGTTGGATGCCATGCGGCCTTCGTTGCGGCGGATGGCATGCTCGACGAGCTCGGCTGCCGGCAGGTCAACCAGCAGGCGGGGCTGGTTCTCAGCGGGGTCTTCGACCAGCGTAATGCCAAAATTGGACAGAACTTCTGCAGGGGTAACACCAGGCATGGGGCCTCCTTTAAAAACGCGGCACGTGGACGCGGCGCGCACTTTACTCACGTAAAGCCCGTTGTACCCGATATGCAAAAACGTTTTTGCGGCAAGGGCGGCAAGCCCGCCCAACGGTCAAAAATCGCAGGCAAGCGGCCCAGTCATTGGGGACGTTCTTAAACGACTAGTCATTGGGGACACTCTTGAACAGGCAACATTCAAGGAGCGTCCCCGGATGCCGGCACTTAGGGACGTTCCCAAAGTGCCGGCACATAAGGAACGTCCCTAAGTGCCGACTACAGCGGCAGGTTTTGGCCGAGCATGGCTATGACGCTCATGAGGACCAGCATGCCGGCAGCGTAGGGTAGCACCGCGCCCAGGAGTTCGGCATCCTTACCGCGCACGTGCACGGCGGCAAGACCAATGGCGAGGGTCTGCGGCGAGATCATCTTGCCGGCGGCAACGCCAAGCGCGTTCAGCGCAACCATCCAGTAGTCACTCACGCCCAGCGCGGTGGCAGCCTGGCTCTGGATGGGGCCAAACAGCATGCCCGAGGACGTGCCCGAACCGGTCACGAAAGCACCGACCGCACCAATCCACGGAGCCAGAATCGGGTACAGACCGCCAGCGACCGCAATGCAAAATGCGCTGATTGACGAAATCATGCCGGCATAGCCCATCACCTTGGCGCAGCCCAGCACCGAAAGCATGGTGATAACCGTCGGCATCATCTGCTTCACAGTCGCGGCCAGCACCTCGCCCATCATGCGCGGCGAAGCGCCCTGAATGGCACCGCCGACAAACGCCGCCAGGAAAATCCAGGCGCCTGGCGTGTTGATCCACGAAAACGTAAGCATACCGGGATTCTCACCGCAATACACCTGCACATGGCTCGCAAACGGCGCGAGCGCAGCATGTACAGCGGGCACCAGATTAGACGTGCCCAGCAGCAACACAAAGATCAGGATGAAGCACGACCAGGCCGAAAGCGCCGACTTAACGGTGAGCTTCTCCCCCGCCTCGATATTCATGTGAAAGCGTGCGTCCAGATGCCCCGACTTCTCGGCACGCATGGCAAGTGCAGCTGTCAGCGCGAGCGAAACGATGGATCCTACGACCACGGCCAGCTCGGGGCCCACAAACATGGCAACGACCAGAGCCGCGCCGACAAACGACACGCCGGAGAGCAACGCCACGCCGGCAACACCGTGCAGACGCTCGCCCACACTCGCGGCATTGCCCTGGTCATCGGCAACACGGCCCGCAACCAGCACAATAAATAGCGGCATCACCACAAAGAACGGTGCGAGCTGCACCAGCTGAACGGTCGCTAGGTGAAGGGAATCCAAACCCACCAGGTCGGCAACGGACACCGTGGGGATGCCGATGGAGCCGTAGGGCGTGGGCACGCCGTTGGCCAGCAGGCAGATGAGCACGGCAGGCACGGCCTCAAAGCCCAGGCCCGCGAGCATGCCGGCGGGAATGGCGACAGCGGTACCGAAGCCGGCCATGCCCTCCATAAAGCCACCGAAGCACCAAGCCACGAGCAGCGCCAGCAGACGGCGGTCGCTGCTGATGGAGGTGATCATGCTGCCGATCACGTCCATGGCGCCCGTACGAACGCACAGGTTATACGTGAACACCGCGGCGATGATCACCAGGACGATGGGCCACAGAGCCATCAAAAAACCTTCGAGCGAGGCGGTCGCGATCTGCGCTGCCGGCAGGTGCCACCATGCGAAGGCAAGCAAGCACGAAAGGACAAACGATCCGATAGCGGCCTTCCAAGCTGGCCATTTAAAGCACAGCAGCATCACGACCAGCCAAATAATCGGCACAAGAGCCAGTAAGAATGCGGCGACGTCCATAGGTAGAAGCTCCTTGGTACCGCATGGGCGGCATCGGGGGTGTCACAAAACTTCAACAGGATACCGCACGTTTACCGACAAATTACAGCCGCCCGCCGAAATTATTGAACAATCCGTTCAAAAACACGAACGAACACCGTCGCGTCTATACTAAAGCGCAGCAATAGAAAGGACTCCGCTTTGAGCATCACGCCCCTCGATAGCATTCGCCGCGCCATCGCCCGCCGCAACGGCGTCTCCAACCCCGCTGCATCGAGAGACGGCGCCGCGAAGGCCCAGGGCGGCCGCATCGAGAACGGCCTCTTCCCTGCCTCGCACACTGCCGAGGAACTCGCACGCATCCAAGAGCTGAGTCAGCGCAACGCCGGCGGGCCCGATAGCAGCCAAGCCACACGTCGCCGGCGCGAACGCGATCGCAAGCCCGGCCCCGTCCGCCGCACGGTCAACGCTTGGTGGAACCGTCTGCTCGGCGCCGTCTACGGCGGCGGCTTCTCCATGCAGGAAGCGGAATACGAGGAGCACGCCACCAGTCGCGACTATCTTTGGAACACCCTGGGCACCGCCGTATGGGGCATGGCGTTTCCGCTGCTCACCATTGTGTCGACGCAGCTCGTGGGCGCCGAGGAGGCCGGCAAGTTCTCCATCGCCTTTGTTACCGGCACGCTCATCATGATCGCGTGCAACTACGGCGTGCGCAACTTTCAGGTCTCGGACATCGACGAAAAAACCTCCTTCGCCTCCTACCAGCTCAACCGTTGGCTTTGCGGAGCGCTCGCACTAGGCTGCGGCCTCACGTACAGCAGCGCACGCGGCTACGATGCGCAGATGGCCACGATCGGCCTGGGCGTCTACCTCTATAAGGTGATCGACGGCATCGCCGACGTGTACGAGGGCCGCCTGCAGCAGGCCGACAAGCTCTATTTGGCCGGCATGAGCCAAACGCTGCGTTCCGCCGGCGTCATCGCGGTCTTTAGCGTGGCACTGTTCCTCACGCGCAGCATGCCCATCGCGGCCATGGCCATGGGCATCGCCGCGATTGCCTCGCTCGTGCTGGTCACCGCCCCGCTCGCCCTGCTCGAGACCGAAAAATCACGCCGCATGAGCCTGCGCGAGGCTGGCCACCTGTTTATCCAGTGCGCCCCGCTCTTTGGCGCACTGTTCCTGTTTAACCTTATCGAGAGCATGCCCAAGTTCGTGATGGAAGGCGCGCTGGCCTACAAGTATCAGCTGTACTTTAATGCCCTGTTCTTTCCGGCGCAGGGAATTTTGTTGAGCATTGGATTTATCTATAAACCGCAGCTCCTGCGTCTGTCGAGCATTTGGGCGAATCCGCGCAAGCGTCGCCGCTTTGACCTGATTATTGTTGCCGTTATGGCGCTGATCGTGGTCATCACCGGCGTGTGCGCCGCATTTATGGCAGGTCCCGGTATTCCCCTCATGAGCTTTATGTACGGTCTCAGCTTTGAACGCTACCGTACGCTGGCGCTGCTGATGGTCGTCGCCGGCGGCGTCACCGCGGCCATCGACTTTATCTACGCCATCATCACGGTGCTGCGCCACGCTGGAGACGTCACCAAGATCTACCTGATCTGCTTTGCCGTGAGCGTGGTGCTCCCGGTGATTCTGATCAATCTGCTCGGCCTGATGGGCGCCGTCGTGAGCTACCTAGCCATCATGGCCCTACTGCTGGTACTGTTGATTATCGAGTACGCCCACATCCGCCAACGCATAGAGAGGGACCGAAATCCGTACGGCGCCTAATTCGAATCAATTTGAAGAAAAGAAACGTCGATGTTTTGGCACCAACCTCTTGCGCCGTTATTCCCCGGGGCGAATATTAGCGTAGAACTCCGCCCCGTCGTCCAGGCGCAGGATGCCCACGCGGCCGAACTCGGAGCCGGTGGCGGCGGCGCAGTCGATGTCGATGCGATCGGGCACACCGGCAGTGTCCTCGCCGCCCAAGCGCACGATCTGCCCGCGTCCCGATTCCTCATCGAGTCCCGCCAGACCACCGACCTCGCAATAGCGCCCAAGCGATACCGTGGGCGTGTGGCCGCTCACCACGACCGGGCCCTTGCCCTCGGCAGAAAGCAGCCCGGTCGGCACATCCCAATAGCCGTGACGAATCCATAGCAGGTCATCGGACGACTGCACCGCGAGCATCTGCTGCAGCAGCTCGCGATCGGCACCCACCGCTCCGACGCCATCGGCACAATCGACGCCATGCTCAAGCAAAAACGCGCGCGCCGCCTTCATCTCGATTCCAGCATGTACCAGCAGATACGGGCGCTCCTCGGTCTCGATCACCGCGTAGAGCGGCAGCGCGGCCATCCAACGCACGAGCTCCTCGTATGCCTCAAATTCCATGTCGTTGAGCTGCTCGCGCGTCGTCCAGCCACCGTTGATATCCCAGGTCTCGGCATCGAGCGGATCCTGACCAATGATGGCATCGAGCATGATCTGCTCGTGATTACCCTTGAGCACGTGGGCGTTGGGCAGCGAGCGCACGAGCTTAATAACGCCGACCGGATCGGGCCCGCGATCAATCATGTCGCCCAGCACGTACAGCGTGTCGTCGGACGTCAACGAGATCTTAGACAGGGCCTCGTCAAGCGCACGCACGTGCCCGTGAGCATCAGATGTCACATAGATCGCCATGGTACGCCTCTCCTTGCATTGCGGCCGAAGCCCGGCTCCGCAACTAAAACTTCAAGTTGAACTTAAACGTTACCCATTGTACTCCGTTGCAATAAAGCTGGAAAGGGTTTCCGAGCAGAGGCAAAGACGGCAGTCGTCTATGACGATATCGCGCACGCCCGCAATCCAACCCCATAAACCCACCATCTTTGGGTACAAATAACCGCAGGCAACTGACCGTGCCACGCCAACCACCCAGGAGCGGACACTCCCTATGAACCAGATTCTTCTCTTTATCGGCCTCGTCATTATTCTGTGCCTGACCATCAAACCCGTCGGCAAAAAGCTCCCCTTCCCCACCCTGCTCATCTTTATCGCGCTCGGCATGCTGTTGGGCGTCAACGGCCCGGCGCATATCGACTTTAGCGACTATGCGCTCACCGAAACCGTCTGCAGCACGGCGCTGCTGTTCATCATGTTCTACGGCGGCTTTAACACCAATATCGACCGCGCCAAGCCCGTCGCTGCGCCGGCGGTGCTGCTGAGCACGCTCGGCGTCGTCATCACTGCCGGCATCACCGGCGTATTCGCCCACTTTGTGCTGGGTTTCGACTGGATCGGCGGCCTGCTGCTGGGATCGGTCGTGGCGTCCACCGACGCGGCCAGCGTCTTTAGCGTTCTGCGCGAGCACAGCCTTTCGCTGAGGGGCGGCACCGACTCGCTGCTCGAGGTCGAATCGGGCTCCAACGACCCCGTCGCCTACATGCTCACCGCTGTGCTCGCTACACTCGCGGCCGGCGGCGACATCAACATTCCCGCACTGCTGGCCAAGCAGATTATCCTGGGCGTGGGCCTGGGCCTTGCCATCGGCTGGGCGGCGGGCCGCCTGATTGAACGCGCGCACGCAACGGCCAAGGACGCGCAGACCATCTTTTTGTTCGCCGTGGCCATCGTCGCCTACGCGCTGCCGAGCTACCTGGGCGGCAACGGCTTTTTGGCTGTATACCTGGCCGGCATTGTGCTGGGTGCCAGCGACATCACCGGCAAAGTCGAGATGGCGCACTTCTTTGACACCCTCACCGAGATGGCAGAGATGACCATCTTCTTTTTGCTGGGCCTGCTCGTTACACCCGCACGCCTGCCGCAAATGCTGCTACCGGGCCTGGCACTCATGGCGTTTATGCTCTTTGCGAGCCGCCCCATCGCCGTAGGCATGCTGCTGGCGCCGTTTAGGACGAACCCTCGCCAGGTTGCGCTCGTAAGCTGGGCGGGTCTGCGCGGAGCAGCTTCGGTCGTCTTTAGTCTCTTTGCCGTGGTGGCCGGCGTTCCCGGCGGACACGACCTATTTGACCTGGTGTTTGTGATTGCCGTGTCGAGCATTGTGGTGCAGGGCTCGCTTCTGCCGGCGGTGGCGAAGAAGCTCGATATGATCGATGCGACCGGCGACGTGCGCCGCACCTTTAACGACTACCGCGACGAGGACGGCATGTCGTTTGTAAAGCTCAAGGTGGGCGCTGGACATCCGTTTGCCGGACGCTCGCTCGCGGACATTGGCAGCGCCACAGATATGCTCGTGGTCCTGGTGCTGCGCGACGGTGCGCACCCGGTACTGCCCAATGGCGACACCGTGATCCAGGAAGGCGATCTGCTGGTGATGGCCGCCCCAACGTTCGAAGAGCGTGCCGAGGTTACACTGCGCGAGGTCACCGTGACACCCCACGGTCGCTGGGCCGGCCAGCGCCTGTGCGATGTGTCGCAAGGCAAGCATCCGTTTATTGTGGTGATGCTCAAGCGCGAAGGCCAGACGATCATCCCCGATGGCAACACCCTAATATACGCCGGCGACGAAGCCGTCATTGCCACGCTGGCGTCGTAGCAGCCCGTCCCAAATTAGCTGCCCCCATCCCTCTTCAGCTACTAGCTGTCACCCACGGCAAAGTCGCGGAGGTCGAGGCCCTCGCGTTCGGCTCGGGCCAGGAGCTCTTGGGGCGACTCGTCCTCGATATCCACCACGTCGAGCAGGGCGGCGGGAAAGTCCACGCCGGCCGCACTCCCCGCGCGATCGAGCAAGCTCTCGTGCAGCTGACCTACATCGACATTGATTTTAATGCCGCAGCTTCCCACCGGGTAACCGCTGTTGATTAATCGAGCACCATAAATGAGATGCACTAAATCTCAGACAACGCCATAATTAAACATTGGCCATCAGGGGGGTTGCGGACAATGGACAAGCTCAATGCCATGACGGAACAAGTCAGAGATTTTTGTGATGCGCGCGATTGGCGCAAATATCACACGCCAAAAGAGCTCGCCATCGGCATGGCAACCGAAGCCTCCGAACTGCTGCAGCTTTTCCGCTTTATGAGCGACGAGCGCATTGCAGAAATGTTCGATAACCCTGATCAGCGCCAAGCCATCGAAGACGAAGTCGCTGACACGCTCCTCTTTCTCCTGCGTTTCGCCGACCTAAACGGAATCGACCTCCCAAAGGCGCTCTCGTCCAAACTCAAACGCAATGGCGAGCGCTATCCCGTCGACACCAGCTCCAGCGAATATAGAAAGGCGGACCACCATGAGTAACGAGTTCGCCCTTCGGCAATACACGCTTCCCCTACCCCAGCCCTTCGAGACAAGCAAATCGCTGCAAGACTTTGGCACGCCAAAGCCAGGGTCGCACCACGACGAAAGCTGGCCTGTTCTCTACATCCTGACCAACAGCAAAAACAAAACGGCGTACATCGGTCAAACGACCAATTATCGACGCCGCATGAAGCAACACGCCGCAAACGTGGACAAAGACTTCGACCGGACCCTTCTGATTGACAACCCAACCTTCAATCAATCAGCAACATTTGAGTTTGAGAATCGACTTATCGAGCTGTTCTGCGCTGACGAAAAATACCAAGTAACCAACGCCAACAATGGCTATGCCCAGTTCGATTATTTTGAGCGACCTCAGTATCGCCAGAAGTTCAGAGACCTCTGGACGAAGCTTCGCGAAGAGAACTATGCGATCCACCCCATCGAAGAGCACGAGAACACTGACCTGTTCAAATTCTCGCCCTTTAAAACGCTCACGCCCGATCAATACGAAACGATTGAGGCGATTTACAGGCGGCTCGAGCAAGAGCATGAAGACATTAAACACGGCGGTCCCAAGAAAGAGCGCGTAACCGTCGTGAACGGCGCGCCGGGAACAGGCAAAACAATCCTCGCCATCAGTCTCATGTTCAAAATCAAAAATGAGCCGAACCTTTCCGGTCTGCGGGTCGGCTTCGTGACGCCCATGGAGTCTCTGAGCAAGACGCTCAAAAAACTCACGCACTTCCTCCCCGGGCTAAAGCCCGGCGACATCCTGAGCCCCAGCGATGTCGCAAAAAACGATCGGTATGACATCTTGCTTGTCGACGAGGCGCACCGACTGGGAAACTACTTGACCGCCGGCGCCGGCATCGGAGCTTTCTACAACACATGCGAACGACTCAACTTGCCGCGCACGAGTAACCAGGTGGATTGGATTTTCAAATGCTGCGACAAGGCGTACCTGTTCTATGACCCCAAACAGCAAGTCCGCGCATCGGGACTCAACCGAGATGGCCTTGAGCAGCGACTCAACCAACTCGAAGAAGCTGGCATCGAGACCGAAGAATTCAACTTGAGTACCCAAATGCGTGTGCGTGGCGGCGATGAGTACCTCGATTTCGTCTACGACCTGCTTGATAACAAAGCGTACATGCATGCCGGCATGAAGTTTGATGAGCTCTTTGCCTCTCAGCCTTACGACTCGCAAGCCGGCGATCCTGACAGTGATATCCCCAGGTACCAGTTTGGCATAGTCGACCGGTTTGAAGATTTCTGCTCCCTACAGCAGGCCAAAGAAAAAGAAGTTGGGCTGTCCCGTATGACAGCCGGTTTTGCTTGGAAATGGGAAAGCAAGAGCAATAAAGATGCGTTCGATATCGTCATCGAGGGCATTCCCAAACGCTGGAACTCGACCCAGAAGGATTGGGTTAACTCCGCCAACGCCGTCAACGAAGTCGGATGCATTCATACGGTACAAGGCTACGATCTCAACTACGGATTCGTAATTCTGGGTCCCGACATTTACTACGATTCGAACAAAGATGCAGTCTACGTTAACAGAGCGAACTTCAAAGATGCCGTTGCCAAGAAAAAGGCAAGCGACGATGATTTGCAAAAGATCATCGTCAACGCCTACTACGTCCTCATGACGCGCGGCATGCTGGGAACGTTCCTCTATGTGTGCGATCCGGCGCTCAAGGAGTACCTGTCACGGTATATCCCGGTGATATAGACCTAGCGACCGCCTTTCCCATGTAAGCATCCTGTAAATCATAGCAGCGCACTCGAGTTTTACCGTGATGCGGTCGCGCCTGACGCTCCACTGTGCTAAAGTATCCCGAACGTTCAAACGACTACGAGGGGAACTAGAAGATGGCACGTGTGCACAACTTCTCAGCTGGCCCGGCCGCACTGCCCACAAGCGTGCTCGCCGAGATCGCCGACGAGATGATGGACTACCGCGGTTGCGGCATGTCCGTGCTCGAGATGAGCCATCGATCTAGCATGTACCAGCAGATCATCGACGACGCCGAGACAACCCTGCGCCGTCTGCTGAGCATCCCGGACAACTACCGCGTCCTGTTTTTGCAGGGCGGCGCCACGCTGCAGTTTGCGGGCATCCCCATGAACCTCATGCGCCGCGGCCGCGCCGGCTACGTCGTGACCGGCAACTTTGCCAACAAGGCGTACAAGGAGGCCGCCAAGTACGGCGAGGCCGTGCTCCTCGCGAGCTCCGAGGACACCAATTTCGACCGCATCCCCGACATGGCCGACATCAACGCGCGCATTGCCGCCGAGGCCGCGGGCGACGGGCTCGACTACGTCTACATCTGCCAGAACAACACCATCTTTGGCACCATGTACCGCGAGCTGCCCGCTTGCGGCGATGTGCCGCTGGTCGCCGATGTCTCGAGCTGCTTTCTGTCGCAGCCGCTCAATGTTGAGCGCTACGGGCTCATTTACGCCGGCGCGCAGAAAAACGCCGGTGCCGCGGGCGTGACCGTGGTCATCGTGCGCGACGACCTCATCGCAGATGGCCCCGCTTTTGCGCAGACGCCGCAGTACATGGACCTTAAGACCCAGGCCGCCAAGGGCTCTATGCTCAACACGCCCAACACCTTTGGCATCTACGTGTGCGGCAAGGTGTTCCGCTGGGTCGAGGAGACCGGCGGACTTGCCGCCATGGCCGAGCGCAACTGGGCCAAAGCCAACCTGCTCTACGACCTGCTCGAGCACAGCGTGCTGTTCCATGGCACCACGCAGGTCGACAGCCGCTCCATCGCCAACGTCACCTTCCGCACCGGCGACGCCGAGCTCGACGCGGCCTTTGTCGCTGGCGCGGCCGAGCACCAGATTCAAAATGTCAAGGGCCATCGCCTGGTGGGCGGCATGCGCGCCAGCGTCTACAACGCCGTAACTATGGAAGACGTGCAGGCACTGGCCTCGTACATGAAAGACTTCGAAGCGCAGCATAGTTTGAGTCCGCGATCTAACTAGCCCGCAACCCGCGGGCCGACCAGCCACCTCAGACCACCTTGTTTAGATCAAAACCTGCTAAGGAGTTTTTCCATGCGTAAGATTAAGACCATCGATGACATCACTAAAGACGGCAAAGTCGAGTTTGGCGAAGGCTACGAGTTTGTAAGCACCGCCGAGGAGGCCGACGCGATCCTGATGCGCTCGACCGACCTGCACGGCTACGAGCTGCCCGAGGGCATCCGCGCCATCGCCCGCTGCGGCGCCGGCGTCAACAACATCCCCGTCGAGGAGTACGCCAAGAAGGGCGTCGTCGTCTTTAACTCCCCCGGCGCCAACAGCAACGCCGTCAAGGAGCTCGTCCTGGGCATGCTGGTGCTCTCGAGCCGCGGCGTAGTACAGTCGATGAACTGGGTGCGCGACAACGCCGACGACCCCGAGATTCAGGTCGATGCCGAAAAGGCCAAGAAGGCCTTTGTGGGCCGAGAGCTTAAAGGCAAGCGCATCGGCGTCATCGGTCTGGGCAACGTAGGCTCCAAGGTCGCCAACGCCTGCGTCGACCTGGGCATGGATGTCTACGGCTACGACCCGTTCATTTCCGTTGAGCACGCGTGGGTGCTGAGCCGCGAGGTGCAGCGCGTGGGCACGCTCGAGGATCTCTGCCGCGGCTGCGACTACCTCACCGTGCACGTGCCCAGCAAGGCCGACACCATCGGCATGATCAGCACCGAGCAGATCAACCTGATGGCCCCGGACGCCGTGCTGATCAACTACGCACGCGAGACCATCATTGACGAGGACGCCGTCGACGCCGCCCTGCGCGAGGGCAAGCTGAACTGGTTTAGCTGCGACTTTGCCACGCCCAAGACCGTCAAGATGCCCAACACGTTTATCACCACGCACTCGGGCGCCGGCACCGGTGAGGCCGAGGCCAACTGCGCCGATATGGCCATCAGCGAGCTCAAGGATTACCTGGAGAACGGTAACATCGCCCACAGCGTCAACTACCCCGCTTGCAGCATGGGCAAGGCGCGCGCTGCAAGCCGCATTGCCTGCCTGCATGCCAACGTGCCCAACATGATCGGCCAGATCACGGCCATCCTGGCCAAGGACAACGCCAACGTGCAGCGTATGACCAACGAGTCTGCCGGCGAGAACGCCTACACCATGTTCGACACCGACGAGCACCTGGACAGCAGCACCATCGAGGCGCTCAAGCAGATTCCGTCGATGTATCGCGTGCGCGTGATCAAATAGCGCCGGCTGATCTGACGGGCAGTTCCCCATGTGGCCTGCCCGTCGCTGACATTGAATGCCCGCGGGGGCGCCTTTCGCACGAGAGGCGTCCCCGTTTTTGTGAGCCCTCCATTAAATGCACCGAGCCGCTTCTTGGCATACAATCTGTATGTTGACCTAACTATCTGTGAGGTGCCTATGGTTGATACAGATTTTGCTTGGCGGCTTACGCAAGGACTCATGCGGATCGACAGTTCCGACCCAGGTGCGTATGAGGACGAAATTGAGCGCTATATCAAAGCGTTGGTTGAGGAACGGGTGGCGCAGCTGAGCCATCCGGTGCTCCATGCCGTGCAAATTGCAGAGCTCGAAGTACTCCCCGGGCGCCGCAACCTCATGGTCACCGTGCCGGGCCAAAGCGACGAGCCGCGACTCGTCTATATCTGCCATATGGATACCGTAACCTTGGGCGATGGCTGGGACGCGGACACGCCGCCGCTCGGGGCGGTTGTGCGCAACAACAAACTCTATGGCCGCGGCGCCTGCGACATGAAGGGTGGACTGGCTTGCGCCATTGCCGCACTGGTCCATACGCTCGAGCGCGTGGTGGCGGATGGCGCGCTGCCCCGCCACGGCTTTTCGCTCATCTGCTCGGTCGACGAGGAAGATTTTATGCGCGGCTCAGAAGCCGCGATCGATGCTGACTGGGTCGGCTCGCGTGAATGGGTGCTGGACACCGAGCCCACCGACGGACAGATCCAGGTGGCGCACAAGGGGCGTACGTGGTTCGAGATTGAAATGGCTGGCGTGACGGCGCATGCGAGCCAGCCCTGGAAGGGCGCGGATGCCGTCGCCGCCATGGCCGAGGCCGTATGCTCGCTTCGCCGCGCGTTTGCGGCGCTGCCCGCGCACAGTGAGTTGGGACCCTCGACCATTACGTTTGGGCAGATCGAGGGCGGCTATCGTCCCTATGTGGTGCCAGACCATGCCAAGGTCTGGGTCGACATGCGCCTGACCCCGCCGACCGATACGGCCGCCGCGACGCGCATGGTAGAGCAGGCCATCGCCGTTGCCGAAGCCGCCGTTCCCGGTTGCCGCGGCACCTATACCGTGACGGGCGACCGCCCCGCCATCGAGCGTGACCCGAACTCTCCCCTTCTAGCAGCGCTCAAGCGTGCAGCCGATGACGTGACGGACGCGGACACGACCGTCGGCTTCTTTACCGGCTACACCGACACCGCCGTCATCGCCGGCAAGACAGGCAACCGCAATTGCATGAGCTACGGTCCCGGGTCGCTCGCGCTCGCGCACAAGCCCAACGAATATGTGCCCCACGCCGATATCGTTCGTTGTCAGCAGGTGCTAATCGCGCTCGCCGATAACGTGCTCTGGGACGCGAGCGGCCAAGTTGGGGCATAATAAGCCGCGAACAAACCGACTCGTGCGTTAGGACCGCCCATGAAAGCACTTCCGTTTCCCTGCATCCGCCCAGCTCAGGACCGCGTGCTCGAGGCGCTGCCTGCAATGGGCAGCATCCTGAGCGGCAACGATGCTCTGCGCGGATCCATTGCCGATGGTCTGATGCTCAAGGACCCGGGTGCGGCGTATTACGTGTACGAATGTTCGGGGGAGCCGGGGCGCGTGACGGGTGTTGTGGCGATTTGCCCGACGAGTGTACTTGCAGGCGACAAGGGCGATGCCAGCGCTGACGTGGCCGCCGCCGCGCGCGCGATCGCCGAGCTCAAGGTGCAGCCGCGCCCCGTGTCGCTCGCCTACGAGGCCTCGCCCGTCATGGATATCATCCTGGGCGCCGCCAAAGAGGGCGCGTCGCTCTACGCCGTCACCGACCCCGCGGGCATTACGCACCGCGCGTGGGAGGTCAAGCGCGAGGACGCCGTCGGAGCCATCCGCGCTATGCTCGACCAAGCACCGGAGCCGGCACTGGCCGACGACCCCGCCTACGCCGCCGCTCTGACCGGGGCGTCGCAGCTGCTGGCCGATGAGGCCCGTGCCGCCGGAACGTACACCGGCAAGGAGCCGTTCAACTTTACCGTTGCCGCGCTCTTCCCCGCCGCGCAGGTCAGCGGCGCCGCGCCGCAAGTTCCGACAGGTCTGCTCACGCACCAGGTCGCGCGGTTCTAGCAAGACCAGACCGCCCAGCACAAAAATCGGCAGCTCAACAAACAGGGGGGCGGAGATGCAGCAGGTACATGCATCTCCGCCCCTTTTGCGTCGAGAAGTATGCCGGCGACCCGTGCCGTCGCGCTCGCGTTATCCGCGCTGCGGACCCGCAGTAGCCACGAGCGGTTCAAGCCCCAGCTCGCGCGCGTAATCCTCCTGCGTAAAGACTTCGACCAGCTCAAACGTGTCGGATTCGTCGTCAAACGCAAAGTGTAGCACCGAGCAGTTGCCCGGAACGCGATCGCGTTCATCGGCCGCCGCGCCCTTGGTATGGTCCATGAACTCCTTGATGGCCGAGCCGTGGCTCACCGCGAGCACGCGCTCGTGGTCCGGGCGACGCATAAGATCGGTCAACGTCGCCACCATGCGCTCTCGCACCTGCATCTGTCCCTCGCCGCCAAACTGGCGGTAGAAGTCGCGCCATGGGCGCTCGGGCATGAGCACCACGCGCTCAGCCTCAAAATCGCCAAAGAACCACTCGCGCAGACCGTCTAGGCGCTCGTAGGTAAGACCCGGCCACAGGTTGGCGATGGTCTGCTCGGTGCGGTGCAGCGTCGAGGTGTAGGCGTGGTCGGGCTCAATGCCGTGCGCACGCAAAAACATGCCGGCGCGCGCCGCCTGGTCGCAGCCCAACTGCGTAAGCGGCGAGTCACTCCACCCCTGAATGATACGCTTAAGGTTGAATATCGTCTGTCCATGACGGACCAGATACAGATCTTTATTCATAGGGGTCCTTTCGTTCGTTACCAACCCAAGAGCGAAAACGCCCCGTCGCAATAGCCAAAATGAAGCACGGCACCGTTGTCGGGCAGCTCTCCCTCGCCAGTCACATACTCAAGAAACTCCTGGCAGGCTGAGCCGTGGGAAACCGCCAGCACGCAGTCGTGCTGCGGCCTGGCCATGATGCGGGACAGCGCCGCGACCATGCGCGACTGAAGCTGCACTTCCGACTCGCCACCAAAGGCAACCGGATAATCACCCCAGGGCTGCGGCGGCATCTCGCGATTTGATGTGCCCTCCAGCGAGCCAAAATGCCACTCACGCAGGTCATCGACCAGCTCAATGGAACGGCCCTCGCCAACGATAAGCTCGGCCGTATGCCGCGCCCGGCCCAACGGCGAGGAATACACATGATCAAAGGCCACGCCACGCGCCGCAAACGCCGCGCGCGTCGCCAGCGCCTGCTGACGCCCGCGCGCCGTAAGCGGCGAATCGTGCCAGCCCTGCAAAATGCTCTGCACATTGAGCTCAGTCTGCCCATGCCGCACCAAATACAGATCGGCCACATGTCCTCCTCTCGTACCACCACAAAGGGGACAGGCACCTTTGTGGTGGTTCACCGCCGGATCACACCACGGCGACGCTCAGCTACACCAGTACGTCGGCAAGCGGGCGCTTGGGTACGTGGTGCACCTGTGCCTCGTCGCGCCAGTAATTAATTGAACCGTCGGGGTTGGAATCGATCGCATCGATCACCTGCGTCTCGGCCGGAACGCCAAACGCCATGATCAGCTTGAGCTCATACTTGTCGTTATCGAGCTCCATGGCATCGATCGCGTGGGGCGTAAAGGCTTTGAACATGCAGGCTGCCACCTCGGGCGTGGCGCTGCGAGCGGCGAGCATCATCGTCTGCGCGGCAATGCCCGTGTCGGCCTCGGTAATGGGAGCGGCGGGCTTACCCGGAACGGCGCGCTCGGCCAAAATCGCGATGTAGCCGGTCGGGCGCTCACCCTCGGCAGGACCCGGCCAATCCTTAAGCGCACCGGCCCACGCGAGCTCATCAAATACGCGCGCGCAATCCTCGGCACCGCTCACCACATGAAAACGAAGACGCTGAGCATTGGCACCACAGGGAGTCAGGTGCGCCAGCTCCGCCAGCTCAAGCAAAAGCTCACGCGGCACGCGCATGGACTCGTCAAAGCGACGGCACGTACGGGCGCGGCGAACCAACGCATCAAACGCGTTCAAGCCGAGCTTTTCGCAACCCTGCTTTGCCATCGACTCGGCGCTTACCGGCGCCGTGGGAACTGCTTCGTTCATAGGGACCCCCAATACAAGTCAATTGTCCTTAGGAGAATCTAACCTAAAACGTAGGCAATTACATACAGCGGCGCAATGTTCTACAGCTGTTGAATATCCCACATCCAAACGGGAACAAAAGTAACAATTCGGGAATGTGGGGCGGCAATTCGTCCTTCCCGCCCCATGCATCGGCACCCTTGGGCGATACTTGTTGCAGCACTTTTGGCGTACGCCGCACGGAGAGCAACGAACGCGACGTACACCACACGGAAAGGAGACATTATGGGCATCTTTAAGAACGATGACCAAAAATCGAGCCAGTTTGGATTTGACGAGAAAAGCATGGCGGGCAAAGCCGTCAAGGCCGTGCGATGGATCTACGCCATCACGGGCGTCGTGGCGCTCATTGCTGGTATCGCGCTGCTTTTTGCACCCGCCAAGTCCCTCATCTTTTTGACGACTGTCCTGGGTTTTTACTTTGTAATCACTGCTGCCATCAGGCTGTTCACTGCCATTTTTGAGCCGCTGCTGCCCACCGGCTGGCGCGTGACGAGCATCATCTCCAACCTACTCATTATCTTGGGCGGCGTCATAATCCTGCGCAACCAGGCCTTCTCGACCGCGACGCTCACCACGATGGTGGTTATCGTGGCCGGCTTTGGCTGGATCGTCGAAGGTGTCATGTCCATTCTGGAGTCCGAGCTTTCGTCCAACCGTGCCCTCGCCATCCTGAGCGGCGCGCTCTCCATCATCGCCGGCATGTTCGTGTTTATCTATCCGCTGTGGTCGGCCAAGATGCTCGTCATCTTTAGCGGCGCCGCACTGCTGGTGTTTGGCGTAACGCTGATTGTTCGCGCTATTCAATTTGGCAAACTGGTGCACTAGATGCCGCGAACGCTCTTTATTGATGCCGACGCCTGCCCGGTCACGCGCGAGTCGATTGACTGCGCGCGGCGGACGGGTGTCGCCGTTGTTATCGCCGGCAACAGCACGCAAAACCTGGAACGGCACATTCGCCGCGACGATCCGCGCGACGCCGAGCATGCGCGACGCGGATTTTGGGTCACGACGCTCGATGTGAGCGTGGGCGCCGACAGCGCCGACTTTGCCATTGTCGAACGCCTGCAGGCGGGCGACGTGGTCGTGACGCAGGACATTGGCTTGGCGAGCATGGTGCTCGGGCGCGATGCCGCCGCCATCGGCGTGCGCGGGCGCGTCTACGATAAGGCGACCATCGACATGCAACTGTTTATTCGCCACGAGGAAAAGAAGGTACGCCGCGCCGGCGGACGCACTCGCGGACCGGCGGCATTTACCAGCGAAGACCGCGCCCGCTTTAAACGCAACCTCACCGAGCTGTTACGCTAAACAAGGTAGATTTTTGGGATATACCTAAAAATCTACCTTTTTGTTTTGGCAGCGGAAATGCCCTGGTCACAGGGGTAGATCGTAAGACATGTCCCAATAATCTACTTAAAGGCCAACGGCGGAGAGGATGAGGCCCCAGCCAGCACCGATGACGTACATCATGATCAGGAACAGGACGTTTTCGCGGGCGCTGCGGTTGGTGCGGAACAGCACCAGGTAGCCCACACCGGCAGAGATGAGCGTGCCGGCGAGCATCGGGGCCAGCTGCAGCGCGCCTTCCAGGTACAGTTGCGTGATGACGACGCTGGCCGAGCAGTTGGGGATCAGGCCGACGAGTGCCGAGCCCAGGACCGCAAGCGTCTCGTTGCCGCGCAGGAACTGCTCGATTGCGGACTCGCCGAAGGTCTCGAGCACGGCGACCAGAATCAGCGTCACCAGAAAAATGAATACCGAGACCTGCACGGTGTGCGAGATCGCGCTGCGGATGATCGACAGGACAGGCGTCCCTTCGTGGGAGTGGGAGTGACCGTGGCCATGGCCGTGGTGGTGCTCATGTTCGCCCGTGTGACCGTGGTCATGGCTGTGTCCGTGGTCGCGCTCGTGTTCATCTTCATCATCATTGCAACCGCAATGGTCGCGCTCGCACAACTCGTGGATGTGGTCGGCGCTCACGCCCGCCTCGGCCACCTCGTCGATGATGTCACCGCCAGTGTGGTCGTCGTGCGCGCAGTTCACGTGGGCCGGGTTGGCCGCGGTTCCCAGCACGGTACGGCGAATCGCCGCATGCGCGCGAGCGTTACGACGCAGGCCGCGAATGGCGGTATCTACGATAAAGCCCGTGACCAGTGCGATCAGCGCTTTCGAAGCCAAAAGCATCGCCATAGTCTGCACGGGAACCTGCTCGGCAAGTAGCAGCGGCAGCATCTCGTCGGAGGTCGAGAGAAACACCGCCACCAAGGTGCCCAGCGTCACGACGCGACCGGCGTACAGCGTTGCCGCCATGGCCGAAAAGCCGCACTGCGGCACCATGCCCAGCAACGAGCCAACCACGGGACCCGCGGCGCCGGCGCGCTTGATGGCCCCGTTAACGCGGTCGCCCGCGACGTGCTCCAAGGTCTCGAGGGCCAGATACGTCACCAACAAAAACGGCACCAGCGACAGCGTGTCCTTGCCGGCGTCGAGCAGAATATCAATCAGCAAATCCATGACGGATGGAACCTTTCGTGTCTTTCGGCAGCATTGTAAAAGTCCTAGCGGTCAACTAGGGTATTGTAGTTGTCCTAGGCGCGATGCCAATAGTTGCCCATGGTAAACTATCATCTCGCCACATCTTAATGACCCTGAGCCGCACGACGCGGCCCATCCAAGGAGCAGTTATATGAACGTTTCACAAGCACTCGAATACGAGCGCCAGCCGTTTATTCCCATGTTTATCTATGGCGATCACGGCGCCATGGAGTCCGAGCGCCAGAAGGGCGAGGAGGCCCTCAAGGTGCTCGAAACCGAGTACTTTACCGCCGAGGGCGACCCCAGCTTCGACTTTGCCACCGTGCGCGACCTGGCTGACCGCAACCGCGACCTGTGCGACCAGATTGGCGAGGCGCGCCTGCGCAACGTAACGCCCGCGACGCTTTCGCGCGGCCTGTCCGATGCCGACACCTGCGCCGCCATCGGTAAGATGCAAAAGCGCACCGCCGCGTCGGTCATGCGCGAGATCCGCGGCGACCGCGACGCGCTCGGCGTGGCCTACGCCCGCAAGCCCATCCAGGGCACCGTGCTCGGTATCGACATCGAGACCACCGGCCGTGCACCCGAGCGCGGTTATATCATCAATGTGGGTTGGGAAATCATGGAGCTCACCAGCGACGCCGTCCCGCACGACGCCGAGGCGCACTACTGTGGCCTGCCCGACATCTACCGCGGCGAGGACGTACCGCTGTCGAATATCCACCACATCACCTGGGACGACATCGATGGCAAAAAGCCGTTCCGCGAGAACAAGGAGCTGCAGAAGCAGTTACTCAAGCTCATGAAGAAGTATCCCTATATGGCGCACAATGCCGCCTTCGAGGACAGCTGGTTCAAAATCCACCTGGACGGTTACGCCGAGGCACGCCGCGCAGGCAAGATCATCGTCATCGACTCGCGCCAGATCTGCCGCAGCCTGGACGCCGACGTACGCTCGCTCCCCCGCGAGTCCGCGCCCGCCGCGCTCGAGAACTGGGCCCGCCGACGCGGCACCCTCGCTGCCGACGCCAACGAGCAGCACCTAGGCCTGGACGACACCGACCTCATGCTCCGCACGGTCCAAGCCGAGTTCAACCTCAAGAACCTGTTTGCCAAGTAGAAACGTCTACGACAAACACGGCGTAGATCACGAGCGGCCTCGAAGCGGGAAACCTCGCGGCGGGGCCGCCCTACGTTCCATAAGCAGGCCCGCCATCACAAATTTTGAACGCTCATTCTGAACGATTTCAGCCTTTTCTCAACACGTGATTTGTTTTCGGATATCGATGAATTAATATCGAATGTGCAGCAATTGAGTATTTCTATGCTATAGCCGAGCAGCGAAAACATTGATTTAAGGTGAACGGGCCCATAATCGCGTCAAGCTTTTGGACAGCATTTGGTTAGACCCCAAAAACGGCTTTCCCACTCAGCACCATCGACACGGTATTTTCTGACACGATACTTACCATGAGTATCGTATTGTCACATAACACGGCAAAAGCGGTCTACCAGGCCGCCCGCTCAATGTCTGCAAAAGGCATCGGGTCCTGTAGCCCTGCCGCGATTTACGGATCATGTCCCACCGGAACGCTCCTCGATACGGCCGCAGAATGGCTTACAAAACATGATGTTGCCCTCGACGCAAATGAATCCCTCGAGGTCATGGTGTTTGATCGCAGGAACGCGCGCTACGCGACGGACTGTCGATGCCATGTTTCGTCAAAGCGATTCTCATGCTCGCGTTTTATAGAGCTAGAAGATGACATCTACATTGTTGGCGTTGAGCTTTGCGCACTTCAGGCCGCCACCTATCTCCCTTTTCGCGAACTGGTGGAGTACTACTTTGAATTGTGCAGCGCTTACTCCCTTGGAACCGGCTCTTCCACCTCTTATAACGAGCGTTTCGCGCTCACCTCGACCGAGAGGCTAAAACAGTTCTTTAATTCCATTACCAGATGCGACGGTCTGGCCCTTGCCCGAAAGGCGATCCAATGTGTGCGCGACGGATGCCGGTCTCCTATGGAAACAGCCTTTGTCATGATGCTAACGCTGCCCAAAAGCGAAGGAGGGCTTGGTATTAAGGGAATTGAGACCGATTACGAGGTGCAGGTCACCGCTGCCGCAAAGAATCTCACGAGACGCAAAAAGTTCTTTATGGATGCATATCTAAAGAAATCTCGCACAGACATTGAATACAACGGTTTTTATCATGACGCGGAAGAAGACCGCGCCATCGATGAGGAGCGCAAGAATGCACTTGCGTCCATGGGGTACGGAATCATCACCGTCAGTCGTTATTCCTTTATGCATGCCAGCTCTTTCGTTAGGGTCATGGAAGCAATCCAGCGGAAAGAGGGCGTACGCCCCTCGCGTCTGCCAAAAGACTTTCAAATCATGCAAGAGGACCTGAGACAGTTTGTGCTCAGAAGGTTTATAGAAGAGAAAAAGCGAATTCAGAAGCAGCTTCGCCAGGATTCCGAAGATCGTCAACGAATCGACCTCGAAAAAGCAACGCTCGAAGGCATCACGCTGGATGACCCGACAATTAATGAAGTTCCGGCAATCGATGACATGCAGACAGTCGAATCCGACAGCCCATCATTTGCCCAAACAAGCAGCCTCGCGCCCGAGGGCAGGATCTTCGGGGCCGGGAGCTAGACCGGCTAACAAGGTGGGCACCTTAGCGACGTGCAAAATTGCGAGTATTCAGCAGAGCCGGGTGTCTATCACCCTCGAGTGGATCCAAATGTGAAGCGAAATCACTCTTGCGTGAGAGCGTTAGGCAACATTTGAGGAAGAACTCATCGGATTAACACCCTAAGATAACTCTTTAGCTGCATTATTTGGCCTGCGATAAATTAACGGACCCCCTATCGTTGCAGAATACTCCAATTTTTGCACGGCTCAAGGGCACCCACCCCGGCATCGGCTATCAAAACCGCTCAGTCCGGGATCTCGTCCACTATTCCCCATCATTTTGTGCAACGAATTACCTGAACGTCATTGACATATGAACATACACTCATATAATCGGAAGCAAGTTATATGAGCGCATGTTCATATGAAAGGATATTGCAATGAGCATTCGCGTTGATGAAACGAAACCCGACATCGAGGCCACCGAACCCGCGATCCCCACCACCTGCTCGCCCGAGGACCTTCCCGACGAGGAACTTCTCTACGACCTCGCCGACCTGTTCAAGGTCTTCAGCGACACCACGCGTATCAAGATCCTTTACGCCCTCATGGGCCGCGAGCTCTGCGTGGCAGACATCGCCGAAGCGACCGAAACCTCGCAGTCGGCAGTATCGCACCAGCTGCGCACACTCAAGCAGTCGCACCTGGTTAAATTCCGGCGCGACGGGCGCAATATCCTCTACTCGCTCGCCGACGACCACGTCTACACCATGCTCAACCAGGGCATGAGCCACATCTGCGAATAGCAGCCAACCACGGTACCAGCGCGGCCTGCACCCAAGCCGCAAATACGGGGAAAGGAATCCACCATGAAAAAGCAGTTCAAGCTCGACGAGATCGACTGCGCCAACTGCGCGCGTAAGCTTCAGGACGAGCTGGCCAAGCTCGATGGCGTCAAGTCCGTTTCGGTCAACTTTATGACCCAGAAGCTGACGCTCGAGGCCGATGATGCTGAGTTCGACGAGGTGCTCAACCGCGTTGTTGAGTTTACGGCCGACGCCGAGCCGGACTGCGAGATCATTCTCTAGCCCAGGTTTACGCCAACCTGCAAGGCCGCGCTTGCCGCGGCCTTTGCTCGCGAAATTATATGAGCGAGTGTTCATTCATTCAAATGGGAGGATACGAGTCATGGCCACCGCCGACCCCAAAAAGAAAAAGAAGAAGCGCAAAAAAAAAGAATCACTCGAGCATAAGCGCAACCGCATCCTGGTAGCGCTGGGCATTTTTGTCGTGGTGTACGCCCTCGATGAGTTCGGCACCCTTACCGCCGCATTCGGCACCCCGGGCGACATCTACGCCAGCTTTGTGCTGTTCCTCGTGCCGTTTTTGATTGCCGGCTACGACGTACTGCAAAAGGCATTCAATAACATCCGCCGCGGCAAGGCCTTCGACGAGAGCTTCCTCATGGCCGTCGCGACCATCGGCGCGTTTGCCATGGTGCTCTTCCCCGATACCGACCCGCACATGGCCGAAGGCGCCGCCGTCATGCTGTTCTACCAGGTCGGCGAGCTGTTTCAGGCGTACGCCGTGGGCAAGAGCCGCAAGTCAATCAGTGCCATGATGGACATCGCGCCCGACTACGCTAACGTCGAGCAGCCCGACGGCACACTCGAGCAGGTCTTCCCCGATGACATCGCCGTCGGCACCGTGATCGTGGTCAAGCCCGGTGAGCGCGTGCCTATCGACGGCGTCATCGTCGAGGGCGAAACCCAGCTCGACACCGCCGCTCTCACGGGCGAGTCGGTCCCCCGCCCGGCCAAAACTGGAGACGATATCATCAGCGGCTGCATCAACATGACGGGTCTCCTCCACGTGCGCACCACCAAGCCCTTTGGCGAGTCCACCGTCGCGCGCGTCCTGGAGCTCGTAGAAAACGCTAGTGAGAAGAAGGCACGCACCGAGAACTTCATCACGCGCTTCGCCCGCGTCTACACGCCCGCTGTCACCGGCGCGGCCGCGGTACTCGCGCTCGGCGGTGGCTTGGTCACCGGCGCCTGGTCCGACTGGATCCTGCGCGGCCTGACCTTCCTCGTCGTCAGTTGCCCATGCGCGCTCGTGATCAGCGTGCCGCTCAGCTTTTTTGGCGGCATCGGTGGCGCATCCAAGCTGGGCGTCCTCATCAAGGGCTCTAACTACCTCGAGACGCTCGCGGATGTGGACACCGTCGTCTTTGACAAGACCGGCACGCTCACCAACGGCACGTTTTCGGTCGTGGCGGTACACCCCGAGGCAGGCTATACCGAGCAGTCGCTGCTCGAAGTCGCGGCCCTTGCCGAGTCGTTCTCCGATCACCCCATCGCGCAGTCCGTGCGTGTCGCCTACCAGGGCGAGGTCGACCCCAAGCGCGTTAGCAACTCCGCCAACGACGCGGGCCACGGCGTGACGGCAACCATCGACGGCAAGCACGTCGTCGTTGGCAACGCAAAGATGCTCGCCGCGGCCGGAGTCGAAGCGCCCGATTGCGAGGTCGTCGGCACCATCCTCCATGTGCTAGTCGATGGCATCTATGCCGGCCACATTGTAATTGCCGACACCATAAAGGCCGATGCCGAGCAGACGATTCGCGACCTGCACGCCGCCGGTGTCAAGCGCACCGTCATGCTCACGGGCGACCGCGAGGAGGTTGCGGCGTCTGTGGCCAAGCAACTCAGTCTCGACGAGTTCCACGCGCAGCTGCTGCCGGGCGATAAGGTCGAGCGCGTCGAGGCGCTGCTTGCAACCGAGAGTGGCAAGGGCAAGCTCGCCTTTGTGGGCGACGGCATCAACGATGCGCCCGTGCTTACGCGCGCCGATGTGGGCATTGCCATGGGCGCTATGGGTTCTGACGCTGCGATCGAGGCCGCCGATGTCGTGCTCATGGACGACAAGCCGTCCAACATTTCCCGCGCGATCCGCGTGGCGCGCAAGACCATGTCGATTGTTTGGCAGAACATCATCTTTGCGCTGGGCATTAAGTTGCTGATTCTGGTGCTTGCGGCACTGGGCATCGCCAACATGTGGCTTGCCGTGTTCGGCGATGTGGGTGTGGCGATCATCGCCATCCTGAACGCCATGCGCGCGATGGGTGTCAAGAACCTGTAGCGTCCGTAGTCCCTCCGGCCGGGGCCGGGCTTGGTTTTGAAAACGTCCTCGACCAATGAAGTGCCCCCGTTCTGCTCCTTCGGAGCTACGAACGGGGGCACTTCTGGTCTGCGGAATGTTTTCAAAACCAAGCCCGGCCCCGGCCTGCGGTGACGTTGCTGGTGGTTCTTGGGCATCGCTTGCTGGCGGGGTTCCTTGTCTGAGTTGGACTTAGTTGGTAGGGCTACTGGTCCCGGTCGCTGTCCCGCGCCTTTGGCGCGGGAGGCGCGCCGCTGCGGGAACGCTAGTCGGTCGTTGTTGGCGCCGAAGCACCATCCCTCCCCAGCATCGACCTTAGCTTCTCAAAGCTCTCCTCGCTCAGGCAATGCTCCATGTGGCAGCCCTCTTGCGAGGCAACCTCAGGCGCTACGCCTGCGTCCTCGAGCAGCCCTACAAAAAAGCAATGGCGCTCCCACATTTGGCGGGCAACCTCAAGACCGCGTTCCGTCAGATGCACATCGCGTTTGCCCATCTCCACGTAGCCGTTGCTCTCCAAGGCCGCCATGGCTTTAGAGACGCTTGCCTTGGTTACGCCCAGGTATTCGGCAACGTCAATCGACCGAACGATGCCCTGGCGCTCCGAGAGCACATAGATCGATTCGAGATAGTCTTCTCCGGATTCACGTAGGGCCATGGGCCGCCTTTCGCGATGGCTTCTAGTTAGCCTTTGGATACTTTTGCCTGATTTACTTTACCGCAAAAGTTGCCCATGTCTTACTACGTTGTTTAAAAAGTTAACCGTGTTTCACAAAATGTACGGGTCAGGCAAGGCGACACGATACACAACGCGCAAGGAGTGTCCCCAGCCGCCGGCAGAAAAGGAACGTCCCTAAGTGCCGAGCCGCAGCTATAACAGTCCAAAGTGCTTCGCGGCGTTGTAGATCCCGTCGTCGTCCACGGCGGTCGTCACATAGGTCGCCGCAGCTTTCACCGTGCCCTGTGCGTTACCCATGGCTACGCTCGTGCCCACGGCGGAAAACATCGATAGGTCGTTCTCGCCGTCGCCAAAGGCGATCGCCTCGCTCGCGTCGATATCCAGGCGCTCCAGCGTCGCCGCCACACCCAGGTCCTTGCCGCCGTTAGCGGGAATAATGTCGCAGAACAGGTCGCACCAGCGCGTGGTGAGCGAATGCGACACGGCATCGGTCACGACATGCTCGTCGGCCGGGTCCACAAAGGCGCAGAACTGGTAGACCGGTGCGTCAAAGGCGTGCTCAAACGGCTCCTCGTGGTAGACGATTCCCGCGTTGCTGCCAGCCGTCACCACGCGCTCGGACAGGCGGTTCACAAACGAGTTCTCGCCCTGCATGCACAGCGAGTCGTAGCGCCCCTGCGCCACCTGGTCCACGATCACCGCAACGTCGTCCGGATCGATCGGACAGCTGCGGTAAACCCCCTCGGCATCAAAGCAGTGCTGACCCGAGAGCGTAATGTACGCATCCCAACCCAGGTCGAACAGCCAGTCCGGTATCTGGTAGGTCGGGCGACCCGTGGCAATTACGCACGCAATCCCCTGCTCGCGAAAGCTGTCGAGCACCTGCTGCGCCGACGCCGGAATCCGGTGGGTCTTAAAGCTCAGCAGCGTGCCGTCGATATCGAAAAACGCGGCTTTGATCATCCTCGTCTACTCCTCGCCCTCGAGCTTTTCGCTCGCCTCGAGCCACGCCATCTCCAGCTCGTCCATGGCAGCGTGAGCCTCGTCGATCTTTGCCTGCTGCTCGCCGAGCGCCGTGTAGTTGGTGGGATCGACTTGGGCCATTGCTGCCTCGGCCTCCTCAACGCGGGTGCGCTGCGTCTCCATCTTGCGCTCGAGCGAACTCACCTCGCGGCGGAGCTTCTGGCGCTCGGCGTTGGACAGGCCGTTGGGCTGACCGCTCGACTTGGGCTTTTCGGCCGCAGCTGCCGCGGCACCGGTGTCGAACGTGCCGGTCTTGGCGCTCGGCGCGCCCACGGGCTCGCCCTCGGCGGTAGCGTTGCACAGGCGCAGGTACTGGTCCACGCCACCGGGCATATGCGTCAGGTGGCCGTCGAGCAGCGCCCACTGCTGGTCGGTCACGCGCTCCATCAAAAAGCGGTCGTGCGTCACCAGGATCAGCGTGCCGGGCCAGCCGTCCAGCAGGTCCTCGACAATCGCGAGCATGTCGGTATCCAGGTCGTTGCCCGGCTCGTCCAGGATGAGCACGTTGGGCTCGTCCAGAATCGTCAGCAACAGCGACAGGCGACGGCGCTGGCCGCCCGAAAGATCGCCGATGCGGCTCCAGAGCTGCTGCGTCGTAAAGCCCAGACGCTCGCAGAGCTTCTCGGGCGAAGTCTCCTTGCCGTCGATGACGTAGTACTTCTTATAGTTGCCGAGCACCTCGCGGATCGTGTCGCCCATGTAGGGCTTGAGCTCCTCGAGCTGCTGCGACAGCACGCCAAAGCGCACTGTCTGGCCAATCTTCACGCGGCCGCGCGTGGGTTCAATCTTGCCCTGGATCACGTCGAGCAGCGTCGACTTACCGGCGCCGTTCTCGCCCAAAAGGCCATAGCGGTCGCCCGCACCAATGAGCCAGGTCACATCGGTGAGCACCTGCTTGGGCGCGCCGTCGGTATCGGCATAGCCGGCATCCACGTCGACCACATCGATAACCTGCTTGCCCAAGCGGCTCACGGCCAAGCGCTTGAGCTCCAGCTCGTCACGCACGGGCGGCACGTCGGCGATCAGCTCACGAGCGGCATCCACGCGAAACTTGGGCTTGGTGGAACGAGCCTGGGCACCGCGGCTCAGCCACGCGAGCTCCTTGCGCGCCATGTTGCGACGGCGCTCCTCGGTAACCGCGGCCATACGGTCGCGCTCTACGCGCTGCAGGATGTAGGCCGAATAGCCGCCCTCGAAGGGATCGACCTGGCCGTCGTGGACCTCCCACATGCTGGTGCAGACCTCGTCCAAGAACCAGCGGTCGTGCGTGACCACGAGCATGGCGCCCTGACCGCGCTGCCAGCGGGCCTTAAGGTGACGCGCGAGCCAGTTGATGGTGCGCATGTCCAGGTGGTTGGTGGGCTCGTCGAGCATGAGCACGTCGTAGTCACCAATCAGCAGGCGCGCGAGGTCCACGCGACGGCGCTGGCCGCCCGAAAGCTCGCCAACCGTGCCCTCCCAGGCCACATCGCTAATAAGACCGGCGAGAATCTGGCGCGTGCGGGGGCTCGACGCCCACTCGTACTCAGGCGCGTCGCCCACAACGGCATGATGCACGGTATCGGTGTCGACAAGCTGGTCCTTTTGGCCGAGCAGACCAATCGTGGTGCCGCGACGGTGCGTCACGCGGCCGTCGTCGGGCTCCAGCGTGCCGGCGAGCACGCTCAGCAGCGTCGACTTGCCGTCGCCGTTTTTGCCGACAATACCAATGCGGTCGCCCTCGCCCACGCCGAGCGTCACGCTATCGAAAATATGCTTGGTGGGAAACTCTAGGCTGACGGAATCGCATCCCAAAAGAATCGCCATATGCCCTGCTCCTTCTTAGAAATTCAACGTTGTCCATGATAGCAGCGAGCCCCACCCCAAACCACCACGAAGGCGCCTGTCCCCTTTGTGGTGGTCGTTTCGGTCGCAGAGCAAAAGGCGGGCCATCTCCCACAAGAGATGACCCGCCTCTCCAATCAGTCCCGCGGCAACCGTGGCCGCCGCGGGCCTCAAGCATGTCCCGGACTAGGAGAACATGCCGATGAGGTAATCATTCAGCCGCTTATCCTTGGGCCGTTGGAAAATCTCGTCGGTCTCGTCGTACTCGACCATATCGCCCATGTAGAAGAACGCCGTGCGGTTGGACACGCGCGACGCCTGCTCCATGTTGTGCGTCACGATGACGATGGCGCGGTCAGCCACGATCGATGACATGAGGTCCTCGATCGCCAGCGTCGAGATGGGGTCGAGCGCCGAGCAGGGCTCGTCGAACAGAATCACGTCGGGGTTGAGCGCCAGCGTGCGCGCGATGCACAGACGCTGCTGCTGACCGCCCGAAAGCGCATAGGCGCTCTTATCGAGCTTGTCTTTGACCTCGTCCCACAGCGCCGCGCCGCGTAAGCTTTCCTCGACCATGCGGTCGAGCTCGTCACAGTCGGTGATGCCGTGGCGCTTGGGCGCAAACGTGATGTTGTCGCGAATGGACTTGCGGAACGGGTTGGGCTGCTGGAACACCATGCCAATGGAACGGCGCAGCTCGTAGGTGTTTTCGGTCTTGGTGTTCACGTTGCGCCCGCGATAGTTGATCTCGCCCTCCACGCGGCAGCCGCGAATCTCGCGATTCATGAGGTTGAGGCTACGCAAGAAGGTCGACTTACCGCAGCCCGAAGGCCCAATGAGCGCCGTGATCTCGCCCTTGTGGAAGTCGAGCGACGTATTGTGCAGTGCATGGTGGTCGCCATAGTACACGTTGACGTCCTTGGTGGAGAGCACGACCTCGTCGCTCACGGCCTTGCCGCTCACGCGCACGCGCTTCTCGCTCTCCCCCACGCTCGACAGGAAGTCCCGGGTGTCGGACGATGCCGCTTCGGTTGCGGGCGTTACATTCATCTCGCTCATTCGGCCGTCATCTTCCTTGCCAGTTGCTTGCCCACAATGCGGGCGATTACGTTAAACAGCAGCACGCAAATCATCAGCAGTGCCGCGGTACCCCAAACGATCTGCTGGGCCTCGGGGCTGCCTTCGCCATAGATCTTGTAGATATGCACGGCGAGCGACTCACCGGGGCGGAACACGTTCCAGGCGCAAGTAGGGCTCGACAGGTTAAGGCTCAAGAAGTTGAGGCGAACCGGCGAGCTCATGCCCGAGGTAAAGAGCAGCGCCGCGGCCTCGCCAAAGACGCGGCCGGCCGAAAGCACGATGCCGGTCACGATAGCGGGCATGGCCTCGGGAATCAGGATGTGCAGCGTGGCCTCCCAGCGGGTGAGGCCCATGGCCAGGCACGCATCGCGCTGGGCCTGCGGCACGTCCTCGAGCGCCTGCTGGATCACGCGCACCAGAATGGGGATATTGAACATGGTGAGCGCGACGGCGCCGGAGATGATGGAGTACTTCCAGCCCAGCTGCACCGAGAACACCAGAAAACCGAACATGCCGACAACGATGGAAGGCAGCGAGGACAGCGTCTCGATGGCGGTGGAGGCAATGTCGCGGACGGGTCCGTCGGGTGCGTACTCAACCAAAAAGACTGCGCCACCCAGGCTGATGGGCACCGAGATGATCAGGGTGATCAGCAGCAGGTAGAACGAGTCGAATAGCTGGTAGAGCACGCCGCCCTGCGTTCCGTTGGCGCGCGACGGCTCCGTGAGAAAGCCCGGCTGGAACAGCGTCGAGATGCCCTCGAACAGGATATAGGCCACCATGGAGACGACGATGAGCATGACGATGGCGACGATCGCCGTCAACACGCCCGTGGCGAAGCGGTCCTGCTTTTGGACACGCCCGAGCCTCGCCTCGTCGATGTGGATACGCGTGCTAGCCACGAGCCTTCGCCCCCTTGCGGCCGATAAGGTGGATGATCAGGATGAAGATGAGACTCATGCCCATCAGCAGCAGACCGAGCGCCCACAGAACATCGTCCTGGGCCGAGCCCTCGGCATAGACCGCCATGGACGTGGTGAGCGTGGTGGTGATGGTGGACGCCGGCGACAGCAGCGACGTCGGCATGGCCTCGATACCGCCGATAACCATGCGCACGGCGAGCGTCTCGCCAAAGGCGCGGGTCATGCCAAGGATGACCGCGGTCATGAGCGACGGCATGGCAGACTTGAGCACCACGTGCCAGATGGTCTGCCAGCGGGTGTAGCCCAGCGCGAGCGAGCCCTGACGGTAGCTGTCGGGCACGGCACGCAGGCCATCGACCGAAAGCGTGGTCATAGTCGGCAGGATCATGACGGCCAGCACGATGGCGCCGGGCAAGATGCCCAGACCCGTACTCACGTGGAAAACGCTCTTCATAAGGCCGACGACCACGTGAAAGCCAATCAGGCCAAAGACGACCGAGGGAATGCCGGTCAAAAGCTCAATAAGCGGTTGAAAGACCTTGGAGCCAAATTTGGGTTGGATCTCGACCGCAAAGATGGCAGAGCCGATGGCGATGGGCAGCGCGATAAGTGTGGAGAGCACCATGACCGCAAACGAGGTGACGATCAGGGGCAGGGCGCCGGTATAAGGTAGGCCGTTTTCGGCCGTGTTGGCCAGGTCCCACTTGGTGCCGGTAAAGAACTCGACGACCGAGACGCCGTCCTTGAGAAAAGCCGAGAGGCCCTTTTGGGCGACCATAAAGATGAGCGCGGCAACGACAAGCGTCACGAGCGCAACGCACGCACCCGTGACGCCCAGGCCCACGTTCTCAAGGTCGCGTTTTGGCAGCTGTTTTGCCATTGCAAACCTTTCCGGGGGGCGATTATTTATTTAGCGGAGACCTTGCCGCTGGCGTCCTTGACGACCTTCATGGCAGAGACGGGGATAAAGCCCTGCTCCTCGACGAGCTTGCCCTGGACGTCGTCGGAGAGCATGAACTCCAGGAAGGCCTTGGTGGCCTCGTCGGCGTCCTTGGAGCAGTACATGTGCTCGGTAGCCCAGATCTTAAAGGAGTCGTCGGTGACGTTTGCACTCTTGGGCTCCACACCCTCGACCTTGATGGCGTTGAACTTGGAGTCATCGAAGTGCGAGAAGTCCAGGTAGGAGATGGCGTTGTCGGTACTGCCCATCTGAGTCTGGACATCGCCGGACTTGTCGAGCTCGGCGTCGCCCTTAAAGTCGACGGCCTCGTCGCCAAAGACGGCAGCCTCGAAGGTGGCGCGGGTACCGGAACCGGCCTTGCGGTTGAGAACGACGATCTTGGCGTCGTCGCCGCCGACCTCCTTCCAGTTGGTGATCTGGCCGGAGAAGATGCCCTTGAGCTGCTCGAGGGACAGGTCGTCGACCTTCACGTTCTTAGAGACGACGGGACCCATGCCCACGACGGCGACCTCGTGGTCGACGAGGTTCTTGACCTGGTCGGCCTCGAGCTTGGTCTCGGCGAAGACGTCGGAGTTACCGATGGTGACGGTGCCGGCGGCAACAGCGGTCAGACCTTTGCCCGAACCGTTGCCCGAGCCGGAGACGGAGACGTCGGGGTTGGCATCCATGAACTTCTCGGCAGCGGCCTCGACGAGAGCCTGGAACGAGGAGGCACCGTCGTAGGTCACCTCGCCGGAGACGGACTCGGCAGCAGCGGCGCTACCCTTGTCGGCGGCGTCGGATGCGCCTGCGCCGCCGCAGCCAACGAGACCGAGACCGACGATGCTGGCAAGACCACCAGCAAGGCCGAGGAACTGACGACGAGAATAAGCCTGATCGAGCATGATCTTCCTTTCATACATGCGAATCGCGGGCACCCTGCCCGCTTTGCTGTTTGGAAAGATACGGCCTCGATCGGGCAGTGCCCGCGCCAACTGCGGTTTCTTACGGGCTATTGATAGACCCTTACCGCAAGCTCTGCCCAGCCTTTACAAACGGATAACAATCCAGCGCCGAACATGGCGCACCTTTTACACCAGAGCAAAGTAGTCATTGGGGACGTTCTTGTTTGACTAGTCATTTTAGAACGTCCCCAATGACTACCCCAGCAACGCCGATGTTTTGGCGACGACAGCGAAAGCCCGCCAGAGCGAGCAAGGTGCCTTGAAACAAGGTGGCATTGATCTTTTGATCATGCCACCGAAGTTGAAAGGCAGATTGCCGCTCTGGCGGGCTTGTAGCGTCGACTGGTTACGCGGTTTGGTAAAACCGCGTAACTATAGTTCGAGTTCGTTCAAGCGCAGGATTGCCACGATGTAAATCTTGAGCGCTTGCTTAAGCTGTTCTTCGTTGGCGCACTCGTTGGGGCCGTGCATCTGGCCGCCCCATGCGGGCAGCTCCAGGCCGGTCTCCTCGGGGCCAAACGATACGGCGCGGGCAAAGTTGCGCGCGTACGTGCCGCCGCCCATGGCAAAGGGCTCGGCATGCTTGCCCGTAAACTCGTTATAGGTATCGATAAGCGCCTTCACGGCCGGATCGTCGGCAGACACCGAGAACGGCACCTTTGCACGACCCACACGACACGTCACGTCAAAGCGGCCCACGAGCGGCTCGAGCTGCTCGCAGATGGTATCGGCACTGGTGCTATCGGGGAAGCGCACGTCGATGACCTGCTCAATGTAGCCATCCACCACGTGGATGACGCTGGGGTTGCAGGTGAGCGGGCCAAACGCCGGACTCGTCGCATCGATACCCAGGCCGCGGCCATAGGCATCCGCATGCACAAAGGCCAGGAACTTGACAAACTCGTGCTCGGCAGGCGTCAGCAGGCGCTCGTCGCGCGCACCAAACGCGTCCTCGGCCTCACGCAGATACGCCACGATCAGGCCGACGGCATTGATCGTTCCCTCGGGCATCGAGGCATGACCGCCAATGCCGTGGGCGAAAATCTGCGCATGCCCGTTATCGAGTGCGGTGATCTCCAGGCGGTCGGCATTCTCAGCGGGTGCCGGCAGCTCATCGGCGGCAATCGCAAGCTCGCAGATAGACTGCGACGGAATGGCGTTGCTCGCCTCGGCACCGCTCCACGATACGATGCGTCCGCCGTCGATCTTGGGACTCACAAACGTCGCCCCAAACTGGCCCTTCTCGGCATTGCAGACCGGGAACTCGGCATCGGGCGTAAACAGAAACTCGGGGTTCGCGTGGTTCTCCAGATAATGGTGAACGTCGGACATGCCCACTTCCTCATCGCAGCCCAGCAGCGCACGGAAGGTATAGCGCGGCACAATGCCGTGCTTGAGCAGGTACGCGCCGGCGTAGAGCGACAGCACCGCCGGGCCCTTGTCGTCGATCACGCCGCGGCCGAGCAGCCAGCCCTCGCGACGCTCCATCGCAAACGGGTCGGTATTCCAGCCGGGGCCGGCGGGAACCACGTCCACGTGGCAGATAGTCGCGAGCTGCTTGTCGCCGCGGCCCGGGATATCGGCGATTCCCGCATAGCCCTCGTCGTCGCTCGTCTGATAGCCGAGCTTCTGCGCGATGCCGAGCGCGCAATCGAGCGCGTCACGGACCGGGCGGCCAAACGGCACACCGGGCTCCGCATCGGCAGAAACTGCCACGGAAGGATAGCTCACCAGCTGCTCGATATCAGCGACGACATCCTCCCAGACCTCGTCGACATACTCAGCGACGCTCTGCTCCACCTGATTCATGGACGACCTCCTTACCAATGAGCGACGGGTACGCCCGCCCCTCACATTACGTCTATTAGATAGCGAAAAGTTTAGCAAGCTCGGCCACCGAGTGCACCACCGCATCGGCACCCGCCGCCTCGTGCTCGCCCGGCGCCGCCGCGCCTGAATAGATGCCGATGCACGGCACGCCCATCGCGTGCGCGCCCTCGACGTCGTTAAAGCGATCGCCGATCATCACGGCATCGTCCGCCGTCGCGCTGAGCGCCGTCAGAGCATCGCGAACCGAATCGGCCTTGGTCTCGCGCCCCTGCGGAGGGTTCATGCCGACAACCGCCTCAAACTGCGAAAGCCCCAGCTCGCCCACCATGTCAATGCACTTTGCCTCCATGCGTGACGTCGCCACGGCCAAGCGATGCCCCTGTGCGACAAGGCCATCGAGCAGCTCGGGGATTCCATCGAACACGGGATACTCTTCCGGTCCCAGCTCATCAAAAAAGGCACGGTACTCATCAGCCACCACAAGCGACTCCTCGCGGGAAAAGCCATAAAAGTCGTGAAAGCTCTTCCACAGGGGCGGCCCGATCATGCGGCGCAGGTCACCCATCTGCGCCTCCGAAAACCCGCGCGCGGCCAACGCCTTGCGCGTCGAGGTCATCACCGCCCGACCCGTATAGGCCACCGTGCCGTCAAAATCGAACAACACAATCGGCCGCTCGCATAGCTGTAATGCCGCCATCGGCATCCCTCTTCCCCAGTTGATGATTTCCACACCGTCACTTCAAACTGTTGACTATTCAACAATTGAACCTAGCAATGTAGAGCAACTCAACTATACTTGTCGCACTTTGCTCTAAGAAGGCGGCGCGCAAGCGCCCCAACGAAAGGTGCAATAATGTCTTTTGCCATCATAACCGACTCCACGTCGGACATCTCCCCCGCCCGCGCTCAAGAACTCGGCATTTACGTGATTCCGCTGCATGTGATTATCGAGGGCGAGGACCTGCTCGACCAGGTACAGATTACCGCCCAGGAGTACGTCGCGCGCATGGCCGGCTCCGAGCAGCTGCCGCACACCTCGCAGCCGAGTGCCGGCGAGTTCAAGGCACTCTTTGACCGCGTGCGTGCTGACGGCCACGACAGCGCGATCTTTATCTCGCTGTGCAGCGAATGGTCCGCCTGCTATTCCAACGCATGCCTGGTCGCCGAGACCCACGAGCTCGACGTGCGCTGCATCGATTCGCGCACTGGCTCGGGCGCCGAGGGCCTGCTGGTGGAGTACGCGCGGGCCATGCGCGAAGATGGCCGCAGCCTGGACGAGACCGAGGCGCAGATCCGCGCGACGCTGCCCGACGCCCACCTGCTGCTGATTCCCCGCACGCTCGAGAATCTCGTTAAGAACGGCCGCGCGCCCAAGCTCGCCGGCCAGCTCACGCAAATGCTCAACATTCGCCTGGCCGTTTCGCCGGAGTGGAAATCGGGCGAGATCAAGGCAATCAAAAAGGGCCGCGGCGCCAAGCGCATCGTCGCCAACACCATGGCAGATTGCCTCGCGTTTTTGGACGAGCACCCGGGCTCAAGCGTGCGCGTGCTCACGACCGGCGCCGCCGAGGAGCAGGAACTTGTCAACGAGGCGCTCGCGGGTCAGGACTACGTAGACGCCGGCACCGGCCCCATCGGCTGCACCATCGCCACCCACGTAGGCGTCGACGCCATCGCCATCAGCTACTGCCCCCGCTACCAGCCCATCCACTAGGGGCACCTTTACCTCTTGCGGTGGAATAGGGACTGTTTTTGGCTTATTAGCCGCCAATCAATCCCTATTCCACCACAACTTGGAAATCGGCGATCAGCCCAGCGGACCCTGAAACAGCTCCTGATGAGTGCCCATTCTCACCAGCCTAATCATTGGGTTAGTCTTATGGGGAAGATAAAGAACGACCACATCGACCAAGCCATCGGATAGGTGGAAATCGATGTGGCCGTTGTAGTTTCCGCCCGGGTTTGAGAGCTCGTGGGCGCCATACTCCGCCGGAAGTGACCCATGAGCCACAAGCTCTGCAACCGCCGCTTTAAACTCACTTTTTAGCTGCGGATGCATGCGCATCGTTCGTTTGTAGTCCACCTTAAATTGAGCCTCGACTTTAATCTCGAACATCGCTATTCCTCATCGAGGAATGACATAAGCTCATCAGCGTTATTGAATGACGGGCTATCGTCCGGCAAAATCCCCAACTCATGAGCCTCGGCGATCACCATGGCACGCCTCGTCGCCTCGTTGGGCACCTCCGCCCTTCCTACAATCTCAAAAGGAATCTTTCGCTGATTTACCAGCTGCCGAACGGCAAGATTGAGATAGGAATTGAGGCTGAGGCCGACCGAATCCAAGAACTCAGTCGCCTGCTCCTTGAGCCCCTCTTCGATTCGAACCGTCGTAGGCTTAACTGTTGCTGCAGACATTTGCGACCTCCTCGCCCTCGTCTTTTACACCAGTATACCCAATATAAATGGCAATCTGATGTTAAATAACATCAGATTGCCATGCGTATTCATGTCGCGTGGGCACGATTGATCTACATCAGCCCGCTCAGGGCGATGTCGACGGCTTCGTTGAGGTCGTCGGTGATGTGCACGGGCTCGGGATCGAGCGGGCTGATCATACCGGCGTCCATCACCGGGCCGTTGAGCCAGTCGAACAGGCCCTGCCAGTACTCGCTGCCCACCAGCACGAGCGGCATGCGCTTGACCTTGTGTGTCTGCACCAGCGTGAGCACCTCAAACATTTCGTCGAGCGTACCAAAACCTCCGGGAAACACGATGGCACCCGAGCTGTATTTGACGAACATGGTCTTGCGCACAAAGAAGTAACGGAAGTCCATGCCGAGGTTCACGTATTTATTGAGCCCCTGCTCGTGCGGCAATTCAATGCCCAGGCCAACTGACTTGCCGTTGACACTCGCCGCTCCCCTGTTGGCCGCCTCCATGATGCCGGGACCACCGCCGGTGATAACCGCCACGCCGCGCTGGGCGATTTTGCGCCCGACGGTGCGCGCCGCCTTGTAAAGCGGATCGGTCTTGGGCGTGCGGGCGCTACCGAAGATGGTCACCGCAGGACCAAGCTCGGCAAGCGCGCCGAAGCCATCGACAAACTCGGCCTGAATGCGCAGCACGCGCCACGGATCGGCATGCAACCAGTCGGTCGACTCCTCGGGCGCCAGCAGGTTGGCGTAGGTGTTGTCCTTAGGAATCATGGGACCGCGCATGACCACGGGACCGCGTCGGTACGTCTCGTCGTAGGCAGGCTCGCCCTCGACGTTCTCATTCTTAATCATGGGTACTCCTATCGAGAAAAAGAAAAGCGGGCGGGGTCGACGCCATGCGCCAAACACCCGCCCGAACATCAACTATTCGGTATGGTACCCACGTTGCATCAAGCGCTTGCAAGGCATCGGTCAGCGGTCGCGCAGCCGGCGTCAGCGAATGTGACGAGCAGCTGCCGCTCAACCTTTGCCGTTGCCCACGCTCTGCAAGCGTGCCTGTCGCCCTTAGTAATCCACCGCAGCAGGACTGTTCATCCAGTCGCTCACGAATGCACCGTAACGGCCCTCGATAATGGCCTGGCGGGCACGCTGCATAAGGTTGAGCAGGTAGTAGATGTTGTGCATCGACAGCAGAATGCCGCCGAGCATCTCCTTCTGCGTAACCATGTGGCGAATGAGCGCGCGGCTGTAGCCGCCCGTGCACACCGGGCAGGTGCAGGTGGGATCGATGGGGCCGTCGTCGTGCGCAAAACGCGCGTTGCGGAAGTTGAGGCGACCCTCGCTCGAGAACGCTGTGCCCATGCGGCCGGTGCGCGTCGGCAGCACGCAGTCGAACATGTCGATGCCCACGCCCACACCGCGCACGAGGGTGGTGGGGTTGCCGACGCCCATCAGGTAGCGCGGCTTGTGCTTGGGCATGTACTCGCTTACGAGCGGTGCCAGGGTCTCGAACATGGTCTCGTGGTCCTCGCCCACCGAGTAGCCGCCGATGCCGTAACCGGGGAAGTCGCCGCACTCCTCCAAATGGCGCAGCGAGCGCAGGCGCAGATCTAGGTGCATGCCGCCCTGAACAATGCCAAAGAGCGCCTGGTCGTCGCGGGTATGCGCCTTATAGCAGCGCTCGGCCCACATACTCGACAGCTCAACGGCGCGCTCAACGTAGGCGCGCGTGGCGGGATAGCCCGGGCACTGGTCCAGCTGCATGCAGATGTCGGAGCCGAGTTTCATGGCGATTTCCATGTTGTCCTCGGGCGTCCAGAACACGTGGCGGCCGTCGTAATCGTTGACGATAAAGCGCACGCCCTCATCGGTGAGCTTGACCGCGTCGTTGTGGCTGAACACCTGGAAACCGCCCGAGTCGGTGAGGATAGGACCGTGCCAGTTCATAAACTTGTGCAGGCCGCCCAGCTCGGCGATAGTGTCCTCGCCGGGACGCATGGACAGGTGATAGGTATTGGCAAGCACGATCTGGGCGCCGAGCTGTTTGACGGTCTCGGTAGGAATGCCCTTGACGTTTGCCTTGGTGCCCACGGGCATAAAGATCGGCGTCTCGATGTCGCCGTGCGGGGTGTGCAGCACGCCGGCACGCGCATGCGTCGTCGGGTCCTCGGCGATCAGATCGAATTTAAAAAGGCTCTGGTCCATAAACTGGAACTCCTTGGTTGCGGTTCATACGCAAACCATTATACGGGCAACCAGCAAACCGCACCGACTCGACAGAAACTGATGCATTAAACGACTAGTCGTCGAGGACAATCTTCAGCGCCATCTTGCAAAGGAGTGTCCCAATCTGCCGGCACTTAGGGACTGTCCCCAAGTGCCGGCAAGAGTGTCCCTTATGACTAGTCATTTAAGAACGTCCCCAACGACTACGAGATCATCTCCAACAGCCAAGGCAACGCCGATGCTCTGGCGACGTCAGCGAGCGGTCGCCAGGGCGAACAAATTGGCATGAAAAGAGGGCGGCATAGACCTTCTGGTCATGCCGCCCTCTTTGAATGACAAGTTGTCGCCCTGGTGACCGCGCAGCGTCGAGCCGTTACGCGGTTTGGAAAAACCGCGTAACCCTACGGCCGCTGGCCCATACCACCCTCGAGGGTGACGGTCTCGCCGTTCATGTACTTAAAGTCGGGACCGCAGAGCTGAACGACAACGCGGCCGATTTCCTTCTCGACGTCGCCGTAGTGACCCGCCGGCGGCATGTGGACGTTGGCCTTGAACGCCTCGGGATAGGCATCTTGGAAGTTCTCGAGCGCAGCGGTCCAAGCAAGCGGGCAAACGATATTGACGTTGATGCCGTCCTTGCCCCACTCGTTGGCGGCAACGCGGGTCAGGCCGCGGATGCCCTCCTTGGCGGCAGCATAGCTGCACTGGCCATAGTTGCCAAACAGGCCGGCGCCCGAGGCAAAGTTGACCACGGAGCCCTTGGTCTCCTTCAGGTGCGGATAGGCCTTCTGCATGTACAGATAGGTAGCATACAGACCGGAGTAAATGGCCAGGTTAAACTGGTCCATGGTGTGATCGGCGATGGTCACGCCCGAGGCGCTGGCCTGAGCATTGTTGACGACGGCGTCGATGCGGCCGAACTCCTCAATGGCCTTGTCGATGACGTTCTGGACGACGGCCTCGTTGTCCTGGCCAGCCGAGACATCGGCCTGAACAGGCAGAACCTTGACGCCGTGCTCGGCCTCGAGGGATTCCTTGGCAGCCTCGAGCTTGGCGACGTTGCGGCCGGTGATGACGAGGTTCGCGCCCTCCTTGGCAAATGCGATATCGATGCCGTAGCCGATGGAACCAGCGGAGCCGTCCTTAAGCGTGGCCTTGCCGCCGCCGGTGACGATCACGGTCTTACCAGTGAAAAGTCCCATACAAAGTCCTTTCAAATCGCGACGGGCACGCCCGCCGACTGCGCGTATCCAACTTCACGCGCCAAAAGCTGAGATGCAACTTTAGCGTGTTCAAGCGAAAATAAAAGACCGCGGTAGGCGAACGGCACCACGTCGTTCGGCGAAGGGATTGTCAAGTACAAACTGGATAAAACGGCCGAGTTATTGTTATCAAATCGAGCCATCGAACACGTTTTGAAACTTTGCTGCGGCGCGTGGGATGTCGGCGCGAAACTTTATCATAGGGTGACAAACAACGATGAGGAGCACATGCCTATGACAGACGAGCTGGACCCCCAGACTCAACAGCATATTGATGATTCCGCAGACGTCATCGCAGATACTGACGTTGTAACCTGCGATGGTATCGACATCGACGACCCCATCTTGGACGAAAGCGCTACGGCGGAAACCCCTGCCGCAGAAAACGCCGATGAGCAAAACGACGATGCGCCCGCTCAGGACGACGCCCCTGTACAGGACGACGTCCCGCAAGCAGCGGGCCCCATCGAGGTCTCTTCGGAAGAAGAGCTCGACGCCGTCATGGACTCCATGATGGATGCCGTCAAAGCGATGAAAGACGCCGTGGCCGACGCTGACGTTGACGCCGAGGAAGAGGAGGCTGCCGAGGCGGCCTCGACCTTTGTACCCGGCGAGACTCCGGTTGCCGACCAGGGCAGCACCATGCCCTCGTTTCTGCAGCTCGAGCACCCCACGATTGGCGCCGATGCGGTCGACCCGCACGCAGCAGGCTTTTCTGTGGTCGAGGGCGGCACCGGCAACATCTCCGTGCCGCAGGCTGCCGATGCGGATGCTGCTGACACCGCTCGCCCGACCGCCTCGCACTCCCCTGCCGCGAACCGCGATCTGGGGACCGCTGTCTCGAACACCGCGAACGCTGTGGGCACCTTTATTGCCCAGGGCGCCTCGGCCATGCGCGAGATGAACGCCGCGAAAAAGGCACTTGCCGATGCCCGCGCCCACCTGGCCGAACTTGAGCAGCGCATTGCCGATCAGGCCGAGGAACTCGAGACGCGCCAGGATATCGCAGGCCGCTACGACCAGATCGTCGCCGACCAGCGCCAGGCGATTGCCACGGCCCAAAAGACTGCAGCGGCCGCCGAGATTGACCGTGATGCCCACGCCGCCAAAGCGACAGAGCTCAAGGGTCAGTTCGAACAAATGAAGACAGAGGATGACGCGACTGAGCTCCGCCTGAAGGCCGCGCTCGACGCCGTGGAGGCCCGCGAGGCGAGCTCTCGCGAGACCGGCAACCGCCTCGTTCGACGTCTTGAGGATTCCAAGCGCATCCGCGACAAGGTGAAGGCCGAGCGAGACGCCGGCATTGCCGCCGCACAACAAACCGTCGACGCCACGCGCGCCCAGCTCGAGACGCTGCGTCATGAGTATGCCGAGCTGCAACGCAATCCCTCGGCAAATCCCGCCAACTATACGGTGCGCACCAGCGAGCTCTCGATGCAGATCTCCGACACGGCAGATGCCCTGCGTAAAGCCGAAGAAGATGTCCCGCGCATCACCGCCGACCTTGAGCACTCGCTTGCCGCAGCCGAGCAGGCCGTCGAGCAGGCTCAAGCCCCCATTGCCGAAGCCAAACGCGCGCACCAAGCCGTGACGACTGAGGCTGATGCCGCGCGCGACGAGCTGCAGACGGCGAAGACTGCCGCCGCGACGCGCCAGCGCGAACTGCGCGAGAAGATCGCTGCCGAGGACAAGGCACGCCGCGACCAAGAGCAGAGCATCGCCAACGCCCAAGCAGATGCCGCGCATGCGCAGTCGATTATCGAACAGGCGACCGAGGTACACGACCACCCAGAGATCACTGAGTCGCTTGCAGGGTCCTTGGCCCGAGACAAAGCCGAACACGCCGAGACCGAGCGAGAAGTCGCCCAGCTCGAGGCCACCGAGGACGCGGTGCGCGAGCGTACCCGCGACTCACGCATCAAATTCACCGGCGCCATCGTCTGCATCGTCGCTGCAATCCTGGTGATCATCCTAGTCTGGCTGTTCGCGAGCAAGTAACCACTCCCCAAAGACTACAAGGAGTGTCCCCAGGTGCCGGCACATAAGGAACGTCCCCAAGTACCAACAACGGCGGCGCCGATGCCTTGGCAAAGTCAGACACTATGACCCAATCCGAGGGCACGGAAACGACAGGAGCCCCCGCTCGTGACCGCGGGTCGGGGCTGCGACAATGT
>NZ_WQPL01000016.1 GCF_018785245.1 Collinsella aerofaciens | reverse complement strand
CGGGCTCTTGCGGGTGCGCTTCCGGCGGTCAGCCCGGTATGTCCGCGCACCCCACCGCATTTCGATTCTCCGTCCGGCGCTATCGTACGAATCCAGTCTTTTGTCGGGCGCGGCCCCGGGGCTGCCCATCAAAAAGGTCGTGAACTCGCGCCGGCGATGCGTCGAGGCGCGGGCCCTCCCGGCGGGAGTCGGTTGTCGCCGGCTGCTAGAGGACGGTCCCCTCGGACCTGCACCCGATCTCCCAGACCCAGCAGGCGAGCTCGCGCGCCACGGCGGCGTTGGCCTTGCACGCGCTCTTGCCCGCCGCGGCCAGCGCCTCGCGGCGGCGGTGGAGCCTGGCGGTGCAGTCGTCCGCCCTAGAGCGTATCGCCGGGGGCACGTCGGTGCCGGGGGCTGGGGCCTTGGGCCTCGGGGAGCACGTGGAGTAGTGCCATGCGGACTCTATGAGCGCCGTGCGCGCGAGCGCGTTGCCGGCCTTGGTTATCCCGCCGCGCCGCTCGGACTCGCCGCTCGAG
>NZ_WQPL01000015.1 GCF_018785245.1 Collinsella aerofaciens | reverse complement strand
AGGCAGACCTTCCTGAGCTTGCCGATCTCGGAAGGCACGTGCAGACCTTTCGTCATGGCCTCCTACCTTTCTTTCGGGCCTTACTGGCCGAATGTATCAGCGCCCCTCCGTATGGGACGCTGCTTGCTAACAGCTCTAGTTATATCCAAAAACCACCTGCAATTCCACCTCGCCCCCGAACGGTCAGCAAAGTGCGATGAACGGTATATCGCATATGATTCCCCCATGATGCACTTCGGTTCTCTAAAGCAGGTTTTCAAAGGTAAATGTTCTTTTTTCTAAGGAATTAAGCTAGATTGCACAAATATTTTCATGTTTAGGAATTGCATAGCTAAAACGGTTTTCTGCATATATATGTCGTTTGTCCATGATTCAATTTGGATTCGATTATATTCAGCTCGCAATCATTCTTATTCATACATCCTCACCAATTGAGTATGGATATAGATTGTTTCTAAACGAGTTGGGCAGTTAGTTGCATGCCTTGGCAGCGTAAGAAGTAGGTAAAGATACCGTTCGCGCGATACGTCCGTGCCAGCGGTCGACTAAATTGAGACAATAGTGAAAAGTGTTAGGCTACCGTCCTCTGTGGGGACTGAACGGACAGATGCATATGCCGAGCAAAATCGAAAAGAAGCAAGCCGCCGCAAAGCTGCGCAAACCGCCGCGCGACTTCTCATACACGCAAAACCGAGAGCTTAGCTGGCTGCGCTTTGACAACCGCGTGCTTGACGAAGCCTTCGATGAGACCGTTCCGCTGTTCGAGCGTCTAAAGTTCGTGTCGATTTTCGAGTCCAACCTCGACGAGTTTCTCATGGTGCGCGTGGGCGGCCTGTCCGATCTGGCAGAGCTCAAAAAACAACCTGTCGACAACAAGAGCAATATGACCGCCTCCGAACAGGTCGATGCTGTCATGGCCGAAATGCCCGGGCTCCTTACCCGTTGGGAGTCCATCTTTAAGAGCATCGAGGGCAAACTCGATACCTTGGGCGTTCACCGCGCCCGCATCGATTCGCTTTCGCCCGAGGAGCGCACCTTTGTAACCCGCTACTTCCAGGCCTACGTGTCGCCGGTCATCTCACCGCTGGTGATCGACCCGCGCCACCCCTTCCCCAACCTGCGCAACGGCGCGCTCTACCTGGCGTGCGGCCTGGACGGCGTCACCGACGAGGAAAGTCTGCTGGGCCTGATCGAGATTCCCGCCTCGATGAACCGCGTGGTCGAGATCCCCTCGCCCACCGGCACCTACTCCTACATCTTGCTCGAGGACGTCATCCTCGCCTGCCTGGACAGCTGCTTTGGCTCCTATAAGCCGCTCGACCGCGCGCTCATCCGCGTCACCCGCAACGCCGACATCGACCCGGACGGCGAGGGCGTCGAGGAGGAAGAGGATTACCGCCAGCACATGAAGCGCATCCTCAAGAAGCGCCTGCGCCTGCAGCCGGTAGTGCTCGCCGTCTCGGGCTCACTCGAGAAGCAGACGCTCAAGACTATCCGCAAGGCGCTCGAGCTCTCGCGTCGCTCGGTCTTTACCTGCGATATCCCGCTCAACCTGGGCTATGTCTTTGGCATTGAGGGCAAGATTCCCGAGCACCTGCGCAACGAGCTGCTCTTTACGCCATTTAAGCCGCAGCCCAACCCCACCATCGATATGTCCCGCTCCATCCGCGAGCAGGTGCTTCAGCACGACAAACTGCTCTTTTATCCCTATGAGGCCATGAACCCCTTCCTGGATCTGGTACACGAGGCCGCCTACGACCCCGAGTGCATCTCGCTGCGCATCACGCTCTACCGCGTGGCTAAGCAGAGCCGTCTGTGCGAGTCGCTGATCGATGCCGCCGAAAACGGCAAAGAGGTCACGGTGCTCATGGAGCTCCGCGCCCGCTTTGACGAGCAGAACAACATCGAGTGGGCCGAGCGTCTGGAAGAGGCAGGCTGCACCGTCATCTACGGCTCCGAAGGCTTTAAGTGCCACTCCAAGATCTGCCAGCTCACCTATCGCGAGGGCATGGCGCTTACACGCCTGACGCTGTTGGGCACCGGCAACTTTAACGAGAAGACGGCCAAGCTCTACAGCGACTTTATGCTCATGACCGCGCATCCCGGCATCGGCGAGGACGCCAACTTGTTCTTCCGCAACCTGTCGCTAGGCAACCTGCGCGGCGATTACCGCTTCCTGGGCGTGGCGCCGGTCGGCCTGAAGCCGCTCATCATGCGCGGCCTGGATCGCGAGATCCAGCGCGCCCTCGTTGGCGAGCCCGCCCGCGTGTTCTTTAAGCTCAACTCGCTCACCGACCGCGAGGTCATCGACAAGATCGCCGAGGCGTCGTGCGCAGGAGTTCGCGTGGACATGATCATCCGCGGCATCTCGTGCCTCAAGCCGGGCGTTCCGGGCAAGACCGAGAACGTGCATGTCCGTTCTATCGTCGGACGCTTTTTGGAGCATGCGCGCGTTTACGCCTTTGGCGTGGACTCGGACATGATCTATCTGAGCTCGGCCGACATGATGACGCGCAACACCGAGCACCGCGTGGAGATCGCCTTCCCCGTGCTCGACCCCACCTGCCGCGCCCTGGTGCACGAGTACATGGGCATGCAGCTGCGCGACAACGTGAAGGCACGCAGCCTCACGAGCGACGGCACCTGGGTTCCCGTGGAGCGCAAAGAGGGCGAGAAGCCCTTCAACTCGCAGGAAGCCCTGCTGGAGCGTGCCTATCGCAACGCCGAGGCCGCCGGGCAGCAGCGCGCACAGGAGAAGGAACGCGTGGCCGAAGAAGCTATTCAGGCCGAGGTTGAACATGGGGCAGTTGCCAAACCGGAAACGGTTGCCGCTCCCCCGGTGAATGAACCCGTGGCTGCCGCAGAGCCCGCCGTGGAGAAAGCGCCCGAGGTTCAGAAGGTCCAGGCGACCGTCATTGAGCCCGAGCCTGCACCTGCACCTCAGCCCGAGCCGCAGGTCACCAAACCCGCACCCGAGACGAGTGCCCGCCGCGAGAAGCCCGCTGGCAAGACCAAGGCCATCGAGCGCCATCGCCCCGGTCGCGTGCGCATGGGACTGGGTCTGATCGGCCTGGGTCTTAAGACGCTCATTACCGGCAAGACGAAATAGACGTTTGTAGAAGCGCCCCGCATTTGAGGAAAGCCTCGGATGCGGGGCGCTTTTCCCTGCTACCATGGTGCGGACAACAACGCGAATGACAGGCAGGGATATGAAGCTCACTATAGAATCGATGACCTACGGCGCCGATGGGCTGGCGCACGCCGACAACGGCAAGGCCGTCTTTGTGCAGGGCGCTGTGGCAGGCGACACCGTCGAGGCCGAGGTCGTGCAGGACGGCAAGTCATTCATGCGTGCCCGCACCACCGAGATTCTGGAGCCAAGCCCCGATCGCATTCAGCCTCCCTGCCCCTTCGTGGGCATCTGCGGCGGCTGCTCGTGGGGCAATCTCTCACGCACGGCACAGCTCGCCGCCAAGGAGCAAAACCTGCGCTCCACGCTCGAACGCATTGGCAAGTTCGCTCCTGAGCAGGTCGATGAGCTGGTGCAGCCCATCCGCCACACCAAGGACGACTGGGGCTACCGCAATAAAATCGAGCTCGAACCGACCGTCGTCAACGGTCGCGTGCGCCTTGGCATGCACGGTGTCGACCCCAGCAAGATCGTGACCGTCGATGCGTGCCCGCTGTTCGATAAGCGTTTTCCCAAGGCGCTCAAATCGGTCGTCGGCGCACTCAACTATCTAAGCGGCAGCCATGATTTGGGCCTCGAGCGCGTGGGCATTCGCGCCTCGCGCCGCACTAAGGCGCTCGAAGTCGCACTCTGGACGCCCACGGGTTCCTTCCCGCGCTCGCAAGTCTCGCGCGTGCTGGCAGACGCCGCGCACCCCACAAGCGTGGTGCGCGTGATGAGCAAGGGCGAGAAGAAGGCCCGCCGCGTCTCTAAGGTAGAGATGCTCGCCGGCGAGGGCTCGTGGACCGAGAACATCGCCGAAGGCCAGATGCGCCTGTCCGCTCCGTCGTTCTTCCAAGTCAACACCAAGGGTGCCGAGATTTTGATCGAGCTCGTTATGGACGCCCTCGACCCGCAGGAAGACGAGCTGGCCGTGGACCTGTACTGCGGTGCCGGCACCTTTACCCTGCCGCTCGCCCGCCGCTGCGATTACGTCGCCGCCGTCGAGGCCTACGGCCCGGCCGTGCGCGACCTGCGTCGCAACCTGGAGATCAACAAGCTCGATAACGTCGACGTCATCGGCGGCGATGCCGTGCGCGAGTTCCCCGACCAGGATGCCGATGTCCTGGTAGTCGACCCGCCGCGTGCAGGTCTGGCGCCCGAGGCTATCGACCTCATCGCCAGCACAAGCGCACGCGATGTCGCCTATGTGAGCTGCGATCCGGCCACCCTGGCGCGCGATCTCAAACGCTTTGTCGAAGAAGGCACCTTCTCCCCCGTCAAGATCACGCCGGTCGACCTATTCCCGCAAACCTTCCACTGCGAAACAGTCGTCCACCTCAAGCGCAACTAAACTAATCTGTTTTAGGGGGCGGGGTTCAGCAATCATCGAGTGGTGAATGATTGCTGAACCCCGCCCTATTTCATTACTGATGGCTGACCGGAGCGCCGCAGTTTTGGCAGAAGGATGCGTTTGCCTCCAACATTGAGCCACACTGTGGGCAAAAATGAGCGGACTCAACTGGCTGAGCATCATCAATCGCGGTCGGCGTCTGCTGCGTCGGCGGGACCTGCTGCGCGGGAGGCATTTGCTGGTACGGATTGGACTGCGGAGGCTGAGGCTTGTTCGACGATTCCTTGTTCAAGATAACAGCAAAGGCGACAGCCGCGACACCACCAAACACAACTAGCAAAACAAGAAGATCGAATACCCTAAGGCCTATCATCGCAAATCAGCTCCTCATGTAGCGAAAGATGACGGATGCCGAGATTTTATCGCCGCGCCGCAAGCCCCTCCTAGTGCGCAACACACATCCACCCTGCATGATTTTCTGGGGCGGGGATCAAAATCATTGGGGAATGGTGCGTGGCAAGCGGGGGTCATCGGGGTATAAGACGGCTAATTGTATGCCGCCCTATGAAAGGAACCCTTATGCCCAGCGTTGCCGTTCTTGCCGCCGATGGCTTTGAAACGATTGAATGCCTGACCATGGTCGATGTCATGCGTCGTGGCGGTGTGCGCGCCACGCTCGTCTCGATCATGCCCACGCGCGAGGTCGTAAGCTCGCTGCAGATTCCCGTAACTTGCGACGCACTCTTTGACGAGATTAACTTTGACGAGTACGACTGCGTCGTGCTGCCCGGCGGCCTGCCCGGTGCCACCAACCTGCGCGCCGACCAGCGCGTCTGCGACTTAGTCTGCGATTTCGCCGCGACCAAGCACGTCGCTGCCATCTGCGCCGCCCCGTTTATCCTGGGCGAGCTTGACCTGCTCGAGGGACGCCACGCCACGTGCTTCCCCGGCTTTGAGAAGAGTTTCCCCGAGGGTGCCTATACCGGCGACAAGGTCACGCACGACGGCAACATCATCACCGCCAACGGCATGGCCCAGTCGCTCCCCTTTGCGCTTGAGCTGCTGCGTACGCTCGCCGGCGACAAGGCTGTCGAGAAGGTTGCCGAGGGCATTCAGCTATGATTTTGGCTTCGCAATCACCGCGCCGCATCGAGTTGATGCGCGAAGCGGGCTACGACATCCGCGTCATTCCCGCCGACATCGATGAGACTCCTTTTGATGACGAGGCCCCACTTACGCTTGTCGAGCGCTTAGCTCGCGCTAAGGCTGCCGCCGTTGCCGCTGAGCACGCCGATCCTAGTGAGCTGACCATCGCGGCCGACACCATCGTCACCTTCGATGGCAAGATTTTAGGTAAGCCGGCAAACGAGGACGAAGCCCGCACCATGCTCCACGAGCTCTCGGGGCGCACGCACCAGGTCGCAACCGGCGTCTGCATCGTTAGAGCCGGAGACGTCACAGCCCCGCACGCCGCCGAGAGCCTGTCGTTTGTCGATGTAACCGACGTGACGTTCTATGAGCTCACCGACGAGCAGATTGCGCGCTACGTCGCCTCAGGCGAGCCCATGGACAAAGCCGGCGCCTACGGCATCCAGGGCGTCGGTGGGCGCATGCTCGTGCATGATATTTCGGGCGACTTCTACAACGTAGTGGGCCTGCCCATCGCTCGCGTCGCGCGCGCGATTCAAAAACTATCGTAATTGCATCTGGCGCTGGGTATCCCCCAGCGCCTACAATTTCGGCGTACCGTACGGATCCCGACCGGGCATAAGGCCCAGCGGAAAACCGATAGGAGTAAAACATGGATACACTGCTTGAGGCCATTGACGTTTGCGATGTCGATGGCTTTTGCTTTGGCAACTATACGGACGAGGAGGCCGGCACCGGTTGCACCGTAATCGTGGCACCCGAGGGCGCCACCGGCGGTGTTGACGTTCGCGGCGGTGCACCGGCATCGCGCGAGACCGACCTGCTGCGTCCCGAGAACACCGTGGACAAGGTCCACGCCGTCTGCCTTTCGGGTGGATCGGCCTTTGGTCTGGAGGCCGCAAGCGGCGTCGCCCGCGAGCTCGAGAGCCGCGGTATCGGCCTTCCCGTCGGCCCCACTCAGGTGCCCATCGTGTGCTCTAGCTGCATCTTCGACCTCGCGTTTGGCGACCCCACCGTACGCCCCGACATTGAGGCTGGCATCTCCGCCGTGCGCGAGGCGCTCGACAACACCCCCACCATGCTCGAGCAGGGCAATGTAGGTGCCGGCACCGGTGCCACCGTGGGCAAGCTCATGGGCCCCGCCACCTGCATGAAGGCCGGCCTAGGCGCTGCCGCCGTGGCACTCGGCCCTGTTAAGGTGGGTGCCGTGGTCTCGGTCAACGCCTGCGGCAATATCGTCGACCCCTTCACCGGTGAATGGGTCGCTGGTATGCGCGCTGCAGCAGATAGCGACCAGATCGTCGACATGGAGCTCGCAGCCTTTGCCGCAGCCGGTTCTATGCAGATGCCGCTCGACCGCACCAACACCACCATCAGCTGCATCGTCACCAACGTTGAGCTCACCAAGGCTCAGGCCACCAAGGTCTCCCAGATGGCAGCAGACGCCTATGCGCACGCAATCCGCCCCACGCACACCACCAACGACGGCGACACCATCTACACCCTCGCCAGCGGCAAACTGAGTGCCCAGGCAAGCGCCGCCGTCCCCCTAGACCTGCTGGGCATGCTCGCCGTAAGGGCTTTGCAAACCGCCATCGTAAACGGAGCCAAAACCGCCAAAACCTCCCACGGCATCCCCGGCGCCGCAAAGTAACCTAACCTGACCGGTTGCCCGGTGGGGCTTGGTTATGTTTGCTGCTCTACAGTCCTGGCTCGCACGAAGAGCACATTAAGTGCTCTTCGGCTCGTGCGGAACTCGCGACAAACATAACCAAGCCCCACCGGGCAACCTACTCAACAAGATCCCTTTCAGCCCAGGCCCCTGTGTACCGCGCGTCCAAGATCTTCAAATTCAGGCAGCCTGACAATCGATTCTTATAGCAAAGGCCCCTTGGCCTTTAGTTTGATACAAGTTCCGCACGAGCCGGAAAGCACTTAATGTGCTTTCCGTGCGAGCAGGACTGTTCGCAGTAGCAAACTAAAGGCCAAGGGGCCCAGTCAACCTATCAGCAGCGATTACTCAGCAGTTAGTTAAATTTGAAGATCTTTGAGGCAAGATGGTATAGGCCGAGTGTGGTTTTGTCTCCGGCCCGTCCGCGCAGGTTGGTAAAGAATCCGACCACGCCGTAGCGAGCGCGACGATACATGCGCTCGTCGTACTCCTTCAGGTCCTTCCACAGCGTCTTCAGGCGCTCATCGGCACAATCTTCCTCGGAAAGCTTGGTGAGCACCGAGCAAATCGCCATCATCATGGTGAAGTAGCCCATCATGTACGAACGCAGACGCGAGGACTCAACGTCCTGGTACAGGTGGAACGATTCCATCATGATGCGCGTTACGCGGAACTGCTGACCCAGGCGCTTGACCATCGTGGCCTCATTGACGCTCTGACCCTCGCGACCGATAAAGTAGCGATAGAGGTCGATGTCGGCGTAGTACATGGTCTTGCAGCGCGGCAGCGGCACATATGCGTAGATATTATCCACGTAGAACGTGTGTGCCGGCATAGGCAGATTCGACTCGCGCAGTACATCGGTGCGATAGCACAGGCTGTGCATGAGCAGGTTCTGATCGGGACGGAAGTGCCCGATCTGGTCCCAAGAGAAAATCTTTTTGCGCGGCAGGGCAAACTTGTAGCCAATAGCGGTATGCGTGCCCTCGTAAACCTTCTCGTACACGTAGTTCGAGATAAACAGGTCAACGCGCTGGTCGCGCTCCTCAAAGCCACGCAGAATCGACAGCATGGTCGAAAGCGCCGCTCCGTCGAGCCAGTCGTCCGAGTCGACAACCTTGTAGTAGGTGCCCTGCGCCTCGCGCAGACCCGAAAGGACGGCAATACCGTGGCCGCCGTTCTCCTGGTGCACCGCGCGAATGATTCCAGGATAACGTGCCTCCCACTCGTCGGCCTTGGCGGCCGTCTCGTCCTTGGATCCGTCGTCCACTACGATAATCTCGATATCGGTAGCGTAATTGCTCCCCTCCAAGATGGAGGTGATGCAATGGTCCATGTCCTTGGCGGCGTTATACGAGGGAATACCGAATGTTATGACTTTATGCATGGCAGGCGATAATCTCATCCGAAAGATCGAGGGCAGAATTGGTCACGGCGTCCATATCGTAGTAACGATACTCAGCCAGACGACCCACCGGGTGGAAGTTCGTCAGGTTCTGGACGCGCTCGAGATAGCGCTCGTAGAGCTCACGGTTCTCGGGCTCCAGGATAGCGTAGTACGGCGTCTCGCCCGAGCCGGGCGTATAGGCCTTGGAGTACTCCTTCATGATGGTGGTCTTGCCGGGCAGGACCTGGCCGGTCATGTTCTTGAACTCGGTGATACGCGTGTAGTCCTCGCTCGTAGTGTAGTTGACGGTGCCCACGGGCTGGAACTGGTCCATATCGAGCGTCTCGAACTTCATATCGAGCGTGCGGTACGGCAGCGCGCCCAGGTCGAGGTTGAACAGCTCGTCGAGCGGACCGGTGTAGACGATCTCGCCACCATAGACCTTGCCGTCGATCTTGACGGTGGTCTCGTCGATCTCGAAGAGGTCGCGGGCGTCCACGTCGCAGAACACATCAATCAGATCGTGATCGAGCATATGCTCGAACAGCGCGGTATAGCCGTCCTGCGGCATGCCCTGGAAAGGAGCCTGCGGGAAGTAGCGATCGTCATCGCCCACAAAGACGGGAACGCGGCCGGTGATCGAGGGGTCGATCTGATCGGGCGTCTGGCCCCACTGCTTCATGGTGTAATGCAAAAAGACGTTCTCGTAGACGTAATCGGCGACCTCGGCAAGATCCGGGTCGTTCTTCTTGCGCAGCTCCATGATGGGCACCTTGACGTCCTTGCCAAAGGTCTCCACGAGCTTTTGGTACAGCTCCTCGCCGCGCTCATCGCCAAAGGCAAGCTTAAGGCTCGCATGGTTAAAGGGCACGGGCATAAGGGTACCGTTGATGTTGGCGAGCACCTTGTGCTGGTAGTCCGTCCACTTGGTAAAGCGCGACAGGAAGTTATGCACGCGCTCGTTAAAGGTATGGTAGATGTGCGGGCCATACTCGTGGACAAGGATTCCCGCCTCGTCAGTGCAGTCGAAGGCATTGCCCGCAATGTGGCTACGGCGCTCCAAAACGGCAACACGATAGCCGATGGTCTCGGCAAGACGGCGGGCGCAAACGGCACCGGCATATCCAGCACCGACGACAATCATGTCGTACGCGCCGGCGTTAATGCCTTCAGGCAGGCCTGAGGTAATCTGCATCGATACTCCTTGTCAAAAGCCACGTGCTCGTTAGCTGGGCATTTCTCGAACATTCTTCGAGACATATTTATCAGAGCGATTATAGCGCTAATGCGTCCTATAATGAGCTTGCCACACAAGGAAAGCTCAAGCACCGCGGCGTACATAATTGAAAGGTAAACCCGCTAGCAGCGGGTTTATTCGTGTACAGCCGAGGGCCTGGAGCTTAGCAAAACGCTTGTAAGGAGTAACATGAGCGATTTCCTAAACCGTATGAAGTCTGCCGCCAAGGCCGACCTTAAGACCATCGTCCTGCCCGAGGGCGAGGATCCGCGTACCATCGTCGCGGCAAACAAAATCATCGAGGAGGGCCTGGCAAAGCTCGTCATCCTGGGCAACCCCGACGAGATCGATGTTCCCGGCGCCACCGTCATCGATCCGCGCAACGCCGAGAAGCACGAGGAGTACGCGCAGAAGTTTGCCGAGCTCCGCGCCAAGAAGGGTGTCACCATCGAGCAGGCTCGCGCCCAGGTGATGGACGCCACCTACTTTGGCACCATGATGGTCAAGATGGGCGACGCCGACGGCCTGGTCTCCGGCGCCTGCCACTCCACCGCCGACACCCTGCGCCCCGCACTGCAGATCCTCAAGACCGCCCCGGGCACCAAGCTGGTCTCGGCCTTCTTCGTGATGTGCACCGACACTCCGCAGTTCGGTACCGACGGCACGCTGATTTTTGCCGACTGCGGCCTCAACATCAACCCGTCCTCCGACGAGCTCTCCGAGATCGCCATCGCCTCGGCCCACTCCTGGTCCACCTTCATGGGCAATGTTGAACCGCACGTGGCCATGCTCTCCTACTCCACCATGGGCTCCGCCGGTGGCGAGGTCGCCAAGAAGGTCCAGGAGGCTGTGAAGTTCTGCAAGGAGAAGGCTCCCGAGCTCGCCATCGACGGCGACCTGCAGCTCGATGCCGCTATCGTCCCCACCGTCGCCCAGCTCAAGGCTCCCGGCTCCTCCGTCGCCGGTAAGGCCAACGTGCTGGTATTCCCCGACCTCGAGGCAGGCAACATCGGCTACAAGCTGGTCCAGCGCTTCGCTGGCGCTGACGCCTACGGCCCCATCCTGCAGGGCATCGCCAAGCCGGTCAACGACCTGTCGCGCGGCTGCTCTGCCGACGACATCGTGGGTGTCGTGGCCATCACCGCCGTCCAGGCTCAGATGGCTGAGTAGCGTACTGATCCGCTCGGGACCCTACAGGGTAAAGCTCTGAAAACGTCCTCAGGCATGCGAGAAGCCCCGCTGCGCACTACGTGCGGCGGGGCTTCTCGCGCCTTGCGGATTGTTTTCAGAGCTTTACCCTGTAGGGTCCCTGCCGCTACGTGGTGCTCAGGGAATCTGGAGTGGACGGCGGCTTGGCTACGAATTGGGGCTGAAAATCTGAACGGATGGGTGTCGTTGCTGGGAGCGCAGGCGTTGCTGGTGGCGATCACTTTGGGACTCGGATTTCCGCTTGCTAGCAAAAAGGCCTCCGGAGCTGTTGCTCTGGAGGCCTTTTTTCAATTACAGACGAATGCGTTAGTTGTTCTTGGTCAGACGCTCGACGTCGTGGGCGATCATGTATTCCTCATCGGTGGGGATGACCATGACCGTGACGGAAGAGCCGGCGGCGCTGATGACCTGCGGGCCGTTGCCCACGGCCTCGCGGTTCTTATTGTTGTCGATGCGCACGCCCAGCCACTCAAAGCAGTCGCAGAAGGCCTTGCGGATCGACCAGTCATTCTCGCCGATGCCAGCGGTAAAGGTGATGGTATCCACGCCCGCCATGGAGGCGATCATGGAGCCGGCCTGCTGCATGGCCTTATAGGCAAACATATCGAAGGCGAGCAGGCAGTGCTCGTCACCCTCAGAGGCGCGCGTACGGATGTCACGGGCATCGTTTGAGATGCCCGAGATGGCAAGCAGACCGGACTGCTTGTTCATCATGTCGTCGACTTCCTGGTAGCTGTAGCCGCCCTCGCGCTGAAGATAGCACACGGTGGCCGGGTCAATGGAACCACAACGGGTGCCCATCATCAGGCCGTCAAGCGGCGTGAGGCCCATCGTGGTATCGCGGCAAACGCCGTCCTCGATGGCGGCAAGCGAGGCTCCGTTGCCCAGATGGCACGAAAGCAGGCGATGGCAGCGCGAGCCCAGGATTTCCTTGGCCATCATCCACTCGTAACGGTGGCTCGTACCGTGCGCGCCGTACTTGCGCACGTGGTACTTGTCGCACACGTCCTTGGGCAGGGCGTAGGTGTAGGCGACCTCGGGCATGGTCATGTGGAACGAGGTGTCGAAGACGGCCACGTTGGGCAGCTCCGGATACTTCTCGCGGCAATATTCGATTGCCGCGGCCTCGCCGTAGTTGTGCAGCGGGGCGAGCGGGGCCACCTCAAGGATCTTAGCCATGACCTCATCGTCGACGACTGCGGAATCATCGAAGTGCCAGCCGCCCTGAACGATACGGTGGCCGATGCCATCGATCGTAAAGTCGGTCTTCTCGAGCTCCTCGAGCACGCGAGCGATAGCAGAGCGATGATCGGGGAAGGGAACCTCCTCGGTCTGCTTGGCGCCACCGTTCTCGGAATGACCAAAGATACCCATGTCCGAGCCGATACGCTCGCAGTTGCCCTTGGCGAAAACCTCGCGGGTATCGGTATCCAGAAGCTGATATTTAAGACTTGAGCTGCCGGCGTTGACAACAAGTACGTTCATGAGACTCCTTTGCAGTGCAATACGGTCGACGCAGACCTCTTAAGGCGACCGCATTTTAATAAGAAGTTATCACATCTTGATAAATAGCTATCAGACATATCGCCAAACGAGCGCAAAAGAGGGGCTGAACGGCACTTGGTCGTCCAGCCCCTCCCCTCTTGCAATTACTTGCTGTTGACGATGCGCTCGACGTCGGAAGCGATCATGAACTCCTCATCCGTGGGGATGACGAAGATCTTGACCTTGGAATCCTTGGCGGACAGGCACCAAGCGCCGTCGCCGCGAAGGGCGTTGCGGGCATGGTCCATCTTGACGCCCATAAAGGCCAGACGGTCGGCCACGCCAGCGCGAACGGCCGGAGCGTGCTCGCCGATGCCGGCGGTAAAGACCAGGGTGTCCATGCCGCACATGGAAGTGGCCATCTCGGCGGCCTTGGCGGCAATCTTGTAGACGAACATGTCGAAGGCGAGCTGGGCCTCGGGGTCGCCGGCAGCGGCGAGCTCCTCAACGTTGCGGCAGTCGTTGGTCTTGCCGCCGGTCACAGCCAAAAGGCCGGACTTCTTGTTCATCATCTCGTCGACCTCGTCGAAGGTGTAGCCGCCTTCACGCTGCAGGTAGCACACGGTAGCAGGGTCGATGGAGCCGCAGCGGGTGCCCATCATGACACCGTCGAGCGGCGTCAAGCCCATGGTGGTGTCCATGCACTTGCCGTCCTCGATGGCGCACAGGGAAGCGCCGGAGCCAATGTGGCACACGACGACCTTGCGGGCCTCGCCGTTGGTCATCTCGGCGACCTTCTTGGAGATGTAGCGATAGCTGGTGCCGTGGGCGCCATACTTACGGATGTGCAGCTTGTCGCAAACATCCTTGGGAAGGGCGTAGGTCTTGGCGACCTCGGGCATGTTGAAGTGGAAAGCGGTGTCGTAGACCGTGACGTTGGGCAGATCGGGATACTGCTCGAGGCAGTACTCGATAACGTTGGCCTCGGGGTTGTTGTGCAGCGGCGCGAGCGGGGCGACCTCGCGAATCTTGGCGAGAACGTCCTCGTCGACGAGGGAGGAGTCGCCAAAGTACCAACCGCCCTGAACGATGCGATGGCCGATGCCCTCGATCTTGACGCCGTTGGCCTCGAGGTCCTTCAGAACGACCTCAATGGCGACCTTATGGTCGGGGAACTCGATGTTCTCGGTCACCTTCTTGGAACCGTTGGCAGCATGGGTGAAGGTACCGCCGGTAAAGCAGACGCGCTCGCAGGAGCCCTTTGCGGACACCTTGTGGGACTTGGTATCGATGACCTGATACTTAAGGGTCGAAGATCCTGCGTTGACGACCAGAACGTTCATGTGTCTCCCTACTAACAGGCGGTGTGGCGCCGCCAGGTTACATACGCTTCAATAATAAACCCAAACGCCCTCGCGCTCGGGTTTATTGCGTTGATATATAAGTTATCGGTGCCCAAATACTCACGGCCTTTGACTTGTAAGACGAAATAGCGCGGGGATATACACCAAAGAAGATATCCCGAGCGCTACAAGCAATATGACTCGAATACCCGCGATGCTGCTCAACGCAGCATTGAACAGATAGAAAAGGATGGCACCCACCGCCACCATCTGGCTTTGGACCGAAATCAGTGAACAGCGCATCGAAGAATCGACAGCATTTTGAAAAATTGAGTATTTTATTGGAGCAAATAACGAGTAAGCAACCGTCTGCAGTACATAGAACACGGGCAGCAAATAGACCGGAGTAAAGGGAATCAAAAACAGAGCAGTCAGGAAAAGGCGCACGATGCCGCAAATACGCGCAAAACGGCCCTTGTCGACATGAGCAATCACACTCGGCACAATAAGCCCCATGGAAGCCGAGGCAAGGAGCTGGACCGCAATGGTCACACCCGAAGCGACGGCATTCATTCCGCGACCCGCAAGCAGCAGTGAGAAAAAGTCTTCCAGGGCGACAAAAGCAAATGCCTGAGAGCAGTCCATGATGAACGCTGAACGAAGAATGCCGTTACGCGCAATAGCGGCACCGATCATCTTCGGGCTAATTCCACGCTTAGGTGTCGCTGCAGTGTCCCCTCTTCGCATCTCAGGAATGCAGGCAACGACAACCAACGTCAACACCATTGCGATGATATCTGCCGAAAGACCAATGAGATATGCACCGACAGACGAAATGAAACCGCCCACGCAAGCGGAGATGGCATAAGAGGCATAGAAAACAAATCGCTCAACGACATTAAGTCTTACGAGCTGGTCCTGAGAGACGCTGTCAATGTAGATCGCTTCTATGGATCCGCTCACACATGCAACTGCAAATCCTTTGAGAGCAAACGCGCCGATTAAAAGCAGAGGAGAACGGGCGAAAAGTAGGGCGGCGTAGTATCCAAGCATTCCCACGACGCCAACGAGACCGCTTGTCTTTCGTCCAAACCTGTCAGCAATATAACCAGTAGGAACCTCAAGAATGAACTTACTCACTTGGTATGCAATCATCATGCTAGAAATCGCTACCATCGAGAATCCGACGAATTCAAGGTAAACCGTCAGAAAATACAAAATGGTGCTGAAGTTCGACAGAAAAACGAACGTCATATAAAGCAAAACCGTACGGTTTTTCATGCTCCGCCCTCCAAGAGCCAATAGCCCAAACCGAAATCTTGGAAAAGTATGAGGGCAAAGCCGTCAGTCATGTGTTACAAGGCGTCAACATTCACTTGACGCCACGAGGCCAAATGGCCTCACGAAGCGAGATGACGCAATAGGTGAAGAAATACCGTCTGGTGTCGATCGGTCCAGGCATTTTGTCGATAGCAAAAATAGATGGGCAAGGCCACGTCATGCGAGCCTTCAATGGAGCACTCGCTCACTTCCAGTCCATCTGTTGCGAGAGAAGAGCCAGAAAAACTCAATATCAATCCCCCGGCTTGAAGAAACTCAGTCTGCGCCCTGTTTTCGTATTCGACGTCGCGGAAGCGGAAATTAACCAGCTGAGCCTCGGGACATTGGTTGATTGCATTGAGACAGGGTGACAAATTAATGGGAACAGCCAGCCTGCCGCCCAGCAACTCACGAACGGTCATAGCACCCACAGATTGATGACCCGCTGGACACGAAAGAACCTTGAGCTCCTTTTCACCCAAGTATTTCGAAGAAAGGACACTATCCCTTGGTTCCTCAAATGAGATGGCCGCATCCGAAATGCCAAGCACAAGTGATTCAAAGCATGTGGCCGTTGGCTGATGCCAAACATCAAGGTGAATCTGGGGGTGCAAGCTTTCAAACGAGTCGTACCAGTTTTCGGAAAAAAGACGCCCCCGCCCGTGAAGACAGGGGGCGTAAAGACGGAAGTGGCCGTCGGGCGAAACGCCGCCGTTCCCCGATTGAGCGTACTTTTTGAGATCGTCGACTTGTGCCAGGATCACGCGTGCACGACGCGCAAATTCTCTGCCCGCCGGAGACAAAACAGCCTCCCCCGCCGATCGGTCGAGCAAAACAATCTGATACTCAGATTCCAACTTTTTGATTGCCGACGAAACGGCCTGTGGGCTCACGTGAACGGCGCGAGCCGCTTTGCGCACGCCGCCGTAGTTCGCTACCGCTTGAAGGTATTCGAGTTGAGAAAGCTGCATAGGTTACTCCAAAGGCAGCCAAGTCGACGGGCCGTGCGTCCTCAGATGAGGTTCTCGCCCAGGTTTTTGCCGCCGAGAACGTGCATGTGGAAGTGCATGACGGTCTGGCCGGCGTTGACGCCCTTGTTGGAGATGACGCGGAAACCGTCCTCCAAGCCCTTGGCCTTAGCGACCTCCTGGATGGCGTGAGCCATGGCGCCCATGGTCTCGGCAGGTACGTTGTCGGCGATGTCACTGTAGTGCTTCTTGGGGATCACGAGCGTATGGACCGGCGCCTGGGGATTGAGGTCGTCGAAGGCGATGACCTGGTCGTCCTCATAGACAACGGTCGAGGGGATCTCGTGGTTGGCAATTTTGCAGAAGATGCAATCGCACATGGTTGGTTCCTTTCTCACAGACCAAGCCAATTATATTTGGTCGGGATGGTTAGAACGAGAGGTTGTCGTCCGTGTTGGCGGCTTCGCCGTCGGCGAGCACGTCGTTGCCGTCGACGTCCTTAAGAAGCACCGAGACCTTCTGCTCGGCATCGGACAGGCGGGTGCGCAGGCTCTTGAGGAGCTCGACGCCGCGGGTATAGCTCTCGAGCGACTCCTCGAGCTCCATATCGCCCGACTCCAAGCTGCGGATGATGAGCTCCAACTCCTGCGAAGCCTGCTTGTACGTAAGCTGCTCGACCGGGGTCTTCTCTGCCATATCTGTTTCCTTTCCTAAAGGTTTATCGCTATGAAACGCGACTTACTCGACCGTATCGACGGTTGCTGCCACGTTGCCGTCCGCCATGCGCACGCGAATAGCGTCGCCCGGCTTAAAGGTCTTGACGCTCGTAGCCACACCGTCCTCGCTGTACGCGATGGAGTAACCGCGGGCAAGCACCTTGAGCGGCGACAAGGCATCGAGCGACGCGGCAGCTCGGCCCAGGTCGGACGCGGATTTGCTGAGCATCGTGCGCCCCTGATGCTCCAGACGGGAACTCGCAAGTGTGAGCGCATGGCGCTTGCCATCGAGCCCCGAGGTGCTTGCAACCAAGCGCTCGGGCAGACGCTCGAAGTTGGAGCGGAAGGCCCCAACCGAACGCGTTATGGCGCCCGACAGACGATCGGCCGTCAGGGCGAGCTCAGACTCGCGACGCTCGACCATAAACGTGGGGTCGTTGAGGCACGGGCGGCACGCGGCTGCATCGAGCGCGGCGCCCAGACGAGCCGTATAGGTGTCCCAGGCCCGACGACCGCGCTGGTCGAGCATTTCCAAATCGACCTGATCCGACCCGATCATCGAAGCCATCGCGGCGCCCAGACGCTGATGGCGCGTCTCGAGCACATCGACCAACTCCGTCATAGCCGGCGCCACCGATTCTGCCGCAGCCGTGGGCGTGGAGGCGCGACGGTCGCTCACCATGTCGCAGATCGAGGTATCGGGCTCATGCCCAATGCCCGTCACCACGGGCACGGGACAGGCTGCCACCGCACGGGCAAGCTCCTCGTCGTTAAAGGTCATGAGGTCCTCGAAGGAACCGCCGCCACGCACGAGCAAAATGCAATCGGGCGCCGGCGTAATGGCAGCGGCGCGACGCAAGCCTTCAATAAGCTCTGCCGGCGCACCCTCGCCCTGGACCTTTGCGCCCACGCAGACAAGCTCGACGAGCGGGTTGCGACGGCGCAGCGTACGCTTGACGTCGTCGATTACGGCGCCCGAAAGCGAGGTGACAACCGCCACGCGCGAGCAAAACACCGGGATGCGGCGCTTGCGCGCTTCGTCCATCAGGCCCTCGCGGCGTAGCTTTTCGGCCAACTGAGCCACCTGCTGACGCAGCAAGCCCTCCCCCGCCAGCGAGAACGAGCGGGCGACGAAGCTCATGCGACCCGTAGGCTTGTAGAGATTGAAGCTGCCCTTAAAGCTTACCTGCATGCCGTCGCGCAGATCGAAGGTGCGCTTAAGGTAGGCGCCCTTCCAGATGATGCAGTCGACGGCCGCCGAGTCGTCCTTGATTTGGAAGTAGCAGTGGCCGCTTCGGGCATTGGGACCACGAAAACCCGTGACCTCACCCAAAACGCTCAGCTGCGGAATGGCATCGAGCGCGCCGGCGGCGATCTCCACCGCTTGGCTCACGCTGAGCTCTTTGCGCTCCTGCTCGTCCGATCCGTCGAACTCGGCGGAAACGGTATTGCCGGTCAGATTCCAGCCTGCCACGCAGCCCCCTTTCGTCATCGTGCACACGGGCTCCGGCCCTGCGCAAATTCAAGTCCAACACATAGTACAGCGCCGCGGGGACACGAATCCCCGCGGCGCCCAGCGACCCAATTTGTTATCGGTTGGAGTTTCTGTTGTAACGAGCCATAAGGTAGAGCAGTTGGATGATCGAAGTGAGCGCCGCCGCCACGTAGGTGAGCGCGGCTGCCGTCAGCACCTTCTTGGCACCGTTGACCTGCTTGGAACTCATGCCCGACTGCTCGATATACGCCACGGCGCGGCGACTGGCATCAATCTCGACCGGCAGCGTAACGAGTTGGAACAGCACACTAAACGAGAAGAAGACCAGCGCGAGGGTCGTGAGTCCCGCAATGTTCATGAACAAGCCCATGAGCAGCACGATCGTCCAGGTGTTCTGGGTAAAGTTGACGACGGGGACCAAAGCGGTGCGTACCTTCATCATGGCATAGCCGCTTTGGCGCTGGGCGGCATGGCCCGCCTCGTGACAGGCGACGGCAACGCTTGCGACCGACCCGCCCGAACGGTTGGCATCCGACAGATACAGGTTGTTGTCCTGCGGGTTGTAATGATCGGTGAGCTCGCCGGCAACGCCCTTGATGCCCACGGCGCTACAGCCGTTGGCATTGAGCATGCGGCGAGCGACCGTGGCACCCGTATCGCCGTCCGAGCGCACCTTGGACCACGTCTTGTACGTCGAGTTGATATAGCTCTGCGCGGCAAGGCCGAGCACCGTGCAGACAAGAACAACCAGCAGGTACAGCGGGTCAATGCCAAAGCCGTATCCATAGTAATAAGGCATGCGAATTCCTCCGAATCGAGTTACACGTTGGAGGCATTCTACCCACTCAGCCGGCTAGGCTTCCCTATAACAACTCAATCTTTCCGTCCTTCACGGTGAGTCCCATATTGCCCGAGAGCAAATCGTCCAGGCGCGAGCCCACGAGCTCAAAGCGCCAGCCTTCGCGCAGGGGGCTCTGCTCGGGATGCTCAATATAGTCGGCCAGGTCATCGCGCGAGGCAATGACCGAGGTCGCCACGCCCGAGCGCTCGGCAACCAGGCGAATGAGCGCATACATCAGGTCCGTCACGCTCTCCAACTCCGGCGAAATCTGACGGTGCCCGCGCACCATGAGCGGTAGGCGATCGTGTGGGCAGCTCGCACCGCGCTTAATGGCCATGAGCGCGCCGTCCACGTCGCGCTCCCCCAGCTGGTCGGTACCGCGAATGCTGCGGAACTCCTCAACACGAACGGGATTACGTTTAACCAGGGCCAGCAGCGTATCGTCGGACATGACCCACTTGCGTGGGATGTTGCGGCGCTCGGCGCGGTCCTCGCGCCAAGCGGCAAGCTCGCGCGCAATGCCCAGCTGATGGCGGCTGCAGGAGTTGATGCGCTTGACCTTGCGGAATGCCTCGTGACGATCGGCGCGATAGTGCGACTCGTCGGCCAGCGGACGCAACTCGTCGAGCACCCAGTCCACCCGGCCCAGCTCGCGCAGGCGACTCATCATCTCGGTATAGGCAACGATCAGGTACTTGACGTCATCGATCGCGTACTCGATCTGCTTATCGGTCAGCGGGCGGCGCGACCAATCGGTAAGCGACTCGGTCTTGGGCAATGAGACGCCGCAAAACGTCTGCACGAGCGCGCCGTAGGAAATCTGCTGGCGCTCGCCCAAAAAGGCGGCGGCCACCTGCGTGTCAAAAATGGGACGCGGCAGCACGCCCACGGTATGGAGCATAACCTCCATATCCTGCGAGCAAGCGTGAAACACCTTGGTCACGCTCTCATCGCCCATAAGCTCGGCCAGCGGCGATAGGTCGTCGATCACCAGAGGATCGACCGCGACGCTCTCGGCAGGGGTGGCAATCTGGACCAAGCACAGGCGCGGGTGGAACGTGCGCTCGCGCAAAAACTCGGTATCGACGGCAATCGCGTCGAACTCGCGGGCGCGCTGGCAAAAGTCGAGTAGAGCCTGATGTGTGGAAATGTACATATCAACCCATCGAATAAGGTTAGGCCCGAAAAACACGGGTAGGATATCGGCATTGCCTTACAACTATACTCGGTTAGTCACAGAACGGGAACGTAAGTATGCGCTGCCTTATCATCCACAACCCGGCATCGGGCCCCAGCTCAGATGAAATCTACGCGTTCACGCACGCCCTCGCGCAGGGCGGCGACGAGGTCGTGATGCGCTTTATCGGCGATGGCATGGAACCCGAGGACGCCGTGGCAGACGTGCGCGAGTTTGATCGCGTGGTCGTTTCGGGCGGCGACGGCACCGTCTCCAACGTGCTCGACCAAATGCGCGGGTGCGGTGTCCCCACGCTCGTCTTCCCCTCCGGCACGGCCTGCCTGTTCTTTAACAACATCGGTAATGCCCCCGAGGCAGCGGCGCTTGCCAAGGCTTGCCGCGCCGGTCGCACGGTCAAAGTGGACATGGGCGAGCTCTTTTGGCTCGACGAGAACGGCAACGAGAAGCGCCACGGCTTTATCATCATCGCCGGCTCGGGCTTCGACGCCGAGATCATGATGAAGGCCGCCCCCGCCAAAAACGACATCGGTGAGATCGCCTATTTCCTGTCGGCGCTCGCCACACCCAACCCCACGGTGGCGCACTTTACGATTGAGCATGACGGCATTGTCGAGGAGCTCGATGGCATCTGCTGCATGGCCGGCAACACCTCGGTCATTCAAAACGACATCAACCTGTTCCCCGATTGCCGCATGAACGACGGCATGGTCGACATCGCGGTCATCGAGCCCGTAAAAACCGTCCAGCTCCTGCCCACTGTGATCACCGCCGCGCTCGACCCCGCCGGCAAGGTGCTCGGCCGTCCGCAGTTCAAGATCATCCAGACCAAGGAAGCCAAAATCACCTGCACGCCGTCGCTGGGCATGCAGTTCGATGGCGAGATCATCTCCAGCAACTCGGGCGTCTTTGGAGCCCGCGCGCTTCCGCAATGCCTCGACCTCATCGTCGACGAATTCTCCCCGCTCGGAAAATAGGAGGACCCCATGAACGACAACCCCCTGATTGGCTTTATCGTCATCGTCTTGGCCATGCTCGTCGGCTATGCGATTAACGTGATCCACCGCCGGAAGAAGTAATTCCACATTGGTATGATATTCATCCAATTATCATTTCCCCCGTTGTTTATGCATTTGCCAGACAGCGGGGGATTTTTCTTTGTGCCCCGTGCAAGGCGCTTTATTCAGATACAGTAATTGCAGGGCGTCTTTATTTAACTAAAGCTAGATAATGAGTATTCTTGTCCGCTCATCGCATATTTTAGGACGCTCATCGAGTATTTCATCGAAATAGATGAATACTATTTAGACTTCCGATAGGCTAATAGATGTATTTATTAGCTGAAATCCTGCATGGTTCCGCGGGGTTTCAACGGTTGGGAGGGATCATGAGGTTTACTCATCCTGTCAACACGCTCAAAAAGCTCGGCTGCGGCCTTGCGTTTGGAGCAGCGGCCATCATGGCCATGCCGACTTCGGCGCTCGCCTGCACCCAGATCTACATGGGCAGCAAGCTTACGGCAGACGGCAACACGTACTACGGCCGTTCCGAGGACTTCGGTCCGCGCTATGTCAAGCACTTTGGCATTGAGCCCGCACACAAGAACGGCAACGAGTACACCTCGGTCGAGTCCGGTTTTGAATACAAGTCCAAGGGCGCAACCTACCGCTACACCTTCGTTCGCGACAACCCCTCTCAGTGGGAAGATCGCTACGACGCATATTCCGAGGCTGGCATCAACGAGAAGGGCGTTTCCTGCTCTGCCACGCTGAGCACCTCCTATAACGAGAAGGCCGAAGAGGCCGACCCCATCACCGAGGAGACCGGTATCGGCGAGTACAACTACGCTAGCGTCATCCTGGGCGAGAGCGCCACGGCCCGCGAGGGCGTCGAGCTCATCGGCAGCCTGATCGACGAGCAGGGCGTCTGCTCCAACGACCAGATCATCATCGCCGACAGCACCGAGACCTGGCTGTTCGCCGCGCTTTCCGGGCATCAGTGGATTGCTATGAAGCTCACCGATGACATCGCCTCGCTCAACCCCAACATCGGCAACCTCACCTATAACGTCGACCTCGATGACACCGAGAACTTTCTCCATTCCGAGGGCATCGAGTCCATGCCCAAGGAGAAGGGCTTTGCCGAGTACACCGACGGCAAGTTCGACGTCGCCAAGACCTACGGCGAGGAGATTAGCGAGGCCGGTATGCACCAGTGGTCGCGCTATATCCAGGGTCGTGATTACTTCATGGCTCCGCTTGCCGAGGGCACCGACTACGAGATCGTCAAGGACGAGCGCGAAGAGGCTCGCGCCACGACCGGCGCCCTGGTCCACGAGATGCAGCCGCTGTTCTTCCAGCCCGGCAAGTCCGACTGGAACACCTTTGAGATGATTCGTTCCTTCGCCGCTCGCGGCGAGAATGTCGCCGGCCTCAACGCCAACACCGACGGCGCCTATGCCATCGGCTCCAACCGCAACACCGAGATCCACACCTTCCAGATCCGTCAGGGCATGGACCCCGAGATCGCGACCATTCAGTGGGAGATGCTCTCCAACGCCGAATTCTCCGTCGCCATCCCCTTCTACTCCGCACTGCTCACCGAGGTCAGCCCCTACTTCAGCGATCAGGATGTCTCCTTCGATCACTGCGAAGAGGAAGACGTCGTGAACAACGAGGAGCCCAAGAACTCCATCAACTACGTCCTCATGGACATCAACACGCTCGCCTATGAGAACCGCGACCACTGCGCCACCGGCGTCCGCGCCTATCTCGACGCCCTGCAGAAGGAACTCATCGAGCAGAACCTGACCGTCGACGAGGCCATGCAGGCCGAAGAAGGCACCGAGGCCCGTACCGCCCTGGCCAACAAGGCCGGCAAGGCTGCCACCAAGAACACCTACCTCAAGTGCAAGGCCATGCTTGAGGAGATGCGTGACTACCTTAAGGAGGGCGACTTCTCCGAGGAGTTCGTCCCGAGCGACTACGATGCCGACAACGACTGCCTAGTCGAGTCCATCACCTACGCCGACGAGGCCCTCTCCGATGAGGATGTAGCCGAGCCCGAGGTTAAAGAAGAGGCAACCGAGGAGAAGTCCGAGGGCAACAACATGGCCGCCATGGCCGTTGGCGCCGTCGTCGTCATCGGTGTCTGCGGCTTCGTGCTCTATCGTCGCAAAAAGGCCTAAGAACCCCTCACCTTAAGGCGCGGGCGGGAAGGCCAAGGTCGCCCGCCCGCCCAGCCACCCATTCGACCGGCAGGAAACATCGCCGAAATCTTTTCAAAAAAGATTTCCCCGCACACACTTCGCTGTGCTATAGTGCAGCGCAACAGCAACTAGGTGCGACCGCGCCACGGCATCACGAAAGGAGCCACCAACATGAAGAACACGATGAAGTCTCTCAACAACTGGTGGTGGCGTGATGCGAATACGATCGGTCGACAGTGAGTCCCTCACGCCTGTTTTGCGCTCTAGGTGATTAGAAGGCCTCCGGTTTCGACCGGGGGCCTTTTTCTATCTCGAGCCCAATCGCATTCGCATCACGCGCCTCCGCTTTTCCCTTGTACTCCCCTTCCGAAAGGATTTTCACCATGTCTCAGAGCACCACCGCCACCCAGCCCCGCACCGTCCAGACTACCGACCGCGGCAAACTCGACGTCCGCGCCCTCGTCTTGCTCGCCATCCTGCTTGCCGCCGGCTTCATCCTCAACTTCACCGTCGGCAAGGCCATCTCCGGCATCTCGGGCGGCATGATCAGCCCCGAGTTCATTATCTCGGCCTTCTGCCTCACTATCCTGGTCGTTCGTCCCAACATTGGCCAGGCGCTCGTTATCGGCCTGATCTCGGCCGCCGTGATCCAGATCACCACCACCTCGCCGTTCGTCGATTTTGCCGCCGAGGGCATCGCCGCCATGCTCATGGCCGTCATTGTCAACGCTGCCGCCAAGGACGGCCAGGTCAAACCCGCCGTCGCCATCGTCGCAACCTTCGTGACCACCTTTGTCTCGGGCGTCATCTTCATGGTCATCAAGATGGCCATGCTCGGCGTGGTGGGCGAGCTCGCCGCTGCCATGCTGCCCGTCGTCGCCATGACCGCCGTCTTTAACGCCATTCTGGTCGGCGCCCTCTACTTGCCCATCCAGAAGGCCCTGAAGCTCAACTAGCCCGTTCGACTTTACGAGCCACCCCATCTTGGCGTTCATTCGTCGCTCGCGTACCCAAGTACGCTTCGCTCCTCTTTCTCGCGCCAACCTGGGGCCCCTCGTAAAGCCGTCTCCGTGCTTCACCACCAAAGACTGTCCCAAACGACTAGCTTTTGGGGACGTTCTTAAACGACTGGTCATGTAAGAACGTCCATTGACTATGAAAGGTATCCATGGAAACGATCATCAACGTCGACGATGTCTCGTTCTCCTATGGCACGCAAACCGAGCAGGCGCTCAGCCACATCTCGCTCAGCGTGAACAAGGGAGATTTCATCGGCATCATCGGGCCCTCGGGCGCCGGCAAGTCCACGCTTGCCGCCTGCCTGTCGGGTGCCGTGCCCCACCACTACACCGGCACGTTCTTTGGGTCCGTCATGGTTGACGGCCACGACACCTGCGAGGTCTCGCTGACCGACGTGTCGCAAATCGTCGGCAGTGTGCTGCAGGATATCGACACGCAGATGGTCGCTTCGGTCGTCGAGGACGAGATGCTCTTTGGCCTCGAGAACTTTGGCGTTCCCCACGACCAGATCGAGCAGCGCGTGAGCGAAACGCTCGAGACCGTCGGCATCAGCGACCTGCGCGACCGCGAGATCGCCACCCTCTCGGGCGGACAGAAGCAAAAGGTAGCCATCGCCGCCATCCTCGCCATGCGTCCGCGCGTCTTGGTTCTCGACGAGCCCACCGCGGCACTCGACCCCGCCAGCTCCACGTTGGTCTTCGAGACGCTGCGTGAGGCAAACCGCACACTTGGAATCACCATCGTCGTCGTTGAGCAAAAGGTCGCCCTGCTCTCGGAGTACTGCAACCGCGTGCTCGTGCTCAACCATGGCGAAATCGCGCTGCAGGGCGAGCCACACGAGGTCTTCGCGCATACCGACGAGCTTCGTGCCATCGGCGTCGACTGCCCTCGCGTCACGCGTATCTTCAATAGCCTCGAAACCGATGGTCTAGTAAGCGGTACCCCTTGCTTGGATGTCGATGAGGCCGAGTGCCTGATTTCGGGCATCGTCGACCCCGCACGCGCGGCTATCGAAGCCCAGGCGCCCGCCGGTTCCCCGCATGCACCGTCGTTGCGCCCTCATGCCAAGGACGCCGAACCCGTACTCACCTTCGACCATGTTGAGTTTGCCTATCCCAATGGCGGAGCCGCCGTACACGACCTTAGCCTGACGCTCTATCCTGGCGAGCTCGTGGGCATCGTCGGCCAAAACGGTGCCGGCAAGACCACGCTCACCAAGCTGCTCACGGGTCTGCTCAAGCCCGCCTCGGGCAGCGTGCGCGTCACGGGACTGGATACCGCAACCGTCCCCACGAGCCGCATTGCCCGCGAGGTCGCAACCCTCTTCCAAAACCCTGACCGTCAAATCTGCAAGGACACCGTGCTCGACGAGGTCGCCTTTGGCTTGGAGCTTGGCGGCATGGACCGCGCCGAGGCTCTGCGTCGTGCCCAACTCGTCATCGACCGCTTTGGCTTGCCGGCCGACGAGGCGCCTTTCTCGCTTTCGCGCGGCCAGCGACAAATGGTGGCACTCGCCTCCGTCGTGGTCGTAGAGCCCAAAATCGTGGTGCTCGACGAGCCCACGAGCGGCCTTGATTACCGCGAGTGCATGACCGTCATGGAAACGGTGCGTACCATGGCCGAGCGTGGCTGCGCCGTAATCATGGTCTGCCACGACATGGAAGTCGTCTCCGACTTTGCCGAGCGCATCGTAGTAATGGCCGACGGTCGCATCCTCGATCGCGGCCGCACGCACGAGCTGTTCTCGAACATCGAACTCATGCAGCATGCCTACGTTGAGCCGCCCCAGGTCATCGAACTCTCGCGCCGTCTGGCATCTTCCGTCTCGCCCGCTTTTGCGCAGGTGAGCGAGGTCACCGATGTCGTTCGAATTACCAAGGAGATGGTCCACCGTGGTTAACGTCATCGACTACATGCCGGGCGATACGCTGCTGCATCGTCTGAATCCCGTCGTCAAACTGGGCCTCGCCGCCGCCATCATCGTCGGCATCTTTTTGTCCGACACCTACGTGGCGCTGCTGGGCTTTCTGGCGCTCACGCTCGCACTGGGAGCTTACGCCGGCGTCGTCGACCGTCTGTTCTCGCTGCTCAAGTTGCTGATTCCGCTCGCGCTTATCATGCTGGTGCTCCAGCTGGCCTTTATGCGCGATGGCAACGTGGTGTGGAGCTTTATCACCGACACGGGTCTCATCACAGGATCGAAGGCCTGCCTGCGCCTGCTGGGCGTGGCGTTACCACTCATCCTCATGCTCATGGTGACCAAGCTCAACGACCTTGCCAACGCCTGCGTCGAGGTGCTGCACGTGCCGTATCGCTATGCCTTCACCTTTACCACGGCGCTGCGCTTTGTGCCGGTGTTTGGTCAGGAGATGAACGCCATCATGGAGGCGCAGACCGCACGCGGCGTCGAGTACGACACCAAGAACCCCATCAAGAAGCTTAAGCTCATGCTGCCACTGTGTGTGCCACTGCTCATCTCGAGCGTGGGCAAGACCGATGCCACAGCCTTGGCGGCAGAACAGCGCGGCTTCTATCTGCGTACGCGCGCCAGCTCGTACAAGCGCTACCCCATCAAGGGCCTAGACATCGCCGTGCTCATCGTCAGCATCGTCCTCATCGCCATCGGCTTCCTGTTCTAGTTCACCACTGACAGCAACCGCCCAACGCAAAAGGCCTCGGCTCGCACCAAACGAGCCGAGGCCTTACTGTTTCACCAGATAAAACCTACCAAAATTAACCTGTCCCTTTTTGACAGGTCGGAAGCTAGAGGCGGTAGGGAGCGCCGCTACGGATGATGGATTCGCGCACCAGGACATCCATGGCGTCGAGGGTGATCTCGGGCATCTCTCGGTACTTTTGCAACACCGAGAGCTCGGTGCAGGCCAGAATGACGCGGTCGCAGCCGCTACGGGCGAACTCCCACATCACGCGGTCGAACTTATCCATATCGGGCTCACGTCCGGCCTTCACATCATCGTAGATAAGCGACATCACATCGTTCTGACGTTTCTCGCTGGGATAGACAACCTCAACACCCGCAGCCTTACATTCGCGGCCGTAGACACCCGCGCCCACGGTTCCGTCGGTGCCCATGATGCCAATCTTGTGCACCGGCTCGGCCGGCATACTCAGGTTGGGGTCGAACTCGCACTCCCCCATCACCGCACCGGCCAGAGCATAGCGCACCGACTCACGCGGCATATGGATAATCGGCACCTTCGTAAACGACTGGATCTGGTCGTAGAAGTAGTGCGACGTGTTGCAGGGAATGGCAATGTGCGCACAGCCCAGCGACTCGAGTGCCTGGGCACACTCTTTCATGGTCGCCAGCAGCTTGGCATGCTCGCCGGTCTTAATGGCCAACGTGCGGTCGGGCATGGTCGACTTGGAGAGCACCACCATGTCGATATGTTCCTGATCGCAGGCAGCAGCCGTATGACGCACCACCTGGTCGTAGTAATACGACGTGGCCTCGGCGCCCATGCCGCCGATAACTCCCAGCTTTTCCATCGCCGCCTCCTTGGTGACGCTTGCGCAATTGCGCGTATCATACCCGCGCCCGCCCGATGCAAACCGGACGGGCGCCGCGCTCATCTACTTGTAATACGTCTTGAACAGCTTAAAGTGGCGCAGCTTGGTGTGCCACATGCGCAGCCAGCGGTTAAAGACAAAGTCGCCCTTCATAAACGAAGGGTCGGCGCCCTTGCCTTCCTTGTCCAGGCGATGCACCTTAGCGCGCAGCTCGGGATCCTTGACGTACTTGTCGACGACGCCCATGGGGACGACCATCCACAGGGCCTCGTCCTGAGCCGTCACAAACTCCGGCTCAAACGGACGGTTGAACACATACTCGTCCACCACATACTTGGCAATGTTAAAGCCGCTGTTGGTAACGTAGTAGTTGCTGCGGCCCTGGCGCGTGTTGAAATCGAAGAACTTAAACGAGCCGTCGCGCTCGTCGTACTTAACGTCAAAGTTGGAATAGCCCACAAAGTGAAGGTCCTCGAGCAACTTGCGCACGCCGCCCATGAGCTCGTCGTTGGGCTCGGTAATGATACAGGCATGGTTGCCGACACCGTGGGGCTGATGCTCCTCGAGCAGCACATGGCCCAGGCACATCATGCGCACCTTGCCGTTGCGGTCGGAATAGCTGGTGAGCACGCGCATGTACTCGTCGTTGCCGGGCACGCGATCCTGCAAGATCAGATCGTCGGTGTAGCCGCTGGCATACGAATCGCGAATGACCTGTTCCAGCTCGGCGCGGTCGGCAATCTCATAGGCCTTCTTCTGGCCCTCGAACTCATGCTGCCACCACATGATGCCGTCAGAAGGCTTCAGAATCATCGGGTAAGGAAAATCGATCTGGTCGAGCACTTCGGCAGGCGCCTCACCCTGAGCATTGAGCATCGCCTTGGTAAAGGTAAACGTGTGTGGATAGGGCACGCCATGCTTCTCGCACAGCTCGTAGAAGATCTCCTTCTTCTGGCACTGCTCGAGCATGCTGTAGGGCGCGTAGGGAGTGACGATGTTATCCGCCAGCTCATGAGCATCCTTGGCTTGAGCCACGAGAGCGACATAGTTGTCGCCGCAGCCCACAAGGACAATAGTCTTGTCGGCATGCGCTTGGGCAATGCCGTTGACGGTTTTGAGCATCACGGGCATGGTGTCGATATCCACGTTGGGCGTGTAGTCGATAATCTGGCTGCGGTACGCGGGACCCGTCTGATACTTGCCAAAGACCAGACTCTTGACCTGGTACTCCTCGTAGAAGGCGCGCGCCACCGAATAGGCGTTGATGTCGCCACCAAGCAGCACGGGAATGAACTCGCGCTCTGTAAATTGCAATGCCATGGAAACTTCCTATCATGAACTGCCCACACAACGGGCGGTCTTTGCGCAACTGATTTATTCTAGCGTGCCAAGCCGCCGGCGCCCAAAGCTCCACCGTATCTATGGCAATCGACGTAATCGTCCAGCACGAAGGCCAGCACGAAGACGGCGCCCACCGTTGTATGACAATGGGCAATGAACCTACCGTTGTTGTAGGATTCAACGTATTGACATCTTCGAGCGAAAGGCGCACACGTGCCCCAAGACCATCCGACCGATAATCCCATCCTCAATGCCGCGAGGCGCGAGCTGGCGGAACGTGCGAAAGCGACCGCTCCCCTGTGCACGGCAAACGACGCCTACAACGGACCCGCCCGCATCGTCTCGATCAACACGTCGGCACACAAGGGCACGCGCAAGTCGCCCGTCGCCGATGGACGCGACACCGTTATAGAGCAATTTGGCCTCGCCTCCGACGCACACGCCGGGCATTGGCACCGTCAGGTTTCCTTTTTGGCCGCAGAGTCCATCCAGACGGCGCAGGCCCGCGGACTCGATGTGCGCAAGGGTGACTTCGGAGAGAACTTCACAACCCGGGGCATCAACCTGCTCTCGCTCCCCTTGGGCACACAGCTCAAGCTTGGCAGCGAGGTGCTTGTCGAAATCAGCCAAATCGGCAAGGTCTGCCACACCCGTTGCACCATCTACTATCTCGCTGGCGACTGCATCTTTCCCCACGAGGGCGTTTTTGGCGTGGTACTAAAGGGCGGAGGGGTCCATACCGGCGACGATATCCAGGTAGTCAAACTCGGCGACGGCTCCTGTTCGTTCACCCCCGCCGAGGCGCTCGAAGAGATTGAGCAGGCTCGTCAGGAGGGCACGCTGTAGTTGTAAAACCCCACGTTGAGATGGCTTTTACAGACCAAAACTCCTCTCAAACAGGGCTCTGTAACGTTAAAGTTGAACTCTATGGTTTCTCAACAATTCATCATAACTGCAGGTCAAAGCCAAAGCCTCAAGTTCAACTTGACCCTTTGGGACCTTTAAGGTTCAAGTTGAGGTCGAAAGCAGTAGTAGAATACCGTTCGAACCATAACCTACGATTGATTGCAGAGGGACTGGATGCAGCATTCGAATCATCGCACCGCAGCGCTCATTGCGTCGAAGCCGGCTCGTATCATCACGAGCGCCGCGCTCGCCGTTGCGCTGACGGCCACGCCGATGCTCTCCCCCGTTGCGGCGTATGCCGCCTCGCAGGCAACGCAGGACCAGCTTTCCGCAGCCCAGCAGAAGATCGAAGCCGCCACGAGCGCCTACAATGACGCCCGCACCAAACTCGATGACCTGCAAAAGCAGATTGACTCCAATGAGGCAAGCATCGAGGAAATCGAGGCTAAGCTTCCCGAGCAGCAGGCCAAGGCAAGCTCCGCCATGCGCGATCTGTACAAGTATCAGAAGGGCACCAATCCCATCGTGAGCTTCCTGGTCAACGCGCAGAGCCTGGGTGAGTTCATCACGACCTGCAAATACACCAACCAGATCACGAGCTCGAGCGTCGACGAGATCGAAGAGCTCAATAACATGCAAACCGAACTCGAGCAGAACAAGGCCGAGCTCCAGCAGGCCAAGTCTCAGCTTGAGGCAGAGCAGAAAAACGCCGAGGATGCGCTGGCGCAGGCTCAGCAGCTCCGCAGCGAGGCGCAGGCAAAAGCCGAGCAGGAAAATGCCGCCGAGCTTGCCAAGCTTGAGGCCGATAAGGCCGCTGCCGCCGAAAAGCTCTCGGGCGAGGGCGTGAGTGGCAGCAATTCCAGCAGCCAGGCCACCAACACCAACACCACCATCGACACCACGGTGAACAACGCCAATACCGGTAGCTCCGATTACGATTCGTTCATTAATGAGTGGACGAGCCGCATCGACAATTATCTCGCCGGCTCTCCCATGGCAGGCCAGGGCTACAACTTTGCCGTCGCCGCTTGGAATACCGGTGTCGACCCCCGTTGGTCCCCCGCCATCGCCTGCATCGAGAGCACCAAGGGTGCTTATTGTGCCAATTCTTACAACGCCTGGGGCTGGAGTGCACGTGGCGGCGGTTGGCGCAGCTTTGGCAGCTGGAGCGAGGGCATCTCCGCTCACGTTGCCTATCTGGGCGCCAACTACGGCTCCACCCTTACCCCGGCAGCGGCCAAAAAGTACTGCCCGCCCACGTGGCAGGACTGGTACAACAAAGTCGCCGCTCAGATGAACCGCATCTAAGTGCAACTGCAAAGGGCCCCAATGGGGCCCTTTTCTTTTAGGTAGCGGAGGTATCGACGACGCCAGTCGCATTGGCAACCGCGACTATGACGATCATGCACAGGAGCAGCACACCCAATGCCTTGAGCCAGAGTTTCGCGAGTTTCTTGCCGCGATAGCTGTCGAGCAGCGCGAATCGCCGACGAAGACGGCGCTTATCGAGCAGCGCAAAATGCATAAGCACCGTAAGGCCGTCGACAAAGAAAAAATACTCGATTATGAGAAGCCACGTCGGGTAGCTTTGGTTTGCTCCGGTGGGATGAAAGACGGCAAAGTGACTTCCGGCAAAGAACACAAGCAGCGAGAAGCAGACGAGCGTATTCCAAATGCGCCCCAGAGACTCCGGAACGCGAGAGAGCAGACCGCATGCAGCGGAGGCGGCAGGCCTAGGAAGCCCTGCGGGGTTCTGGAGCCCTTGGGGCGTCAACGCCGTCTCCGAGGCCGGAGTACGGACAGGCGCAGGCGCAGGAGGCCGCACGGGGCGACTTAGATCGTATGCCGCGCGCGTCGCCCGTCCCAACGCTTCCGCACTCGCAAAACGTTTGGCCGGGTCGAGCGCCATCGACATGCAGACGGCATCGGTAAGTGGAGTGGGAATGCCGCGCGCCTCGCATTGCTCGCGCATGTCGAGCCCTGGTTTAGGGTCGACTCCCATCAAGCAGAAGAACAACAGGGCGCCAAGTGCGTAGACGTCGCTGCGCACACTCGTCTGCCCAAACCCATACTGCTCGGGCGGCGCATAGGGTCGCGTGCCAAACTTGACGGTGTCGGCATCGGCGCCGTCGCGCCATACGCGAGCGATCCCCAAGTCGATAATCACCAGCGATGAAAATGTCAGGCCGTCATCAGGCGTATAGTTGGCACCCGTCACGATGATATTCGACGGCTTGAGGTCACGATGGATCACCGGCGCCGACGTCTCCCCCGCCATTGCAAAACCGGCGTGGAGCTCGCCCACGGCATCGCATAGGGCAGGATACAATTCACGCGCATAATCGGGGGTGGCTCCCAGACGGTCCACCAGCGCCCCGAGTGTCTCCCCTTCGATGTATTCCATAACCACGTTGAGCTCGTCGCCCACACGACGACAATCGACGATTCTGGGCAGGTGCTCAAAACGCCTGCCTGCCCGCTGAGCGGCAAACAGGCGCTCGTATGCCCCGCCGATTTGAGCCGAAGCATCGATGCGTTTACGGACAAAGGGGCCGAGCGAACCACCGCCGGTTCCTTCAAAGTACACGAGCTCGGTTGTTTCAACGGACGAGCGCTTAAGTACACGCTCCACGCGATAGCTGTCGTCGCGATCGAGCGACGCCAGGTGCTCGACAAGCGCTGCGGTCAGCTCGTCATCGGAATATGTTGGGGTCTGAGTATCCATAGCCTCCATCATAGCGCAGGGCGCAGACACCCCATGGCATCCGCGCCCTGTTCGTTTGCATCGTTGTTCGGCAGCTCCGCCGGCTCAGATATCAGCCGCTAGCTCACCGTCTCCTCGCCAAAGCGATACAGCTCCTCGTTGACCTTTTGGAGGCTGCACCCGCGATCGATGCAAAAGATGATAATCGCATCGCGGCGGTCCTTGCAGTTAAGGACGCTTACCCCGGCAGCCGTCAGCGCACGGTTGGTCTCTTTGAGCGTCAGCGCCATCGCAAAGGCAATCTGCAGCACCTTATTGCGACTCGGATGACGCGCACCGGTAAAGATCTGATAGCCAAAGGTCTCATTGAGATCGGCCATACGAACCACGCGCGAGCGCTCCAAGCCCTTTTCCTGCAGTAGCTGCTTCAGGTAGTTCGAAAGCGACGGGGCGGCAAAGTCGTGTTCTTTGATATAGCCATCGATGTTTGGCGCGTCGAGAAGCTCATTGAGCAACTCGTCAGTCAGCTTTTTATCGGGCATACGACTTCACCTCCCCCAGTGCATACAACATGCTAGAAACCGCTTACGTCCGAACGCTCCCAACTGGCGACCTGATCGGGAGACACCGTGCCCAGCGCCTCGAACTTCCAGGAGCCGCCCGCCTTCAGATGATTGGTGTTTGCAAGAGCCGTTCCAACCTGGTTGCCATCGGCATCATACAGAACATACTCAATCTGAATGTAGCTCTTTTCCTTGTCCGTGTTATTGGTCAGCGTGCCCGTGATCTTATAGGCAAACTGATTGGAGGTGTCTTCAGCCTCATCAGCAATGGCATACGGTTCTTGCGGTTCTTTTTGCTCCTCAGCCTGCTGTGTCGTCTCGGCAGGTTTTGCCGAATCGCTCGCAGACGAATCGGTTGAATTGCCACCCATAGAGCCCACGGCACCGACGATAACCAGCACCACGATGACGCCTAGGACAATCTTGCCGATCGGCTTCTTTCCCTCTTTTGCCATTATTCATCCTTCCTACGATCCGGCTACCGCGCCGGCATACAGCACATCGTAGAAAGGATTGAACTTGAATTCATTAGCTGAGAGCTAAGGTTGCGGTAAACGGCCAATGCAGTTATCCAAACGCCGAGCAAACGCACTTTGCGCGACCGTCTGCCGGCAGCGCATCAACCCACCGTGACGGATTCCCCGGTAAAGGCACTGACCATCAACAGGACAAAGAACACCAGGTAGCTGACACTCAGCGGGTACGCAATGACCAGGAATACAACCCAGCCGACATTGGTTTTACCGCCGGCACGGCGTCGCTCGCGATTGCGGCAGAGCCAAATCGTCACGCCGATGGCAGTGATAAACAGTACGAGTGCCGCCGCAGCCAGCCCAGCAAGCGCAAACATCACGCCAATGCTCACAGCAATAACCGGAAGCAACAACAAGCCGCATCCACACCCACCGGGACTATAAACGGCAGACTGTCGGCGTCGTTCCATCGTCACTCCAACCTCAATATCTTTGAGCACTACAACGCAGCGGCCTGCTGGACAGGAACGATCTTATTCAGCTCCGGTTCGATCCGCCTTTTCTCGGCCTCAAGGTCAAACGCCACCTGAGCGCGCAGCCAATAACCATCCGTCAGGCCAAAATAACGGCAAAGACGGAGGTCGGTGTCGGCCGTCACGCGACGTTTTCCCAAGACAATCTGCCCGATACGCTGAGCCGGAATCCCAGTCTCTTTCGCAAGGCGATATTGAGAAATGCCCATGGGAACAAGAAACTCCTCTTTGAGAAGCTCACCAGGAGTCACCGGCGACAGCAAATCGGCCGAAGTCTCATCACTTGTGATAATCGACGATTTCGACATTCCAAGCCATCTCCTGTCTCCACTCAAAACAGACCCGATAGCGCTCGTTAACACGGATGCTATATTGACCGGCACGATCGCCCTTCAAAGCTTCCAGGCGGTTGCCCGGTGGAACGCGAAGATCATCAAGCGAAGCACAAACCTGCAGTTGGCGAATCTTCCTCAACGCAACACGCTCAAAGGGCACGAACCTCCTGACCCGCACACCCATGGCAAAGCGTTCGGTATCCTCATCTTTATACGATGCAATCATAGTATCGCCTTACGTTAGTAACGTCAAACGTTTCTATAGACTTACATCTCTATTATATCGTACGTTTGTTCGTGTTTTCTAGAACAAATAGTCCTTTGTGCCTTAGTCAAGCAAAAGCAATCGTTTGTAGACATCGAGGCCTTTGAGAAGGATTTCCTCGTCGAAGAGCATGCTATCGGTATGCAGAGCGCTTGTGGCATAGGCGGGACAGCCATCCGAATCACTCGGGTTGTCTTGGTCCTCTGGCATACCCGTGCCCAGCAAGAAGAACACGCCCGGCAGATGGCGCTGATAGAAAGCAAAGTCCTCGGCAATTAACAGCGGCTCCTCTACAAGCTGCAGCCCGGGCAAGGCAGGCGTGATGTTGGCAAACAGCTCGGGGTCGTTATCGACCGGTGGATAGCCCTCGGCAAAGTCGAGATCATACGTGCAGCCCGTTGCGGTGCACGCCTCGTCGAGCACACGGCGTACGCCCTCGCGCGCACGGTCGAACATGACGTCCGTAAACACACGCAAGCTACCGGCAACATGGGCCTCCCCCGCCACGGCGTTGCAGACGGTGCCAGCCTGCAGCAGACCAAACTTACCGATACAGGGCTCATCGGCACCCAGCTCGTCCATCAGTTCGCGCTCGGCAACCAAGAACTTGGCAGCCGCCAGCGCCGCATCGTGCGACTCCTCGACCGGAACGCCATAGGTCTTAGCGATATGGATACTCGTTCCGTGAATATGGATATGCGTCTCGCTCGAGCGCGCCAGCAACGGACCGGAGCAGCTCGCCAACGTGCCGGCGGGCAGATCGGGCCACACATGGAAGCCAAAAATGCGGTCGACCCCGTAGCATTCGAACACACCGCTCTCACATACCGTCTTGGCACCACCGGTCGTTTCCTCGGCCGGCTGGAACACAAAGAGAACGTTGCGCCTAATGACGCCCGGCTGCTCGCGAATCGTACGGTCGACATACGTCGCGGCGGCAAGTGCCATGGCCATGTGTCCGTCATGTCCGCAAGCGTGCATCTTGCCGGGATGGGTCGAGGTAAAGGCCGCTCCCGTCGCCTCCGCGATGGGCAGCGCATCCATATCGGCGCGAATCGCCGTGGCATGCGCGGCATCAACGCCGGCGTCGAAGAAAGCACAGACGCAGCTGGGGCACGGATGGGTCACTTCGCAGGTGAGCGGTGCCAGCACGCCCTCGATATAGGCAATGGTTTGCGGAAGATCGAAATCGAGCTCCGGAATGCGATGGAGATCGCGGCGATAGCGACGGAGTTCTTGGAGCTCGGTCATAGAGGATCCCTTCGTGAGGCACATCTGTTGCAACTTATTGTGATACAGGATTGTGGCGCACATGTTTCCAGCATATCCCTGCATTTTTTAAACGTTATATACGAATACTCTTGTTTGGTAAAGTGCAACGTGATAGGGTCTTTACCACTTGATAGAGGCGCGGGCACGAAGAACCGCGGGCGAGCCAGCAGGCTTTGACCCCGTGGGGAGGCGAAACCCGCCGAACTGGGTTTTTCGGGCACGAACAACCTGGTGGGCCTGTGGGAAACACCCACAGGACTGTCTGCAGCAATGCGGGAGCGCTATCCGGACATTGGGTCCACGCTATGCGGATTCGATGCGCAGATGGCGCCGTCTGGATAGCGAGGTTTACGGGACATGGCATTGACCCCCAACGAGGCATATGCGGCCAAGCAGCCGTTTGTGGACAAGGAGACACTCGAGCATATCGTCGAGCAGTTCCCCACGCCGTTTCATCTATACGACGAGGCGGGCATCCGCCGCAACATGCAAGAAGTGCGCGACGCCTTTGCATGGAACCCGGGCTTTAAGGAATACTTTGCCGTCAAGGCCAACCCCAACCCGGCGCTCATCTCCATTCTCAACGAATACGGCTGCGGCTGCGATTGCTCGAGCTATACCGAGCTCATGATCGCCCGCTCACTGGGTATCACGGGACACGACATCATGTTCTCATCCAACGACACACCGGCTGCCGACTTTGAGCTCGCCGACAAGCTGGGTGCCATCGTCAACTTTGACGACATCAGCCACATCGGGTTCTTTGAGCGCGTTGCGGGGCCCATCCCCAAGACGGTCAGCTGCCGCTTTAATCCAGGCGGCCTGTTCCAGCTCTCCAACGGCATCATGGACAACCCGGGCGACTCAAAATATGGCATGACCACCGAGCAACTCTTCGAGGCCTTCCGCATGCTCAAGGCCAAGGGCGCCGAGGACTTTGGCATCCACGCATTCCTTGCCAGCAACACCGTCACCAACGACTACTACCCCAAGCTCGCGCGCATCCTCTTTGAGCTTGCCGTACGCCTGGAGCGCGAGACCGGCGCACACGTCGCCTTCATCAATCTGTCCGGCGGCGTCGGCATCCCCTACCTGCCCGAGCAGCAGGCCAACGACATTCGCGCCATCGGCGAGGGAGTACACGCGGCATACGACGAGATCCTGGTTCCCGCCAGCATGGGCGATGTGGCCATCTGCACTGAGATGGGCCGCTTTATGATGGGCCCCTACGGCTGCCTGGTCACCAAGGCTATCCACGAGAAGCAGATCTACAAGGACTATATCGGTGTGGACGCCAGTGCCGTCGACCTCATTCGTCCCGCCATGTATGGCGCTTACCACCACATCACGGTGATGGGTCAGCCGGGCGGCGCCGACAAGGCCACAGCGCCCGTCACGAACACCTATGACATCACGGGCAATCTGTGCGAGAACAACGACAAGTTCGCTATCGATCGCGAGCTGCCGCATATCGACATGGGTGACCTGCTTGTAATCCATGATACCGGTGCGCATGGCTACTCCATGGGCTACAACTACAACGGCCGTCTGCGCTCCGCCGAGGTGCTGCTGCGCCCCGACGGCTCGGCCGACCTTATCCGCCGCGCCGAGCGCCCGGGCGATTACTTTGCCACGCTCGACGTGCTGCCGTGCGGCCGAGAGCTGCTGGCCAAGTCGCGCGCCGAAAGTGCCCGCCGTCGCGCCCAAGACGAGCGCCTAGCAGTCGCAGCTCAATGGAACAAACGCATCCAGATCGCGGAGGCGAAGGAGAAGAACATGGACATCCGCAATCTCGAGGGCTCAATCGTCGCCCTGGTTACGCCGTTTAAAAAGGACGGCAGTGTCGACTTTGACGCGCTCGAGCACCTTATCGATTTCCACCTGCAAAACGGCACCGACGCCATCCTCACCCTGGGCACCACCGGCGAGAGTGCCACGATGACCGATGACGAGGACAACTCCGTCGTCGCCGCCGTGGTCAAGCATGTTGCAGGACACGTCCCCGTCATCGCCGGCTCGGGCTCCAACTCCACGCAGACCATGCTCACCAAGTCGCTCACCTATCAGGGCCTGGGCGCCGACGGTCTGCTGCTCATCACCCCCTACTACAACAAGTCCAACGAAGAGGGTATCTATCAGCACTTTAAAACCGTCGCCGATGCCGTGGACATCCCCTGCATCCTGTACAACATCCCCGGCCGCTGCGGCTGCGGTATCAGCGAGCGCAACGTAGAGCGCCTGGCCGCGCACCCCAACATCATGGGTATCAAGGAGGCCTCGGGCAACGTCGCCTACGCGGCCAAGATCGCCCACCTGCTGTCAGACGACTTCCGCATGTACTCGGGCGAGGACGCGCTTACCGTGCCGCTCATGAGCCTGGGCGCCTCGGGCACCATCAGCGTGTGGGCAGACGTGCAGCCGCAGCTCGTACACGACATGTGCCGCGCTTATCTGGACGGCGACGTAGCGCGCGCCCGCGATATCCAGATTGCCGGCCAGCCGCTCATCAACGCCCTCTTTAGCGAGGTCAACCCCATCCCCGTTAAGGAAGCGCTCGCCCAGATGGGCATGATCGAGGCAAACTACCGTATGCCGCTGTGCCCCATGGCAGACGACACACGATCCGCACTTACCGATGCTCTGAAGGGAGCTGGTCTGCTTGATTAAGACCGTCATTATGGGAACGGGCCGCATGGGCTCGCTCATCCGCACCACCGCCGAAAGCATTGTCGATGCCGCCGGGCAGCCCGTTTTTGATATCGTGGCCCAGATTGGCTTCGATTTGAGCGAGCTCGAGAACGCACCGGCTGCCGATGTGATTATCGACTTCTCGAACGTCGTGACCTTCGATGCCGTCGTCGCCTATGTCGAGCGCACGGGCGCCGCACTCGTTTCCGGCACCACGGGCTACACACCCGAGCAGATGGACTGCCTGCGCGAGCTGGGTCAGAACGCCCGCGTCATGCACTCCGGCAATTACTCCATCGGCATCGCAGCCCTGCGTCATCTAGTGGCCCAGGCCACGCGTGAGCTGCCCGGCTTTGACTGCGAGATTGTCGAAACTCACCACAACCAAAAGGTCGACGCCCCCAGCGGCACCGCAAAGCTGCTGCTCGACGCCGTAGTCGAGGCCGAGCCCGAGGCAGGCTACCACCCCGTCTACGGACGCGAGGGCATGTGCGGAGCGCGCGACCCCAAGGAGATCGGCATGCACTCGCTGCGCGGCGGCACCGTAGCCGGCGTGCACGAGGTGAGTTTCTTTGGCCAGGACGAGGAGGTCACGCTCACCCACCGCGCCGCAAGCCGTCAGATCTTTGTCAACGGCGCCTTAGCAGCCGCGCAGAAGCTCGTCACCCGCGAACCCGGCTTCTATACGTTCGACCAGATCATGTTTGCCTAACCAGGTATCAACCGGATCCACCCAAAGGAGAGACAGCAAATGAGCAACGCAGCCGAGATGGATGCACAGGAGATTATCAACTACATCGCCACCGCGCCAAAAAAGACGCCCGTCAAGCTGTACGTGCGCGAGAAGCCGGGCATGAAGGTCCAGTGGGGCAATGCGCACGTCTACGGCGGTCGTCGTGGCAAGACCGTCTTTGGCGACTGGGATGAGCTTAAAGCCATCTTGGACGCCAACGCCGATTCCATCGATTACTACGATGTGGAGAACGACTGTCGCAACTCCGCCGTGCCCATGCTCGACCTTAAGGGCATCAACGCCCGCATCGAGCCGGGCGCGATCATCCGCGACCGCGTCGAGATTGGCGACCGTGCCGTCATCATGATGGGCGCCATCATCAACATCGGCTCCGTTATCGGCGAGGGTTCCATGATCGATATGGGCGCCGTGCTGGGCGGCCGCGCCACCGTGGGCAAGAACTGCCATATCGGCGCCGGCACCGTGCTGGCAGGCGTTGTGGAGCCCGCCAGCGCCACGCCCGTCATCATCGAAGACGATGTCATGATCGGCGCCAACGCCGTGGTCTTGGAGGGCGTGCGCGTGGGCAAGGGCGCCGTCGTGGCTGCCGGTGCCGTGTGCGTCGAGGACGTCCCCGCCGGCGCCGTCGTGGCCGGTGTCCCCGCCCGCGTCATCAAGATGCGCGACGAGAAGACCGACAGCAAGACCGGCCTGGAAGAGGGCTTACGTCAACTTTAATAGTTACGCGGTTTTGACAAACCGCGTATTAAGCCCCAAGTAAAAAGGCCGAAGCCCTCATCCGAGGCTTCGGCCTTTATTTTTTGCAGCGTCCAAGCGCAGTTTATCGATTCTCAATTGACCCGATGTTTTTGAGCTCGATGGAGATGAGGCCGTTGGGCTCGTTGACAAACTCGATGTACTCGGAGTTCGAACCCATCTCGGCCGGGAAGCTGATCTCGATACCCGTATCGGTACGGATCTTATGATTGCGCACCGCCGCGCGTTCGACCTGCTTGCGCTCCACGGGCACAAGCTCAGGCACCTTCTCCTCAGTCAGTGCCGCGCGCACGCTCTCCTTGATAACCGGCTCGTCCTCAAAGACCTCATCGACGATATCCCAAGGGGGCAGTTCCTCGTCATCCTCAACTTTCTCGGCAACAGCAGCCTTAACCTTGGCGAGTGCTACAGCCGTGTTGGCACCGTGCTCCTCGGCGACTTCCTCGACCACACGCGTCACGGTGTCGATGACCTCCTTGCCCGATACCCCCGTGTCGCACTGCAGCAGGCCATCGGGAATGAGCATGCGATCCTCGCCGGCAATCTTGCGCTTCTTATCCACATAGCCGATCTCCATGGTGCTTGCACGCACGATTGCATAGCTCGGCACCTTTTGCGAGGGATTCGGCAGAATGGCGTAGTGGCGCGCAATGTCGTTGCGCACCTCGCCCTCTTCGCGACCCACCTCGTGCATAAAAGCCTGCTTGGAGCCCAGCAGCATCACGGCAAACCAGCGGGCATCCTCATCGTCATCAAAGTCCGCCACAAGCACGTCAGTGGACTCGGCTTTCTCGGCCTTGGTAAGTTCGGAAGAGATGAACTCCGCAATCTGCTGAGACAGATCCACGAACTCACGCTCACCAAAGAAATAGCCCTTGAGCTCACCACCAAACGCAGAGTTCTCGGCAAACGTGGCGCGTTTGTTGTCGGCCGAGGTACGCGCGCGGCGCAGATGTGTGGTCACGAAGTTGCGCACGGTACGACTCTCGATATCGAGCTCGCGCTGGCTCATAACGTTGACGGCAGAGTCAAAGTCCAGGATATGCAGAATCGCGTGATTGATTTTCATATACGGCATTCCGTTCTAGATCGATTTCGGCACGAACCAGTATAGCGGTCGATCCCGCCCCAGGCGCATCGAAGATTGGTGCATCGGGGACAGGTTGCTTTGCACCAATGGTTAGCGCAGGAGCTCGGACTGCCAAGCCTCGAGCTGTTCTGCCAAGCTCTTGCCGGCAGCGGGCATGTCGATCTGGGGACGTTTGGGCAGAAGCGCACACTTAAGAATCGCAACGATAGTCTGCGAGACAAAGCGTCGCGTATCCTTGTCAAAGCCTTGCGCAGCTTGGAGCATCACGGGCAGGCTCTCGCGCAGATTCCCAGCGATATCCGCAAACCGCTCAGCACCCGTAGCCTCAAGCACGGAGAACAACGCATCTACAAAACGCTCGCGCTCGTTAGGCGACACCGCAAGCAGCATCTCGCGAATGGAGCCATCAACGTATCGAGCACCGGCGGACAGGCGCTCACAGTACACGAAGTCGCGACCATCAACCACCCAGCTAAAGGGATTATGCTGAAGCAGGCTGAACTCGGTGCTCTCAACGATGGCATAGTCCTCCTGTGTCTCGAACATCATGCCAAAGATCGACGACCGAGGTAGCGTCTTGTCGATTCGACCGGATAGATCGGCGAAGGCGTTGCCGCTCAGAAACTCCTCGACGAAGCCCGGACCATCATGGGAATACGCCCGTTCGATTCGCTCACGGGCGACATCGGGGCACATCGCCGCACCGTACACCGCAAGGTTTCCACCCTTGGAATGACCTCCGCACAAAAGCGGCCCGTCAATCGCATCCGCCGCCTCGTCTACATAACGCGCCGCGGATTCCTGGGCCGGCACAGGACACCGGAACGCCATGTTAAAGTCCTCTTTCCAGCCCACAATCGTGCTGTCGGTCCCCCGGAAGGCAAGATAGCTAAACCCCGCCGGAAATCGGAACGTCATGGCCGCAAACTGCTCCGTTGTCTCGGCATCACTCACGCTACGATAGCCGCAAACACGAACGCCACGGTAGCGAGGGCTTGCTGCCACAGCCTCCAACAGGGCACGACTCCCCTCCGGATCCCACAGGTCGCCAATCATGTCTTGGTAGCACTCGGCGCGCAGCAGCTCGCGTACGTCTAGGCCCTGCCAGTTCGTCAGCTCCGCCATATCACCCGGCAAACGCAAATAGGACAACCACGCAAAGACCAGGCTATCCACCGCGCAGAACGGCCGTTCCTCAAACGGATCAAACGCTGTCTGGGCATAGGTCAAAAAATTAGGCGAATCCGACATGGCCCTCCCATCAACTATGGTGCATTGGGGTCAGGTTACTTTGCACCAAAAAGGCGCCCGGGCCGTGTGGACCCGGACGCCTTCATTGTAGCTTTTCGCTCTAGCGAGCTTGATTTAGCAGGAGAAGTCGACGCTGTCGATGATGTCCTTGAGGGCCTTGGCGGAGGCGGTGAGCTCATGCTGCTCGTCATCGTTCAGCGGCACGGGGACGCGGCAGACGACGCCGTCGCGGCCAACGACCGTCGGCATGGAGATGGCCAGATCGGACAGGCCATACTCGCCCACCATGAGCGAGGAAACGGGCAGAACGGTCTGCTCATCACGCATAACAGCGGTGCAGATGCGCTTAACGGCCATGGCGACGCCGTAGTAGGTGGCGTGCTTCTTCTCGATGATGGTGTAGGCGGAGTTCTTAACGTCCTCGGCGATGCGCTTCTCGGCAGCCTCATGCTCCAGGTGGCCGTGAAGCTCGCAGAAGGTGTTCAGCGGCACGCCGGCAACCTGGGCGCTGGACCAAGCGACAAACTCGGAGTCGCCGTGCTCACCCATGACATAGGCCTGAACGTCGCGCGGGTCAACCTCGACGTGGGCACCAAGCATCTGCTGCAGACGGCCAGTGTCGAGCACGGTGCCGGAGCCGATGACATGGCCCTCGGGCAGGCCGGACATCTTGATGGCAGCATAGGTCAGAACATCAACCGGGTTGGAGACGATTAGCAGAATGCCGTCGAAGCCGGACTTCTTAATCTCGGGGATAATGGACTTAAAGATGTTGACGTTCTTGTTGACCAGGTCCAGGCGGGTCTCACCGGGCTTCTGGGCAGCGCCAGCGGTGACGACGATCATGGCGGCGTCGGCGACATCGGAATAATCGCCGGCGTAGATCTTCATCGGCTCGGCAAACGTCATGCCGTGCGCGATATCCAGAGCCTCACCCTCGGCGCGGTTCTTGTCCACGTCGATGAGGACCATCTCGGAGAACAGACCGCTCTGCATCAGAGCGAACGCCGAAGACGAACCGACGAAACCGCAACCGACAATAGCGACCTTCTTCTCGTTAACCATTAGAAACTCCCATCTCTCTCCACAAACAAGCCGCCCGGGAACGACCCGAGCGGCTTGCCGTAATCCCAATACATCCAATCGGGACTTTGATTATGCTCCTATTCGCAGCCAAAAATCGACCGTTTACCGAAATTGTTTGCAGAATTCGTAAAATAACTGCACGAAATCGGTTTCGAGCTATTGACGAGTCGAAATAGGTTTCTAATACAGGCCCGCCTCGCGAATGGCCTCGACAGCCAAAGCGATCTGATCGGGCGGCAGGACCAGCGCCATGCGCACGTGCCCCTCGCCCGAAGGACCAAAGCTCGCGCCCGGCGTCACCACAACGCCGGCCTTCTCCATGAGCTCCTCGCAAAACGCCATGGAATCGGTGCGACCACCGGGAAGCTTGGCCCACACAAACATAGAACCATGCGCGTTGGGACGCTCCCAGCCCAGGCCCTCAAGACCGTCGCACAGGGCATCGCGGCGTTCCTGATACTTCAGACGCTGCGCCTCAACCTCATCGCGCGGACCGTTCAGGCAGGCGATAGCAGCCTTCTGGATCGGGAAGAACATACCGAAGTCGATCTGACCACGCAGCTTGGCGAAGGCCGAGACCACATCCTCGCGACCGACCAAAAAGCCGATACGCGCACCGGTGACGTTAAACGACTTGGAGAGCGAGAAGAACTCAACGCCCACCTCGAGCGCGCCGGGATACTGCAAGAAGCTGCCGCCCGGCTCGCCGTCGAACACGATGTCGGAGTATGCGTTGTCGTGAACGATGAGCAGGTCGTGCTCGCGGGCGAAAGTGATGATCTCCTCGTAGATCTCGGGCGTGCCCACCGAGCCGACCGGGTTCGCGGGCAGCGACACGATCATATACTTGGCACGATCGGCCACCTCGGGATCGATACCCGCCACATAGGGCAGGTAATTATGCTCGGCAACCAGCGGATAGTATTCGAGCTTGGCATCGGCGATCTTGGCACCCGCCTCAAAGACCGGGTAGCACGGATCGGGAACCAGAATGGTGTCACCCGGATCGAGCAGGGCCAGGCCCAAATGGCCCACGCCCTCCTGCGTGCCGTTGCACGACTGCACCATAGACGGCGTAATGCCCGAAACGCCAAAGCGACGCTCATAGTAATCGCACACGGCTTGCTTGAGTTCGGGCAGGTCGCGCAGGGCATACTTCCACATCTCGGGATCTTGGGCTGCCTGCGTGAGCGCCTCGACCACGTGGTCGTACGGCTTAAAGTCGGGCGTGCCCACGCTCATGTTGTAAATGGTCTTGCCCTGAGCCTTCAGCGCGAGAAGCTTGTTGTTGAGCGAGGCGAAGACCTCCGCGCCAAAGCGGTCGAGACGCTGCGATGCCTGCATGGTGCCACCTTTCGATATGAAAAACGCGGCGCTCCGACAAGAGCGCCGCGCGATACGGGCCATCAGATTGCAAAAGTGTAACGCTTGCAACCCCCGTATTGGTTCAATTTAGCCAACCTTAGTCAACTGGATTGAGCGCGTCGATCTGCGCAAGCCACAGACGCGAGCTAGCGTCACTCGGCATACGCCAATCGCCGCGCGGGCTGAGCGTCACCGAGCCCACCTTGGGACCATCGGGCAGGCAGCTGCGCTTAAACTGCTGGGCAAAGAAGCGACGGTAGAACGTACGTAGCCACGTGTGGACGGTCTTGGCGTCGTAGACGCCCTCGAAGCTCTTGAGCGCCATGCGGTAGATCTTGCCCGGCTCAAAGCCAAAACGCAGCAGGTAGTAGAGGAAGTAGTCGTGCAACTCGTACGGGCCCACCAAATCCTCGGTCTTCTGCGCAATCTCGCCGTCGCCCGTGGGCGGCAGAAGCTCGGGGGACACCGGCGTATCGAGGATATCGAGCAAGACCTCGGCAATGCGCCCGCCAAAGACATCGGCGGCATAGCGTACCAGATGGCGCACAAGCGTCTTGGGCACGCTCGCGTTGACGGCGTACATGCTCATGTGGTCGCCGTTATAGGTAGCCCAGCCGAGCGCCAGCTCCGACAGGTCGCCCGTGCCAATGACAAAACCGCCAGCCTGGTTGGCCAGATCCATCAGAATCTGCGTACGCTCGCGCGCCTGGCTGTTCTCGTAGGTCACGTCCTGCACAGCTGGATCATGCTCAATGTCCTTGAAGTGCTGCTCCACAGCCGCGTGGATCGAAACCTCGCGGAAGCTCACACCCAGGTCGCGAGCGAGCGACTCGGCATTCGACTTGGTGCGATGCGTCGTGCCGAAGCCGGGCATGGACACGGCTGTGATACCAGTGCGCGGCAGCCCCAGTGCATCGAAGGCACGCACGGTCACAAGCAGCGCTAGCGTGGAGTCCAAGCCGCCCGAAAGGCCGATAACCGCAGCCTTGGTACCCGTGTGGGCAAGGCGGGTCTTGAGGCCCGCAGTCTGCAGATCGAGGATCGTCTCGCAGCGCTCGGCCAAGTCGCCGTGGTCGGCCGGCACAAAGGGCGCGCGCGGGAAAACGCGGTCGATATCGCAGGCATCGCGCAGGACAGGTTCTTCGGCCAGCACGCCCTCAAACGAAAACTCAACGGTCGTGGCCTCCGGCGCATCGTCGGTGCGCGCCCACGTCGTCGAGCGACGGCGCTCGGCAACCAGACGGTCGAGGTCGACATCGGCAACCGCCATATCGCAGGTAAGGAGCTTCGTGGCGGCGAGCTTAGATCCGTTTTCGTAGACGAGGTTCTCGCCCGCAAAGACCATATCGGTCGTGGACTCGCCCTCACTCGCGTCCGCATAGGCATAGGCGCAGTACAGGCGCGCGCTTTGGTTAGAGATAAGGCTGCGGCGGTAATCTGCCTTACCAATAATCTCGTCCGAGGCCGACGGGTTGAGAATCACCGTCGCACCGGCAAGCGCCATCTCGGTCGAGGGCGGCGCAGGTACCCACAGGTCCTCACAGACCTCGACGCCCAGCACCAGGTCCTCAGCACCCTCATCACAGCAGCGGTAGACAAGCCCCGAACCCAGCGGAACCGGACCCTGACCGGCAAACTCGACCCACACAGGATCTGCGGGCGCCGGAGCAAACCAGCGGCGCTCGTAGAACTCGCCATAGTTGGGCAGATACTTCTTGGCCGTAAGGCCCAAAAGCTCGCCCGCGCAGCACACGGCGGCGCAGTTGTTGATGTTTTCTGCCACCGCAACGGGCAAGCCAACGGTAAAGACAATCGGCAGCTCACGAGTCTCATCGAGGATATGCACCAGAGCAGCCTCGCAGGCATGCAGCAGCGTGCGGTTATGGAACAGATCGGCCGCGGTATAGCCGCACAAGTTGAGCTCGGGCAGCACCAGAGCACGGACGCCGCGCTCGACAGCCGCGCGAACAGCCGCTAACGCAACCTCGGCATTGCCCTCGACATCGGCCACGCGAATCTGCGGCGACGCCGCCGCCACACGCAAAAAGCCATCGTTCTTATTAGCCGAAACGCAGCATTGCCTTGTTGATCTGGACACTGGAGGCCCCTTCTACCCTGAGATTCAGTCTAACGGACGTTCACATATCTCTAACTAGCCAAAGCAACCTCCCAGTTTACTGAGAGGCCAACCTGTGCTAAGAGCATGTAGTTCAAAAATATCTTTAATTAAAAAAGGAGAAATCGATAATCGACTTCTCCTTTAAGCGAGGCGAGTAAATTCCGAAACTAATGGCAGAATTTATCCATGTAGTCCTCAAAGTCGAACACTTCTACCACGACGCCCTCTTCCTGAAACTCTTTCAGCTGCTCCAAGAGATCTTTGTTAATAACGTCCATGCAGAAACCTCCTCTATCTAATCAATTGTAGTATATCTGCTTTCATGCAATTATCAACCAACTTGTTTAATTGCTCCTCGCTTGCCGATAGTCCCTTGAATATCAACTTCATCCGAACACCTCCCATATTCATCCGTACATGTACGGATGAATATGGGAATCCGATACCCTGAGGGCCGGGCCGGCCGGCCCCGGGAGATCGGAGGACACCATGTCCGGAAAGAACGGGAAGGGCGCCGCGAGGGCGGTTCCGAGGGCCTACGGCAGGCTCACCAGGCACGAGCGGGACACCATCCAGAGGATGCTGGAGCGCAGGGCCTCGTGCAGGGAGATCGCGAGGGAGCTGGGCAGGTCGCCCTCGACGGTGAGCGCCGAGGTGTCGTCGCACAGGTTCGTCACGGCGCCCAAGCCCAGGCGCGGCGAGCGCGTCGACGCCGGCACCGACCTGTCGGCGGCCTGCCCGCGCCTGGCGGCGTGGCCGCGCTGCTGCAACGGCTGCGGCCGCTACCGCGCGGTGGGCTGCAAGCGCCGCCCGCACGTCTTCTACGAGGCCCGCGCCGCGCAGCTGTGCGCGGACTCGGTGCTCGTCTCCTCCAGGCGCGGGATCGACGCCGACGAGCCCGCCGCCGCGGCGAGGCTGGAGGCCATCAGGGACTGCCTGCGCCGGGGGCTGTCGCCCGAGCAGATGGCGGCGCGCAACGGCGGTGTTAGCGCCGGAATAATTTAGCCAAATATAGTCGGCCGAGATTGACCAATCCCGGCCGACCCATTTTAGCCAACACGCCCGCATCTATGTCTTTCCTATCGCTTCCCTACATCCCCTCGGGCTGGATCCCCCTCACCTTCACCGCCTGGGGGACGGCCTCCACCGAGTAGGTGTCAAGCCCCCTGCCGCGGTAGCTCGGGCCCCGCATCACGAACACCGACGCCTTGTCGAACAGCCTGTCGAGGGCGCAGAGGAGCGTGTCGTCGCCCGTGAAGAACTCATCCCACCCGCTCGGGGCGATGTTGCTCGTGAGGACCATCGCGTTCGGCCCCTCCTTCTCGTAGCGCCTGTCGACGACATCGAAGAACAGGTCGGTGCACGGCCTGTCGTAGACGCATCTTCCCACCTCGTCAACGATGAGGCACGACGGCTTGACGAGCGAGGAGACGACCCGCGAGGTGTTTCCCCGCTGGACGGCCTTCTGGAACCTGTCCCTGAGCTCGGTCGCCTTTATGTAGTAGGTCTTGAGCCCCCGCATGCAGCACTCGCGCCCGTAGGCCTGCGCGAGGTGCGTCTTCCCTATGCCGCCGGGCCCGACGAAGGCGACGTTGCGGTGCGCGTAGAGGTCGGCCAGCGACGGGAGCTTGCCCAGCGCGGCCGCGTCCCGGCCCTGGATCCTGGAGAAGTCGAAGCCCTCGAAGGTCTTGGGCTCGCGCCTGGGCAGCCTGCTCAGCCTCAGCAGCGTCTCGATGGAGGCGAGCCTCCTCCTCTCCGCAAGGTAGGAGAAGGTGGCTGCCACGGCGGCCATCTCCCCGTCGCCGAGGTCGAGGTCCGAGGCGAGGGTCGCGAGCTCCTCCGCCCCGACGGCGATCCCGAGCCTCGACGCGGCGTCGCTCGCGAGCTCGTAGGGGCTCGCCCCCGCGCCCGCCATCATTCGGCCCTCCCGAAGTCGAACCTCTCGAAACCGGGTTTCGTCCTGGGCGGGGCGATTTGCTCGACCACGGTCCCCACCGGCTGGGTCGGCAGCTCCTCGGGCTGCGCCGGCGATGTCTCCCACTGCCCCTCGCACCAGCTGTCGGCGCCGGCGCCGACGGCGTGGGCGACGAGCTCGCGGGAGAGGTCGTCGCTGTATATGTGCACCACGCGCCCCTCCCGGCTCACCCTGCACTCGCGGCGGACGTACCAGTAGGGCACGCCGTAGCGGTGCCCCTCGAAGCTCACGAAGCCGTCGAAGGAGATCTTCCGGCGCGGGCACAGGTACCGCTCGACCTCGGCCGTGACCTCGAGCGGCCTGGTGTTCGCCGAGCACGCCGCCTCGTGCTCGCGCATCGGGACGCATGCCGCCGCGCGCCGCCAGCGGCCTCCCTGCTCGGCGCACCAGAGGGCTGCCTCCCGGTTGAGGGCGTCAAGGTCGGTGAAGGACCTTCCCGCGAGGAAGTTCCCCTTCACGAAGCGGACGAGCCTCTCCACCTTGCCCTTCGTATAGGGGTGGCGCGGCCTGCACAGCCTGGTGCGGAAGCCGACGACGCCCATGAACTCGGCGTAGTCGGCCTGCCAGACGGGCCGGCCGTCGGCATCGCGGCGGACGACCACGCTCTTCATGTTGTCGGTGAGCACGGTCGCGGGCACGCCCAGCGCCGAGAACGCGTGCAGCATCCCGATGAGGAGGTTCTCCTGGCGCGCGTTCGGGAAGAACTCGACGTGGGCGCCCCCGCAATGGTGGCAGACCATGGCGAAGCAGGCGATCCGCGCCCGCTCGCCGCCGGGGCGCTCGACCGCGACGAAGCCCCAGTCCATCTGGTAGGCCTCTCCGGGCGCCGTCCTGAAGCGCTGGCCGCGGCGGCCCTGCGGGGCCGCCTGCCGCCTCTTCGCGGGCACGAGGTCCCGGTGCGCGGCGATGTAGGTCTTCACCGTGGTGAGGCCGCCGGCGTAGCCCTGGCCGAGCAGCCGCTCGAATATCACCTGCGAGTTGGTGACGCCCTTCCGCAGGAGGTCGTCCACCAGGCCGGTGTGGCCGGCGAGCACGCCCGGCGCGGCCCTCCTCCCGCTGTTCCCGTGGGGCAGGGCCCTGAACCCGTGTGCCCTGACCGTCCTCGCGCGGGAGCGGGTGAGCCCCGTCCTCCTGCAGAACTCAGCGAGGTTGCATGCCTGCGGGTCGAACCCGTCGCCCTCCTCCGCGGCCATCTCCCGGAGCGCCGCGTCTATAATCTCCTGTAGGTCATCGTGTCTCTCGTTCACCTCAATGGTCCTCCTAACGCCGGCGTGTTGGCACCACCAGCGTAGTGGCGGCGGGGAGGCACGGTGGCCATTATTCGGTGACCGGGATTGGTCAAAATAGTTTGGCTATTAGCGGCTAAAATCGCCCGGCGCTAACAGCGGGCCGGTGGACCTGTCTCCCTCGACCATCTACCGCTGGGTCTCGGCGGGCTACGACGGCATGACGAACATGGAGCTCAGGCGGAAGGTCGGCTACAGGCCGAGGAAGCGCGCCGCCGGGCGGGCGGCCACGCGCCACTCCGCCCGCAGGTCGCATGCCGCGTTCCTCGCCCTCGGGGAGGACGCGTGCGCCGCGGCCTGGGAGATGGACACCGTCGAGGGCGCCCGGGAGGACTCCGCGTGCCTGCTCACGCTGCTGCACCGCCCCAGCAGGCTGCAGCTCGCGCTGCCGCTGGGCGGGAAGACCGCCGGGTGCGTCGCGGCCGCCCTGGAGGGCGTCCGGGCGGTCCTCGGCGCCGACGGGGCGCGCCGCGTGTTCCGCGCCGTGCTCACCGACAACGGCGCGGAGTTCGCCGACGAGGGCGCCATCGCGGCGCTGCTCGGCGAGGGGCCCGGCGAGACGAGGCTGTTCTACTGCGACCCCAGGCGGAGCGACCAGAAGGGCGCCTGCGAGCGCAACCACGTCGAGATAAGGAAGCTGCTGCCCAAGGGCGCCGGCCTCAGGTTCGACCGGCTCTCCCCGGCCGACCTGGCGCTGGCCATGTCGCACGTGAACTCCGAGCCCCGCGGCGCGCTCGGCTTCACGACGCCCGCCCGCGCCTTCAGGGCGATGCTCGGGGAGGACGCGGCGGCGCTGCTGGACGCCTACGGCGTGGAGGACGTGCCGCTCGGCGAGCTCGACCTGACGCCGGGGCTGATAGGGCGGGCGCGCGCAGAGAGGGGCGATGCCCCGCTGTCCTAGTCTGAAGGGAAAACGGAATAGACGGACCAACCGTCCGGCTGAGTCTGGGAAGAGGTGCCGGGCGGAGGGCGGAGCATGGCCACCGGACCCATCGAAACACATCTCCACCGTTCCTTCAACTGGGAAAATGCCGCCCCCGGGGCCTGGGAGGGGCACCGGGGGCGTTCGGCTAACTGCGGGAACGGCCTATCCGCTTAATGTGTTCGGCTGAGACTGGAAATCGACCCTTGCCGATAGTCCCTCTTTTTTCAAAATGTCGCGCACCTCGTTCTTAGTAATCGGCTTTTCAAACAACGAAAGCAAAGCGAACGAAAAATCATTAACCGCACACATTCTATGGGTGGCACAACTCAGCAGTACTCTTAACCCCTCTTTTGAGCGTCCGACTTCTTTCACAAACGAACTTTTAACCAATTGAAAACCATTATCGTGCATTACATAATCGGCATCGATATTTGTATTCAGCAATCCATAATGCAACAGTTCTTCTATCGCCCTTGTCAGCTCGAGGTCGCCCTGATCAAGGATAAGAGAAATGCTACAATCGGCCTCCAATAAACGGGCCAACTTAAGGTATACCAACTGGGAAACAGCATAGACATGATGGTATTCAGAATTATAGAAGTAGGCAAATGGCTCAACGAGCACGACAGAGGTCTTGGAATCCAGCCAGATTCGATCAGCTGGATTTAGACTAGTTAGCCGTCGCTTTACTTTGGTCAAATGTCCCTTATACCTGACAGCGTGAATAGAATCTAGGATCCAGGTCACCTCTGAAATATGAAGCCGCTGGGGCAAGTCAATTGTGTCGCTACCGTTTATGACCTCTTGCATATAAAAATCAATATGATGCTCATCAGATAAGGATTTTGCTTCATTTAAAGTTAAACCAGTGCCTGAAACATAATCCACTTCGAGGCGCAAATCCTCATATTGGGACTTCGGCATTACAGAGACACCATACTTATCGGGATGATTCCAAACATCCGACCCCATAACGAGACCAAAATTCGTAAATCCTCTCGTGGAATATGGAACACCACATACCTGTTTTGAATAATTCAAAACATTCTCTGTATAAGCTAAGGTGTTCAGAGCCTCTTCTTTAGTTTCGGTCGGAAAGCCAATCATAAAGAATAGATGAACAGGAATACCCGCATTGAGACAATCATGGATATTGCGATCAATCCAATCAACTCTCGTGTTCTTCTTCATTAGATCAAGAACTCTTTGGTTGTATGACTCGAGGCCAAACTGAATCTGCCTACATCCACTTTGGTATATCTTGTTGAAAACGTCTGTACTTAGGGTTGGAGAGAACCTCGTTTCTCCATGCCAGAAAAACGTTTTTCCCGATGCGTTTATTTCATCCGCAAGTTGCTCCATTCTTTTGCCTTCGAATGTTTCATCCACAAAAGAGAAAACTCTCGTGCCGTATTTTTCATTTAACCGACACATTATTTCAAATACTCTCGATATAGGCATCTTTCGGTAACAACCACCGGTAGCACCGGGAATGGTGCAGAAGGCGCAATGATTAAAACACTGCCTAGAGGAATAAACCGGCAATATTAACTCAGGCATGAAGTATTTAGAAAGGGCGAAGCCATCGAAATCGGGAACTGTATCGTTGATAAATGTTTGCTCAATCCGATGGTTTTTATATATCTTTCCACCTTTAGCATGGCAAAGGTTTGGAACACAGTCGAGATTGTCATCACCAGAGTCAAGAGCCTCAAGAAGACGTGCAAGCGGCTCTTCGCCGTCATACATCATTATCGAATCAATGTATTCAAAAAAGGGATGCCATTCTTTCATGCAGTCATCTGCTAAACGAGTAATGTAATTGCCGCCCAATGAGACGTGTTTAACAGATGGACATTCTTCTTTAATCAGTTTCGCTAACGTAACTGCAGAAATCAATTGGAAACAGCCGCTCACCGAAATCCCAATAAACTCGATTTTTTCCCTCTGAATACGCTTAAGAAAGGCAGTTTCATAGAAGGAAATAAACGGATTATGCAAGGTATCCGCAAGCGATTTCATTATTTCTGGTGTCGAATAATAATCATAGGGCAGATCTATGGAGTTGAACGTGTATTTAACTCCATATGAGACGTGATTTATGATATAGAGTGCATTTCTAAAAATGTTTTCAGCATATTGTCTTTCTTTTAGATTAAAGTATCTCTTCGATCTGAAAATATCTTTTGCCTCGTCAACATTAAGTGCTGACTTTTGTATCAACTCGATTGTTAATTGAACATTCGAACTAAACGAATCCTTTGATTCCCGATACCTTTTACAGCACTCTTCGACATGTCTAAAAGATAGGAGGTCATCGTAAAATTCCACGTTTAAGTCAACAATGTCAACTTTGTATTGTTCAACCTCTTGAAGATATGACTTCAAAACAGGCAAGGCAAGATACGGCCCCACTGGACTCCATCCTGGGGAAATACTAAAAGCGTTTTAGGCATATCAACGTCACATCTTTCGCAAATAATTCAATTGAAACACAACTACCATCATAATTGAAAATACACCAAGTCCTGTAACGAGAATTGAGAACATCGCGATGCTCGTGAACAGCGAAACAAGGAGTGTTGAAATAACAACAGCAACCGATTGCAAAGACTCCCTAATTGAAAACAGGCTCATCGATTCAGATCCGTCTCTCGCCAAATCCTGCAGCGATGTTATGAGAAGCACATCTTGAATGGCGTTTCCGGCACCGACGATAAAAAGGAAAATAAACGATATCCCAGACGCATAGCGATAGCCAAACGCCAGATACGCACCGAGCGCAAGATACGTCACAAAACAATATGATTTAACGCAATCGGAACCACTGATTAAACGACCGTATATTGTATTTCCGAACAACAGTCCGATTGTAAGACTACTCTGAAGGAATCCGTATTGTATCGATGACGAGTCAAATTGCAATTGCGCTATAGCTGGCAAAAGAGAATTCAGAGAGCCGAATGCCACGCCACTAGAAATATCGATTAATAGGAAACCAATTGCCAAGTGCTTCGCGTTAAGATCACTAAATGCAGTCCAGTTTTTTTCATTTTTGCTTATCCCCTCTTTATCATTAACCTCGATAACCGACGGAACATCTCGCAGCAACCAGAACGACGCGGCAAAAGAAAGCGCGTCTAATGCAAGAACAGCCTCCGCCCCAAATTGAGCGACAACAAAACCGCCGGCAACTGGCCCCAGAACCATCATCAAATTCTGCAGAAACCCAAACGAATTATTAATTACGTCGCGATTGATACTATTCGTATTGGCTCTTAACAACGAGTAAAAGCAGGGCATTTCAACCGTTCGGCAAAGCGATACCGCGCACGTAATAGCAAACATACTCCATTTACTATCAACAAAAATATAGCAAACGAATAATCCCGCGCGAATTAAGTCTGCCAATCTCATGGCCTGCAGTGTCCCGATACCCATCTTCTGAGGCAGCTGCGCGAGCGCAACTGAAAACAGAGCGGGGGCAAATCTGCAGCAGACCATCAAAGCAGTTGCAGAAACATCGTGAGTTACCTCGTAAATCAGCATTGGCAAAGCAATATTCGCACACCAATTGCCTATTTCGCTTATCCCTCTAGCAATATATAGGACCCGAACCGGACGGCTAGCTCTCAATACCGTGAACATCAGGATTAACCTCGTATTTCAGGCCTCGCTCATCCCTTAATAGGAATCCATAATCAACCAAGTACCGCCTCAACACGGCATAATCAGGATAGAGCTGTGACAGCACACGATTAACCTGAAGCTCCGTATAACTTGTATTTAATTCAAAGAAAGAGACGGCCCATAGCAGCATGATTCTTTTATAGCTTTCCTTTTTTGGAATTGAAACCAGCTCGCCATTCTTGAGAAATCGTTTTTTAAAGTCTATTAGCTCATCCATTCACATCCTCCATTTCATACGCATCTAATACTAAAAATGCATACGCTTTAGGTCATCGTATTCGGCTTCTTTATTCGAACTAAACTCGAACTAATCTAAATTATTTGCTCAAACACTCTTCGAAAGCTCGTTTTTCACTCTGAGTAAAATGCCCTTCCCAGTCAGTCCACGAACAGGAAGGCAACTCACAGCGAGCGGAGTCGAAGCCCTCTACCGTCGGTCGTTCAAAATGCACGATAACCTTTTCGATATCCCCATCTGTTATCAGGTCAGAATGAACGACCTCGGTACCGTCTTCGAATGTCATATACGGGTACATCACGTAAACCACCTCGCAATCGTTAATCCAGTTTAGCATCAAGCTATTGCACCAAAGACAGCAAGCCCCCTTGATGAGTTGATGGTATCTGTTAAATGTCACGTACGATTCACATCTGGTGGGTACCCTGATGGCTACACGAAACGAAGCAGATTTACACCGGGAGGACCCCGTATGACAACCAAGTACACCGACGCGCCGCGCACACGTGTCATGACGCCGGCATCGCTCAACAACGGCGTTCACGAAAACCATTCCATCGGCCAGACCATGGCCATCGCGCCCAAAAAGGGCCTGTTTGACGACATTTCCATTCCCCAGATCATCGCCGGCGCCGCAGCTGCCGCTACGAGCGTCGCGCTTGCCTCCAAGATCGGTATCGCCGGATCGGTGATCGGTGCCGCTGTGAGCTCGGTCATCACCGTTGTGTCCTCGCAGGTCTACCGCCACTTTATCTCTGCCAGCGCCGAAGCCCTCAAAGGTACGCACGCCACCGTCGACTACCCCGCCGGCGCCTATGAACCCGTTGAATTAAATGCCGAGGAGCACTTAGGCGGCGCCGCGACTACCCAGGAGATGCGCCAGATTGCAGGGCGCGCGACCACGGCGCGCGTCGCCCCCGACAGCCTGCGCGCCAAGGCGGCGGCAGAGCGCAGCCAGACGCAAAAGAAGGTCATCATCTTCTCGATCGCCATCGCCATCGTCGCGGTTATCGCCTGCACCGCTGCCATCCTTATCACCACCGCCGGTGAGGGTCTGGGCGAGCGTCCCGAGCCGATTCTGTCGTCACGCACGACCGAGCACGACGCGGACAGCACTGGTCAATCGCAAAGCCAGCAGGACGACTCGCAGGGCACCTCCGCATCCACCGACTCGTCCTCGAACACCCCCGATCAGTCGCAGGGCGCCGATTCTTCTGTGAACAACAACGGTACGCAATCCGGCACAACCGACTCAAGCCAAACGACTGACGGCTCTCAACCGAGCACGGGCGACCAGACGAGCGACACCACGTCGGGAACGGGCTCAGCAGACAGCAGCAACACCAGCAACTCGAACAGCTCGAGTGGAACCGCGTCCGGCACGGCATCTGACAGCTCGAGCCAAGGCACGGCATCGGGCAACTAAGCACGTTTGCCCCTCATAGATAATCGACCTGTATAACGGGCGCGAACCGGCAACGGTCGCGCCCGTTTGCCTTGGGCGCCGAGGTAGCAAGCCCCGCGCGATGGTAAGATGCTTTGGTGTGTAAAGAGGAGATTTGCCATGAGCAAGACAATAGTTAAGCCCACGCTATCGCTGGGCAACCACATCTATCTGTATCGTCTGCTGCGTGATGCGATTGGGTGCGGCAAGCAAACGTTTATGACGCAGGTCGAGGAGGCGCTCGCTGCTGGTGACATGGCCGCTTATGACCTGGGCTTCGAGTCCACGCGCGAGCTGCTCGAGGAGCTCGACGACTGCATAAGGCTGACCGTCTTTAAGGGCGGTCGCCTGTATGCCACGCTCATCGCCAACGAGGCCTGGGATGCCGCCCTTGCCAAGGGCGAGGACAAGCCCAAGGCTGCCAAGGGTGCCAAGCAGTCCTACAAAAAGAAAAAGCGCGGCGAGAAGGACCTCAAGGCCGTGCGCCCCAAGCACGTTAAGCGCGCCGAGCCCGAGCCCGTGGCCGAAGTCGCTCCGGAGCCCGAGCCCGAGGCAGAGATCGAAGTCGCTATTGAGGTAACGGCAGAAGCCGACACCGAAATCACCGCCACGACCGATCCCGAAGTCATATCCGAGCAGGAAGCCACTGCGGAGCTCAACGAAGCGCCCAAGTCGACAACCGAAGAAGCTGCTGACCAACCCGAGACGCCTGCGTTCCAAAACAGCGATGTCTTTGGCAACGAGGCTGAGGACGATCAGTCCGACGAGCCCGCCGATCAAGACGCTACCGAGTCGGCGCCGGAGCCCGAGACGCCGCAGCCCGCCATCTCGCTCACGGTCGTCTATGACCCCGAGAACGCCAACGCCGGCATCACCACCATGGCATCCACGCCCATCGAGGCAAAGTCGAGTGTCGAGAACGAGAACGCGACGCAGATTGAGGTTGAAACCGCAGCTGTAGACGCGCCCGTCACCGTGGAGCCCGCAGATTCCGAGATCAAGCCGGAAGCAACGCCGGAGCCCGCACCCTGCATCGAATCCGTGCCCGCCGCTGCTTGCGACCAAATTCCCGCACCGGCACCGGCTCCGGTCCCCGCTGCAGTACCGGCCCCCGCACCTGCAGCGCCTGCCATCCCCGAGGATTTCCCCGTCGATTTCGCAACCGAGGTCTTCTGCCCCGGCCCATTGCTACACCAGCTGTCGACCTATCTCCCCTACGGCGCCGACACGCTCGGCATCGTCGGCGAGTACTACTGGATTGCCCGCGAGCGCGGTACCATCGAGGCCGCGCGAAACCGCGCAAGCTTCCCCCTGCGCTACACGCAGGCCGGCGAGCGGCACGAAGTCACCGTGCGCATCCGCCGCAACACCACCGGCGGTCTCGGAGCCGCCTGGACCATCGATAAGGTCGAAGAACCCGAGCAGTAACGATAAACGGCTCAAATCAAAATCAGGATTTGAGCCGCTTTTATTAGCATTCATCGATGTTTCGTGACCAACAGCGAGCGGGCCGCAAGAGTCCCAGGTTGCCGTGAAAGAGGAGCGACGCGTACTTCGGTACGCGAGCGACGGCTTGAACGGCAAGATGGGGTGCTTGCGGCCCGCGCAGCGTCGAGCAGTTACGCGGTTTGGAAAACCGCGTAACGATCTAGTCACGCGTGAGCTTGCGGTGGATACGATGAGGCTGGGCTGCGTCCTCGCCCAGGCGCTCGATACGGTTGGCCTGATAGGCCTCGAAGTTGCCCTCGAACCAATACCAGTTGCCCGGATTCTCGTCGGTGCCCTCCCACGCCAGAATGTGCGTGGCGACGCGGTCCAGGAACATACGATCGTGGCTAATGACCACCGAGCAGCCCGGGAACTCGAGCAGCGCCGCTTCGAGCGAGGACAGCGTCTCGACGTCGAGGTCGTTCGTGGGCTCGTCGAGAAGCAGCAGGTTGCCGCCCTGCTTGAGCGTAAGCGCCAAGTTCAGACGGTTGCGCTCGCCGCCGGAGAGCACGCCAGCGCGCTTCTGCTGGTCCTGGCCCTTAAAGCCAAAGCTCGCCACATAAGCGCGGCTCGGAACCTCGGTCTCGCCGACCATCATGTGGTCCAGGCCGTCCGAGACGACCTCCCACAGGTTCTTATCGGGATCGATGCCGGAACGGTTCTGGTCGACGTAAGAAATCTTGACGGTCTCGCCCACCTCGAGCTCGCCCGAAGTCAGCGGCTCCAGACCCACAATCGTCTTGAACAGCGTGGTCTTGCCCACACCGTTGGGGCCGATGACACCCACGATACCGTTGCGCGGCAGGGTGAACGAAAGGTCATCGATGAGCACGCGACCGTCGAACTCCTTGTGCAGGTGATGAGCCTCGAGCACCTTGTTGCCCAGACGCGGGCCCACGGGGATGCGGATGTCGGTCCAGTCGAGCTTCTGGCTTGCGCGGGCCTCGGCCTCCATCTCCTCGTAACGAGCCAGACGGGCCTTGTTCTTGGCCTGGCGAGCCTTGGGCGAGCTGCGTACCCACTCGAGTTCGGCCTCCATGCGCTTGGCGAGCTTGGCGTCGCGGTTGCCCTGCGCCTCGATACGGGCGGCCTTGGTCTCCAGATACGTGGAGTAGTTGCCCTTGTAGGGATAAAGGTGACCGCGGTCGACCTCGCAGATCCACTCGGCAACGTTATCCAGGAAGTAGCGATCGTGCGTGACGGCAAGCACCGCGCCCTGGTAGTTGTGCAGGAAGTGCTCGAGCCACAGGATCGATTCGGCGTCCAGGTGGTTCGTGGGCTCGTCGAGCAGCAGCAGGTCGGGAGCCTCGAGCAGCAGCTTGCACAGGGCCACGCGACGGCGCTCGCCGCCGGAAAGCACGTTGACCGGCATGTCGGAATCGGGCAGCTGCAGGGCGTCCATGGCCTGGCCGAGCTTGGAATCGATATCCCAGCCGTCGGCGGCGTCGATCTCGTCCTGGAGCTTGCCCATCTCGGCCATGAGGGCGTCCATGTCGCAATCCGGGTCGCACATCTCCTCGCCGATCTTGTTGAAGCGATCGACCTTGGCGATCATGTCGCCAAATGCCATGCGCACGTTCTCGATGACGGTCTTGTCGTCGTCGAGCGGCGGCTCCTGCTGCAGGATACCCACGGTGTAGCCGGGGGTAAGTCTGGCATCGCCGTTGGACACCTCCTCGATACCGGCCATGATCTTGAGCAGGGTCGACTTGCCCATGCCGTTGGGGCCCACGACGCCGATCTTGGCACCGGGGTAGAAGCTCAGGGTCACGTCGTCAAGGATTACCTTGTCGCCATGGGCCTTGCGAGCCTGATACATCTGGTAGATAAACTCCGCCATTTGCCTGTTTTATCCTTTCTACCTGCTGTTTCCCTATTCTTGTTTCGCTTTAGTGGAAACGAAATGAGAAAACCAGCTCTGAAACGTAACGAAAAAGGGGCATGGTTGCCCACACCCCCTAATACTACCTGGGAAAAGTCCCCCGGAACATACTATGAACTGCGTACGCTAGTTTTCCGCAACCTTAACGAGCGGCTCGCTGCGATTTGCGCCACAACAGATACGAGTAGACGTAGACGGCTCCGACCGAACCAAACGCCAGAGCCGCAATCACCGCAGCGACGACTTCACTCGAAAGCACGCTGCCTGCCACGCCCATCACAATCAGGCCAATACCCAGCACCATAAAGCAGGCGCCGCCAAAACGCTGCGTACGGCGCCAGTTCTCGGGATCGGCAAGCGCCCAGGGTGTCTTGATACCGAGCGTATAGTTCTGCTTCACACGCGGCAAGTAGTTGCCTACGCCGATGAACAGCAAACCGATAGCACCGGAAATCAGCACGTTGACCGAACCGACCGCCGGCACCACGCCCCAGACCGTAAGCTCTCCCAGCCAGCTTATGACGCACATGAACAAGGTGAAGGCGATTACGAAGCCCTGGTAGAATTTGCCCGAGGTTCGATATGCCTCACCTTTGGGGTCGATGCGCGGCACCACGCAGAACATTGCGAGAAGCACCAGAGGCAGCACGCCGAGCGCGGAGGCCATCCAGCTAGGACCCCAACCGTCGACGGCGCCGTTCGCGCCCCAGTGCGTGGGAATCTGCGCAGGCAAGCTCGGCATCACCATGAGGTGCGCTACGACATTGGCGACGCAAAGAGCGACCAGCGCAATCCACACGCGCGACGATACCCCCGTGGGGTGAATGCCCTTGTTCTCGTTATTCATCCTTATCACCTTCAGTGTTTGTAAAGCCCATAAACCAGCCAATTAAATCCTGCATGACGGTGGTGTTTAAGCTGTATACGATGTTTTGGCCATGGCGCTCGTCGGTCACCAACCCGGCGTTTTTGAGCGTCGCCAAGTGATGGCTCAGCGATGGCTTACTGATATCGAAATGCTCGGCAAGCTCCCCCGCCGTGCAATTGCCCTCGCGCAGCAACTCCAAAATGCGCCGTCGCGTTGGATCGGCAAGCGCCTTAAAACCCTCTCCCGGCATAAGACCTCCTCTCATCATCTCTCATGACGCGCACACTATACTCGATATTTAGATGTTTGTCTAACTATCTAATCGCAATGCTTCAAACCACATCAAAGCAAACGCCATCGCAACCTATGGGCGATTACCTATAATGGCGATAGCTAAAACACGACCGACTCCCCATCGGAGGATATCCATGACCGAAACCACAGCCGCAGCCGCCATCGAGACACGCGACACCAAGCTCGAGATCATCATGGGCCGCGAGGCACTCGATAAGCTCGCCAATGCGACGGTGCTGGTGCTCGGCTGCGGAGGCGTGGGCTCCAACTGCTGCGAGGCACTTGCCCGCGGCGGCATCGGTCATTTCGTCATTCTGGACAAGGACATCATCGCGCCCAGCAATATCAATCGCCAGGCCATCGCCTTTCACAGCACCGTCGGCAAGCGCAAGGTTGACGTGATGGAAACCATGATCCACGATATCAATCCTGCCGCCACCGTCATCAAGCGAACTGAATACCTGTTGAGCGATAACATCGACGAATTCTTTGCGAGCATTTTGGAGCAGACGGACGGCAAGCTCGACTACGTCCTCGACGCCATCGACACCATCTCGGCCAAGCTCACCATTGCCAAATACGCTCAGGACCACGGCATTCGTTTGGTTAGCTCCATGGGCGGGGCCAACAAGCTCCATCCCGAGTGCCTCCGCTTTGCCGACATCTTCGATACGGTGCGTGACCCTATGAGCCGCATTATGCGCAAAGAATGCAAGAAACGCGGAATCAAGAGCCTGCATGTACTGTTTAGCTGTGAGGAATCGGTTAAGACACAGCCCCGCGACCCTTCCAATATCCACGAGCGTACCGAGCTCGGAACCGCCAGCTTTATGCCGCCCATCATGGGTCAGATGATTGCCGGCGAGGTTATCCGCCAGATCAGTGGGCGCGGCACCGAGCGCGTGCGCGCCGATGGCCAGCGCCTAGACTAGTGGAGCGCGCCGAGATGGGGCCCCAGTTAATTGATGCACACTGCCATCTTGATTTAATGGCTCACCCGGACGCCGTTGCCGATGAGGCGACGGCACTGGGCTTGGGTCTATTTGATTGCGGCGTCGATCCACGCGACTTTTCGGCCGCAAACGAGCGTGCCCGTCGCCAACCAGGCATCATCGCCGGCATTGGGCTTCACCCCTGGTGGCTCGCCGACGGCCGCTGTGGTTCTACCGAAGTCGATCTGCTTTGCGAAGTTGCCGCCCAAGAGCGCCACATCGGCGAAGTCGGACTCGACTTTTCCGAGCGCTTTGCCGGAAGCGAGTCGCTGCAAATACAGGCACTTGACCGGCTCTGCGATGTGCTCGTGCAGCGTCCTCTTGCCGGGCGCGTGATATCAATTCACGCCGTTCGTTCGGCAGGAACTGCGCTGGACGCCCTAGAATCGCACGGGCTACTCATCCCAAACCCCGACTCCCCCGCTATCATCTTCCACTGGTTTAGCGGCACCTCAGACGAGCTCGTCCGCGCGCGTAATGCGGGCTGCTATTTTTCTGTCAACGAACGCATGCTCGCGTCCAAACGAGGACGCGAATACGCACGACAGATTCCACTCGACCGTTTACTGCTCGAGACCGATGCGCCGACGGAGGCAAACACAGAAACAAGCGCGCAGTCGCTCATCAGATCGCTCGCAAGGACCTCGATGCGCATTGCCTCACTCAAAAACTGTGACGCAAAGCGCATCGAGTCGGTAGTTTTAGCAAATGCGCACGCTGTTTTTGACCTTCGCTAAGCTCGGTGTGCAAAAAACGCCAAATATGAGTACTGTTACCGGAATGGATACAGTACTCATATTTGGCGTTTTTTGCACACGAGGTCCCGGGGAGTCGACAATTCGACTCCCCGGCACTGCTCACCTATTCGGAAATCGGCGCTCCGTGGCCCCAAGAACCTTCCATGCCGCACACGGTCGAGGCAAACCCGGCAGCAAAGTCGAGCGCGCGCTCGATGGCCTCGGCGCCATCCTCACCGCGCTTGGCGGAATCGAGATAGCACATCAAAAACGAGGTGAGGAACGAGTCGCCCGCCCCCATGGTGTCCTTCATGTCCGTTACCGGTTTAGCCAGCTGGCGGTAATAACGCTCGCCGTCGTAAGCAATGCAGCCCTCGGCGCCCGCCGTAGCCGACACAAAACGCGGACCCAGGCCCTTCACCCATGCCAGACGCTCGCGAATCTCGTCCTCACTCGCAGCATCCGCCGCACTAAAGAAAGCAAAATCGACGTAGGGCGCAATCTGCTCGTAGTACTCGTCGGTGGAGTCGTCCGAAAAGTCAAAAGAGACCGTGACGCCCGCAGCCTTCAACTTGGGAAGCTCGCGCTCGGTAAAGCAATAGTTGCCCGAATGAACCACATCGAACTGCTTCATGTACGCAAGGTCAAAGCGATTGAGGACATAGCGCGCATCGCCACGGATACCGCCCTCGTTGGAGCCGAGGAAGACACGGTCACCGTCGACGACGGTCACGCGAGCCGCTCCGTTCTCGCCAATCATCTGCTCGCACTTGTCAAGCTCGATACCCTCATCCTCGAGGCTTGCAATGACATGCTCGGCAGCGGCATCATTGCCAAAAATTCCCATGTATGCGGAGCGTGCGGCACCGCATTTCTTGGCATAAACGGCGAAGTTCACCGCATTGCCGCCAGGATACATGGTGTGGATATGCTCGTAGCGATCGACGACGTTGTCGCCAAATCCGAGCGCGTTAACGTTAAATGCCATGGCCTTTGTCCCTTCTAGTACTCGACAACACCCATATAGCGACGGAAATCGGGGTCGTGATCAAACACCTTGCCGCGTGCAGCACGCAGCTCGCAGTTCATGGCGTAGAACAGCACCGGGTCCAGATAGGCGCGGACGCTCGCCGGCACGGCTTCCATACCGTACTCCTTGGCATCGAGCACCATCAGCGTATCGGTATGCGTCTTAAGAAACGCCAGGGCGCGCTCGTCCATAGCACGGCACTCGCTGGAGCCCATCTGCAGGAAGTAAAAAACGCCATCCTGAGTAGCCTCGAAGGGGCCGTGGAAGTACTCGGCGGAGTGGATGTAGCTGCAGTGCTGCCACTGCATCTCCATAAGAGAGCAGATAGCGAAACCGTAGGTCTGGCTAAAGTTGGGACCGCTGCCCAGAATATAGAAGAACTCGTGCTCCTGGCAAAGCTTGGCAAAGCGATCGCCCAGCTCGGCATTTACCTTCTCGCGTGCCGGGGGAAGAATCTTATCCATCTCGGCGATACCGGCATACATATCGGCAAGATCGGCGTAGCCCTCCTGCTGATCGAGCAGCTCTGCCGCAAGCGACAGCGAAATACCAGCGGGAACCTCGGCCTGCGGCACGCCCTCGCCCCATGGGTAGACCCACGTGGTCCACTTGCCGGAGTCGATCTTGGATCCAGCGTTGTCGGTCTGGGCGATCACCGTAGCACCGGCAGCAAGGGCAATCTCGCAGCCCTCGACGACCTCCGGGGTGTTGCCGCTGTGGCTGCAAGCGATGACCAGGGACTTCTCGCCCAGACGACGCGGACGCATGATATCGAACTCGCGAGCCGTATAGATATACGAAGTGAAGGTGGTTGCCTCGCGCTGCAGAAGCTCATGAGCCGGGATCAAATCGATCATGGAGCCACCGCAAGCAATCCAGTAGACGCTGTCGAACTTGCCCTTCTCGGCAATTGCCTCTTTGATCAGATCGTGTGCGTTCATATCCAGTTCCTTTCTTGTTTGGCCCGCAATCAATGACGTTGGTTGCGTGGCCGATGGTTGTTTTAGTCAATCAGATATTTCTCGAATGCGGCCATGTTCTTGGCATCTGCCGCCGCCGGATCATCGTAGTAACGACCGTCCGTGATTTCCTGGCCCAGCATGCCGTCGAAACCATGGGCGTTGAGCGTGGCGACGAAGGCGTCCATATCGTGCTTGCCATCGCCCCACACCAGATGGCCATACGGGTCACCGTCGATAAAGTGCATCTCGTGAATTGCCCCATCACCAAAGGCGGCAAACCAGTCCTCGAGCGTCTCGCCTGCAACGCCCATCGCGGTTGTATCAACCATGGGCTGTAAGTACGGGCTCGCGACCTCGTCAATCATGCGCTTCGCATCGGAAACCGTCGTCACAAGGTTGCTCTCCTCGGGACGCAGGCTTTCCATCGTAAGCACCAGACCGTGCTCGCCGGCATACTCCGCCAGAATGGACAAGTGCTCGCGGCTGCGCTTCCAGGCTTCCTCGCGGTCCTCGTCCCAGTCGCCCCAGCCCGAGTTGATGGACATGCGGTCGCACCCAAGTACCTCGGCAAGCTCAATGCCGTGCTTAAAGTACGCCAGGCTGCGCTGCTCATGCAGCGGTTTGCGTGCGCAATACTGCCAAGGATAGACAACATTCTCGGGGCACAGAGTACGATACCTAAGCCCACGGTCTGCAGCCTTTTTCGCCAGGACCTCAGCCTCAAAGTAGCCCGTGTGGTCGAGCGTCACATGCGGCTCCGCACACCACAGCTCAATGGACTCAAAGCCCAAGCGCTGCTGCACATCAAGGAAGTAATCGAGCGACCACATGATGTAGTGGATATTCATGCCCGCAATCTGTTCGCGGTGCAGCGTCGGTTTGGATTCAGACATCTTATGCCTCCTTATTTCGATCGAACACGATTTGTCCGTCCGACATCGTCATGTCAACCGCAAGATCGTGTGCGTCGCGATAATCGAGGTCGAACACATCCCGATCGAGCACGCAGATATCGGCAAGCTTGCCAACCTCGAGCGTACCCAGCTCGTCTTCGCGCATCAGGTCGTACGCGCCCCCGGCAGTCCAAGCGCGCAAGAGCTCGACAAGCGTCAGCGTGTTGACCTCATTCACGGGCAGTCCGTCGGCGAAGAATCCGCCGCACGCGCTGTAGATTGACTCGCCCAGGCTCGGAATCAGCAGCGGCAGATCCGTGCCGCAGCACACTGTGCATCCGGAATCTTCCATGCCGCGGCGATTCCAGCTGTGCAAAAGTCGCGTCTCGCCAATTTGTCGACGCATCATCGACAGGCAATCCTCGCGCCGGTCCAGCGTCAGAATCTGCGGATAGACCTCGCAAATTCCACCTAACTTGCCAAACTCGACAAGATCGGTCGGGTCAGAGTTCTCGAGATCGGTAATCGCATGGCGACGAAGCATCCGTCCATGCTCGTCTCGAGGCAGCGAGGCATAGAGCGCCACGGTGCGACGAACGGCGCCATCGCCCTGGCAATGCAAGGAATATCGGAAGCCGTCAGCATCAATTGCACGCAGCTCGTTCTCAATCAGATCCCACTCTGGCTCCTCGACGACCGTCTTGCCGGCAGCGCCCGCATCGGCCGAGTCCGCATAGGGGTCAATCATCTCGGCAAGCCCCGCCCATACGCCGCGATCGGTCATACGGTTGAAGCCAGAAAAACGAACGAACGGTCCCCGGAAGCGCTCTCGTGCCTCGCGGGCATATGCCAGATTTGCACCGGCACCCACCGGCTGCGACATCATAGAGACGCGAACCGTCAGCTCACCAGATTCCTCACGGCGAGCCATTTCGTCGGCAAAGCCGTAGTAGTCATCAAACGCCATCTCCTTGATGGCGGTAACGCCGCGTTCGTTAAGCATGCTCATGTAGTCCGAATACCCTGCACGCACCTCGGGCAGCGCGAGGAAATCGCTCATCATGCGCCAGATCTTCTCGGCATAGCACGCCTGGGGCGTAAAGCCGTATCGCGCACTGGCGGCAGCATTGAGAACACAGGTATCCGCGCCCGGTGTAAAGCAGACGACGGGGATATCGCCAAAACACTCGTCAAACACAGCTGCCGTATTTGCGTTCTCGGCATCCGATGCCAACGTTTCGGGTAGGTTGTGGCCAAAAGCCGCCGCGCAATCCGGACGATCTTCTTTCCATGCACGCAAGAGCGACACGGCCTCTTTGGCATCAGCGATGCCGGACAGATCAGGCCCCAACGTCCGCAGCGCCCAGCCTGTATAGAAGGTATGCACATCGATCAGGCCAGGCATGACGGTGCGGTCGCCCAGGTCAACTACCTCGTCCGCCTGGGTCAAATACGAAGCTAGCTCACACTTGGTGCCAACAGCCTCAATTCGATTGCCACGGACCGCTACGAAACCTTCAAACGGCAGGTCCCCCGTACCGGTAAAGACGCTCTTAGACGTCAGGACCGTCAAACGATCAGACATCACAACCACCTACGCCGGAAGCATGCCGGAAATGGCAGTAATGACCAAGCCAAACACGACCATGAAGATGAAGAACTTCCAAATGGTCTTCCACCATTGGCCAAACGAAATCTTAGCCACGGCAAGGCCGGCGACCGTCATACCCGCCACGGGGCTGATGGTGTTGATGGTCTGGTTGGCAAACTGGAGCGCGGTGACGGCCGCCTCGGGATTGAGGCCCATGAGCTCGGTCAGGGGGCCCATAACGGGCATGGTGAGCGCCGCCAGGCCAGAACTCGAGGGAACCAGCAAAGAGAGCAGGCCAAGGACGACATACATAAACGTGGTGTAGACGGCGGCAGGTGCACCGGCGAGCGCGGTAGCAAGCGCCTGGAGGATGGTGTCGATGATCATGCCGCCCTCGGCGATGACCAGAATACCGCGAGCGATACCGATAACGACGGCAGCGTACGCAAAGTCGGCGAGACCCTTAACGAACTCCTCTGCGATCGTCTGCTGGTCAAGGCCGCCCAGGATACCGGCAAGCAAGCCCATGCCAAGGAACACGGCGGAAATCTGATTCATGTACCAGCCCTGGGTAACAAGACCCCAGACGATAATGCCCATACCGCAAGCAAAATCGATAAGCACGAGCTTCTGACGGATAGTGAACTCTTCCTCGATGGAGGCATCGGTCACGGAAAACTCAATACGCTTGAGCTTATCGTCCTCGTACACAATGGACGACTCGGGGTTTTTCTTGACGCGCATGGCGTAGCGCATGGCCCATGCGATACCGACGGCAGTGAAGATGACCCAAGAAACGGCGCGCAGCCACAGTTGCGGATTACCCTCGATGCCAATGATGCCTTGGGCGATCAAAACATTAAACGGGTCGATGGTCGAAGCACAATATCCCAGGTTAGGACCAAGGAAGCAGATGATGAATGCCGTCATCGAGTCATAGCCGATACCCATCATGATGGGAATGAAGATGGCATAGAACGGCAGGGCTTCCTCAGACATACCAAACGTAGTGCCGCAAATAGACAGCAATGTCATCGTGATGGGAATGATGAGGATGTCCTTGTTCTTGAGCTTTTTAATCACACGGCTCATGCCGGCATTCAAAGCGTTGGTCTTGGTGATGATCGCGAACGATCCGCCAATCAATAAGACGAACGCAACGACGTCGGCAGCCTCCTGGATGCCCTTGGTGGGCGCTTGCAGAACCGCGAAGATATCCTGGCCCAGATTGATGGTCTCGCCGGTCTCGGAATCGGTGTAGTTCTTATCGACCTGTTCATAGGTTCCAGCAACGGCGACTTCACGCTCGCCCGCCGCTGTCGAAATCGTCTTGCGCTGATACTGACCAGAGGGAACGATCCAAGTCAGGACCGCAAAGACAACGATCAGCAAGAACATGATCGTATAGACATGCGGTAATTTGAACTTAAAACGTCTGTTTGTCTTCTTCGCCTTCGTATCTGACATAGATACCTCCAAAGAACTCGAGACTGCATCGTATCTCGCTTCAACGTTTGCACAATGCAAACGTTCTATGACGTTCCATAGATTACCAGCAGCTTTTTCCTTCATCAAGATAATTTCAAACTGATTGCCGCAACGCGGTTGAACGGTTGCGTTTGCGCCGTGAACGGTATGGAAACGCCCGGTGAGATGATCCACCGGGCGTTTCCATTCGCAATGTCCTAGATGTCAAAAACGTAGCGAGACCCAACGATCCGCTGACGACCGATGATAAACGGCCGCCGCTGCTCATCGAAAAAGAAGGCTTCCATATAAAACAAGGGCTCGCCAACGGGAACTGCCAACAGTCGAGCGACCTCGGGCGACGCGCACGCGATCTCGAGCGTGCACGGGTCGGTAAACGCGGGCGTGCGGCCCGTCCGGTTGCGCACGAACTCAAAAATGGATTGGTTAGATAGAGGTGCCGTTGATAGATAGGCGTTGTCCTCGTAAACATATATGTTGTTCTCGAGCATGACAGGGACGCCATCGGCAGTGCGCACGCGCTCAACGCAAATCAAGTCAGTTCCAACGGGAACACCAAAGAACTGTGCTTCGGTGGAATCCGCCGGCAGTATCTTTCTCGAAATGACACACGCCCCCGGTTCCATTCCGTTAACGCGACATGCGTCCGAAAAACTCTGGACGTCATCCTTCTGGCGAATCTTGCGCTTAAGCTTGGGGGCATTGACAAACGTGCCTTTCCCCTGCCGCTTCGTTAGATAGCCCTGCTGGACGAGCTCCTCAATAGCGCGTCGCACGGTAACGCGGCCAACTTTATAGCTCTCAGCCAATTCGAATTCGTTGGGTATCCGCGCGCCCGCCTTGTAGGCGCCGGAGTTGATTTCGTTTTTGATGATATCAATAACCTGTTGGTACAGCGGTATCGCTGCTTTACCGTCAGTTGGCCCTTCAGTCGGTGGCATATACCCTCTCCCAGCACAATTAATTCTAAAACGGGCTTAAGGGCATTCAACAAGCCCTTAAGCCCGCATTAGCTTAAAGTATGCTAGGTGTCGCACCAAAATGTTGGCTATTTACTCATCAGACCCGAAAAACGCGCAACTACCGCGCTCCTAAGAAAGCGTGAGCAGCTCCGGCAGCTGGTCGATAATCTTGTCCGCGGCATCCTGGCTAAAGCCAAAGCGCTCCTCGCGCTTGGCAATGACTGTCAGGCCGGCTCGCTTGCCGGCAGTGATGCCAGGCACCGAATCCTCGACGCAGCAGCAGCGATTCGCGGGCAGCCCCAGCAGGTCCAGCGCATGCAGGTAGATGTCGGGCTCGGGCTTGCTCTCCTTAAACTGCTCGCCGCTCACCACATACTCAAAGGCATCCGACAGCCCGCATGCGTTGAGCACTTCCTCGATGCTATCCATGGGAGACGAGCTGGCAAGCGACACGCGAACGCCACGGCGCGGCAGCTCTCGAATCGTATCCACGGCGCCTGGGTTAATCAAAGCCTGATAGTCGCGCGGACGCTTATGCGCCCACTCGTTCCAACGGGCCAACGCTTCCTCGCCAGTGAAATGCCCCTTACCGGCGCGCTCAAACCAATCGACCAGCATATGCAGGAAGAACTGGTGCGAAGTACCGACCTGCCCATTCAACTCCTCTTGAGTCAGGTTAAGCCCAAGCTCCTTGGCAAACGCGGCAGTCTCGCCCAGGTAGTAATACTCGGTATCGACAATCACGCCGTCCATGTCAAAGATAACGGCGTCGAACGGAAATGCGGACACGGCACCCTCCCTAACAAAAGGGCGCCCGCAAGCGGACGCCCGAGCCATGCACTATCGGCGATTCTAACCCAGCAGCTTATCCAGCGCCACCGCAATGCCGTCTTCGTTATTATTGGCGGTCACCATCTGGGCCACAGCCTTAACCTCATCGACGGCATTGCCCATGGCAACACCGGTGCCGGCCCACTCAATCATGGACTTATCGTTCTGGCCGTCGCCAAACGAGACGACCTCGCTGGCATCGATACCGAGCTTGGGCAGGGCACCCTCGAGCGCGCGGGCCTTGTCGATGCCGGGCGCCGTGTACTCAAAGTACCAGTCGGCCGTAAACATGCCCGAAAGCGTCTGGGTAAAGGGCGCATACATTTCCTCGTAATGTGCCTGCAGGTAGGTCGGATCGCCCGCCGTCAGCAGCTTGTCCACGGGATAAGTATCCACGACCCCATGCAAGCTCTCGACCTCGCGGATCTTAAGGTCGCACGCATCGCGCTCGTATTTGACGATGTTTTTCTGCAAGCCGTCAGGCAGCGTGATCATGCAATGGTACGAGTCCTCGACGTGCAAATCGCGACCGAGCGAAATCATAGGGATCACGTCAAAATTACGCAGGTGATCAATCAGGCGATGCAATTCGTCGGCAGGCATAGCCTGATCGAACAGTACCTCGTCGGTCTGAGCGTCGACCACATGCGCGCCATTGAAAGCGACTAGCAGACCGTCATGGTTTTGGAGGTCGAGCTCCTGCGCCAAGGCGTGCAGCCCCCATGCGGGACGACCCGAAGCCAAGATGAGCTTAATGCCCGACTCCTGCGCCGCGAGCAGCTTCTCGCGTGTACGCGGGCTGATGACCTTTTGGTCGTTGGTGAGCGTACCGTCGATATCAATTGCGATGGCTTTGATTGCCATATAAGCCTCCCTGTCATTGAGTAACCTTGTCTGAGTCATCATACAGAACACCCACTGCGGCTCTGTCTGCAACGGGTAAAAAGTCATATTGTCCCGAACATGAACGGGACGCCATCTCGGGGATCAATCGTTCCAGCCTAAACGCCGAGCCACCACATACATAGCTGGCGACACCAAGCGCGACCGTTCCACGAACCTCGTTTCATCCCGTAGAAAAAAATTTCAAAATTAGTCTTGTCAAATCAGCAAAACGAACGTACTTTTAATATGACCGCTCCGGTGGTCATCGTTTGATCGAGCATATGAAGTTTGAGTTTTAGCGTGTAAGAGAAGGAAGATCGGCAAAGTACAGCCCCAAACGCAATGACAACTTAATGAGGTAACTGCCACATGTGAGGCACCCAGGGCATTGCTGTCTCGATTTTGAGCACGATGCCTTCCGCCTTGCATGGGCCGTTCCATCCCGCCCCTGCAGCAACTGCCTCACGGGCTCATTGAAAACCGCATAGCACCCCAACGTCAGCACATCACCCACGGCAAGCACATCACTCACGACAACCAACACATCAACAAACAGCACGAACATCAACCGATTGGAGAAGCTATGACAAACCACCACGCTGAAGACGGCGATAAGAAAAGCATTCTGGATGCCCGCATTGAGCGAGCATATGCAAACGAATATGACGCCGCCTTTGCCGCCGCGACCATCAAGAACTACGCGTCGCTACCGCTCGCGACGATCTTGGCCGACCACCCTCAACTGCTGAAGCGCTGCACAAAGATCATGGGCGACCCCGACATTCGCAAGCTGACAGACCCCTATGCCCCAAAACGCGACAACGATTCGTACGTTCTTACCGTAGGCTGCCTAGCCCATATGCTTACGGCACTCGACACGAAACTCAAGCTCGAATGGGAACCCGACGAGCGTCATGAACTCGAAAGCAAGCGGAACACCCTGCGCACCGCACTGTTCCTTCCGTTGGACGGCCTCAAGCGCTGCAACGTCGAGCTCAATACACAGGCGCGGCAAAAGCCCGGGACCACGGGGCAGAAAACTCCAAGACCCCATGCGGCCATCGTCGACCGCAACCGATATAACCGCATGACCGCGCACTTTTCCGCCGAGGGAGCAGCCATAAGGACGCTAATCGACCTGCTGTGCCTCCTGAGCATCAACGAGCTATTTGAGGGTTATCTCACCCTTGTTCCCGCGACGGCACCCAAGTCGGTAGCAAAGATCATCGAGACCTGCAGACGCCAGTTTGAGCGCCATCGCAATGGCAGCGAGATGAACGCCAGCATCGCGCAGTACTACGCGGCTTATTACAAAAATGACGGATGTGCCCCTGTCGAGCATCAGCTGCGGCTCGCCTACACTACGCCCGCCGCAACGCTCTATCGCTTTGGAGCCCTTGGCGCTTGCGAGCCGCACGAACAGGCAGCCTGCCCCACAACCGAGCTCGATCTCAGGCTCGGACGAACCCTGTAGCCCGCCAGCCCCTCCGCGGGCAACAATCCTATTCCACAACACAACCAACAGAAAGGAGTCCTCATGGACACCAATCATTCCCCCATCATCAGCCCCCTCACCATGCGTGAATCCGCCCGAGGTATCACGCTCACCAGCATTTACGATGAGATGCTCGCCCGTCGCGAGCTCTCCGTCATGGGAAACATCGAAACCCCGATGGCCCACGACCTATGCCAGCAGATCCGCCTGCTCGATGCCACCGACCCCAGCCGCCCCATCACCATATTTGTCGCCAGCGCCGGCGGAAGCGTGCGATCGGGTCTTGCGATCTATGACGCCATGCGCCTCGCATCGTGCCCCATCCGCACCGTCTGCCTGGAATTCGCCGCGTCCATGGGCGCCGTGATCTTTATGGGCGGCGACGATCGCCGTATGGCGCCCCATGCAGAGCTCATGATTCACGACCCGCTGATCCCCCAGGGGGCAGGCGGCTCGGCACTTGCGCTTCAGGAAACCAGCCGGCGTCTCATGCAGACCCGCAAGACCCTCACGCAAATCCTCTCGGACCGCAGCGGCCTCACGCCCAAGCGCATCCAGTCCCTCACTGCAAAAGACACCTACCTTTCGGCCGAGCGCGCCGTCGAGCTCGGCTTTGCCCACGAAATCCTCTCGACCACCAAGGAGGTCGCCCATGTCTAACCTCGCCAGCCGCCTCGCCGCATCTGAGTCCGCATTGTCCACCATCCTCGCCAAGGATCGAACGCTTTCCTGCGACACCCGCCAAACGGGACTCAACAACAATGCACTTGTGATCGGCCCCTCGGGAGCCGGCAAGACCCGAAACGTCCTCAAGCCCAACCTACTGCAAATGAACGCAAGCTACATCGTGCTCGACACCAAAGGCACGCTCTGTCGCGAAGTGGGACCCGTGCTGGCGGTCCACGGTTACCGCGTGCAATGTCTCAACTTCGCCGACCTCAACACCGTCCCGGCCCTTGCGCCCGGCATCGAGCGCTGCGGCTACAACCCCCTGAGGCACATTCGCCACAAGGCGGACGGCAGGCCCAACCAGCAGGACATCCTCTCGGTGGCAAAGGCCATCTGCCCCATCGAGGACAACAACCAGCCTTTTTGGGATCATGCGGCGGCAAACCTGTTGTCGTGTCTTATCGCCTACATCACCGAACAGCTACCCGCCGACGAGCAGACGATCAGCTCGGTCATCAAGCTGATCGAGCACCTGCAGGACGGTGCCACGGCCCGATTGTTTGACGATCTGATCACGACCGACCCCCAAAGCTATGCCCTCTCGCTATGGCGGCGCTACGCCATTACGCAAAATGCCGAGCGCATGCACGCGAGCATCGTCGGCATCCTTGCCGAAAAGGTCATGTGTCTGGGATTCGACGGTGCGGCACAGCTCTATCGTGAGTGCCATCAGGTGGACTTCGCTTCCATGGGACACACCCCCTGCGCCCTGTTTGTAACCGTGAGCGATATTGACCGCAATCTCGATCCGCTGACCGGCCTCTTTATTTCGCAGGCGTTTATGGGCCTCATTCGTGAGGCCGATAGGCAGCCCGACGGCAGCCTGCCCGTGCCCGTGCGCTTTATGCTCGATGACTTCGCAAATCTGCAGATCCCCCAGATCGACAACGTGCTCTCGATTATCCGAAGCCGCAACATCTGGGCAACGCTGCTGCTGCAGTCGACCAACCAGCTCGATGCGCTCTATGGCGAGGCACGCGCACGCTCCATCATGGGCAACTGCGACACGCATCTGGTGCTGGCGTTCCAGGATCCCGAGAGTGCCCGGGTGTTTTCCGACCGCGCCGACGCGCTGCCCAGCACGCTCATGGCGACGCCGATTGATCGCTCGTGGCTCTTTGTACGCGGTCGCACTCCCGAACAGGTCGAGCGCTTTAGGCTCGAAGACCATCCGCTCTACGGGGAGCTGCCCGAGGCGCAGCGAGGCCATGCGGAGGCCGAGATCTAGGCGCAGGGTTCTCGCAGCGCGCGACGCTCCGGCGATGTTCCACAAAGGCCGTGCGCCCCGGGACCACGGCAAAGCAAAGGGGCCCGCATCCGATAGGATACGGGCCCCTGACTATAAGGCGCGATGCGTTAACAGCAGCGACTACTTGCGATGCGCGCGATAGAACTCGATGAGCGCCTGGGTCGAAGCGTCCTGCTCGGCCTTGGCGGCATCGTCGTGGAAGGCAGGGGTGATCTGCTTGGCAAGCTGCTTGCCCAACTCGACGCCCCACTGGTCGTAGGAATCGATGCCCCAGACCGTACCCTCGACAAACGTGATGTGCTCGTACAGGGCGATGAGCTCGCCGAGCGCGAACGGGGTCAGCGTGTCGCCGAAGATCGAGGTCGTCGGACGGTTGCCCTCAAAGCAGCGGGCGGGGACGATCTGCTCGGGCGTGCCCTCGGCGCGGACCTCGTCGGCCGTCTTACCAAAGGCGAGCGCCTTGGTCTGGGCCAGGAAGTTGCCCAGGAACAGCTCATGGACATCCTGGCCGCTGTCGGTCGCAGGGTTGGCAGTGTTAGCGAAAGCGATAAAGTCAGCCGGGACCACCACGGTGCCCTGGTGCAGCAGCTGGTAGAAGGCGTGCTGACCGTTGGTGCCGGGCTCGCCCCAGAAGATCTCACCGGTATCGGAGGTCACAGCGCTGCCGTCCCAGCGGACGTGCTTGCCGTTGGACTCCATGGTGAGCTGCTGCAGGTAGGCCGGGAAACGGTGCAGGTACTGGCAGTACGGCAGCACGGCGTGGCTCTTGGAACCGAAGAAGTTGACGTACCAGACGTTGAGCAGGCCCATCAGCGCGACGGCGTTGTTCTCGAGCGGCGTGTTGCAGAAGTACTCGTCGATGGCATGGAAGCCCTCGAGGAACTGCTGGAAGCGCTCGGGGCCGAGCACGACGATCAGCGACAGGCCCACGGCGGAGTCGACGGAGTAGCGGCCGCCGACCCAGTTCCAGAAACCAAAAGCGTTAGCGGGGTCGATGCCGAAGGCCTCGACCTTCTCGAGTGCGGTGGAAACGGCGACGAAGTGCTTTGCCACGGCCTCGGCGTTCTGCTCATCGGAGCCATCGATAGCGCCCTGAGCCTTGAGCTGCTCGAGCATCCAGGTCTTGACCTCGCGGGCGTTGGTGAGGGTCTCGAGCGTGGTGAAGGTCTTGGAGACGATGATCACGAGCGTGGTCTCGGGATCCAGACCCTTAAGCTTCTCGGCCTGGTCGTTGGGGTCGATGTTGGAGATGTAGCGGCAGTCGATACCGGCGTCGGCATAGGGACGCAGAGCCTCGTAGGCCATGACCGGGCCCAGATCGGAGCCACCGATGCCGATGGACACCAGGTGCTCGATCTTCTTGCCGGTAACGCCCTTCCACTCACCGGAGCGCACGCGCTCGGCGAAGGCATACATGCGATCGAGAACCTCGTGCACGTCGGCGACGACATCCTGGCCGTCGACGATAAGCTGGCCCTTCTCGCTTGCCGGACGGCGCAGCACGGTGTGCAGGACGGCGCGGTCCTCGGTGGTGTTGATGTGCTCGCCGGAGAACATGGCGTCGCGGCGCTCCTCGAGCTTCACCTCGCGGGCAAGATCGCACAGCAGTTTGACGGTCTCATCGGTCACCAGGTTCTTGGACAGGTCGAAGTGCAGGTCACCGGCGTCAAAGCTCAGCTTGTTCACGCGCTCCGCATCGGCAGCAAACCATGCCTTAAGGTCGATACCCTCGGCCTCGAGCTTCTCCTGATGGGCCTCGAGCGCCTTCCAAGCGGCGGTCGACGTAGCGTCGATAGGTGCGGCAACAGTTGCCATAAAGTCCTCCTCAACATACGGGCGCATACCTCCATGCGCCCGGATAATCAGATGCCCCTATTCTAGCGCAGGTCAAGACCGTAATCAGCGAGCGTTGCCAATCCGCCCCCAAACGGCGACCGACCAAAAAGGGACAGGTTTATTTTGGCAGGTCAAACGCTTTACCTATAAAAATTAACCTGTCCCTTCCTGGCACTTTATGGCAGATATTAGGCCGCGGCGCACACGCTGCCGAGCAGCTCGCGCAGAGGAGACCCAATGCCTTCAAGCAGTTCGGGCGCGATAATGGCAAAAACGGGAACCTCGCCGGCTCCCACGACAGCAGGCACCTTGCCCTCCGAGACAATACATCCATAAGGGACAAAACCGTCTTCGCCGGCATCGAGCGCCGCCATGCGACGCGCGAGTTCGCGCGCAAAGCCGGCAGTATCGGCATCGCCGATCGCCAGGACAAAGTCCACGCCTTCGTCGGTCGCCAGGGCCACGGCTTCGTCGATCAGCTCGTCTCCCCCGTCGCCCTCAACCGAGCCGCGGCGAAAAAGCACGCGCTCGAGCAGGGCTCGATCAAGCGAGCCGAGCGCCGCCGAGACGAGCTCATCACGCGTATGTTTGTCGCCCCCCAGCACGACCAGCGCCTTGGTGCCGCCGTAGTGAGCGACCAATCGTCCACACCAGCGAGCCACGTCTCCATCCGCAACAAGGCGCGTCGGCATACCAAACCCATAATTGACCATCGTTTCCACAACCCTTCCGTGCATGTAGGTAGCACCAATCGCTAGGCTCATGCTACGAAGCGAGGTTTTCCGAGCTGTTTCGCACTCTTTAGGGCTGCGTTAAATACCCGATGCAACCGCACGACCATGCCTGCCAAAAAGGGACAGGTTTTGACGATGTCCGGATGAGCGGGTATTATCGAACATGTATTCGATAAGAACATGTGTTTGATGGGAGGACGCGTGGGGCACGAGCGTCACACCTATATCTGCATCGACCTTAAAACGTTCTACGCCAGCGTCGAGTGCGTTGACCGCGGGCTCAACCCGCTCACCACCAACCTGGTCGTTGCCGACGAATCGCGCGGGCGCACGACCATCTGCCTCGCCATCACACAGGCCATGAAGGACCTCGGGATACACAACCGCTGCCGTCTGTTCGAGATTCCCGACGGCATCGACTACATCAAGGCCGTACCGCGCATGCAGCACTACATGGAAGTGTCGGCGCAAATCTACGGCATCTATCTGGAATATGTCAGCCCGCAAGACGTTCACGTCTACTCAATTGACGAGTGCTTTATCGACGTGACACCCTATCTGGACCTCTATCACACCGATACGGAAGGCTTCGCCTGCATGTTGCGCGACGAGGTCCTGGCGCGCACCGGCATCACGGCGACGGTCGGCATCGGCCCCAACCTATTCCAGGCCAAGGTTGCACTCGATATCACCGCCAAGCACGTGCCCAGTCGCATCGGAAAACTCGACGACGAGACCTTTCGCAAGGAGATCTGGCCCCATCGCCCCATCACCGACATCTGGGGCATTGGCCCCGGCGTGGCTGCCCGCCTCGAAAAATACGGTGTCTACGATCTAATGGGTGTCGCCGCGCTCGACGAAAACCTACTTTACGACGAGCTCGGCGTCAATGCCGAGTATCTCATCGACCACGCCTTTGGGCGCGAACCGACAACCATCGCCGACATCCAGGCCTATCGTCCGCAGGCAACCTCAACTACCACAGGACAGGTGCTCTCGAAGGGCTATGCCTACGAGCAGGCCTACACCGTCTTGCGCGAGATGGTCGACAACGCCGTGTTGGACTTAGTCGATAAGCACGTGGTCTGTGACAGCATCTCGCTCTTTGTGGGCTACGCGAGCGAGCGCGCCGACATCCGCCGCCTCGACGCCAGCGGTACTGCGCAATATGTGGACGGATGCGGGCACCTGCGCTCGAGCACGTCGAGTATCGAACCCACCGCAACCGCCAGCCCTGAGCTCGCGCCCCGTGCGCCCAAGCCCGTCCAGCGCGATGACGAACGGCGCCGCCTGGTGCGCGAGGCGCAGGCAATCGATGGCATCTTTGTGGGAGAGCACGGCGGCAAACCGCGCGGTGGCTATGCCGCACTCTTTGCACACTCCAACGCCTCGCGTAAGCTGCCCGAGCGCACCAATTCGTTTAAGAAGATCATGGGGTATTTCGATGACCTGTGGGCGCAAACGGTCGACCCCAAGCGACCGGTCAAGCGCATCAATCTGGGCTTTGGCAATCTGATGCCCGAGGAATTTGCCACTATCGACCTGTTTAGCGATGTTAAGGCCGATGAGCGCGAGCGCGACCTGGCGCGCGCCGTCCTGGCCGTGAAAGGCAAGTACGGCAAGAACGCGCTCGTCAAGGGATTAAGCTTTACTGCTGGCGCCACCGCACGCGAACGCAACGATCAGGTGGGAGGACATCGTGCCTAAGTCCCAACAACAGCCGATGCGGCCACCGACACCTTTTGAACGCCTAGCGGACCCTGAGGGAAGACGTCGCTCCGCCGACCCCAAACTCACCGCCAACGGCGCCGTCCGCGCCGGCCGTGCCGCGCAGTTTATGCCCTTTGCCGCCCTCACGGGATACTACGAGCTCGTGCGCAAGCAAGAGATCACCGTTGAGCCCAAGTGCGAATTGACAGAAGAAAAAGCCCTCGAGCTCTCCAAAAAGCTCGAGGACCTCAAACGTGGCGACTTAGTCCGTGTCACCTATTACGATACGTACGGCTACCGCGCCCGCACCGGCATCCTCGATGAGGTGCTCCCCACGTTCAAGCTGCTCAAACTCAGGGATATCGCCATCGACTTCGACGATATCCAAGACATCGAGCTGCGTGGTCGAGCCTAGCGACGAGAACGCTTGCGCAAGACGAGAGCAATGCCAAGCACTGCGGCAGCTGCAGCCAGCAATCCCAAAACCAGCGTGAGGGTCGAGTCGCCAGCGCGAGGCAGCGAGCCGTCCTTCGGAGTCTTCTTAGCGGTCGTCGTGACGGTGGTCGTGGTGCTGCTCGACTGGTCGTTGCCGCCCGTCTGGCCGCCACCAGGCTGATCGCCGCCACCCGGCTGCGAAGGATCGGTGGGTTCCGTCGGATCCGGAGTACCGGGATCAACCGGATTCTCCGAATTCTCCTTGCGCTGGATCCAGACCTGGCAACCATAGAACGGGTTGGCGGTACCAAGGCACAGACCCTGATTGGTCACCGCAAAGGTGCGCAGACCATGGTTATACGGATCGTTAAAGCCATTGGTCGTCAGCGTCGTAAAGTTCACGCCGTCCTCGGTCACATACATATCAAAGCCGCGCTCAGCATCGTGCAGGTAATGCATGCATACGAGCACACTCTGCAACTTCTTGAGGTTCTCCTCGCTCAGCAGCTTATCGAGCGCATCCTGAATATCGCTCGGCAGCTCGGTGCCATAGGCATCCTCGTACTGCTGCTTCAGGCTCTCATAGCTATCGAGCATGTCCTGATACTGATCGGCAAAGGACTTGAAGTACGCAATCTCGCTATCGATTTTCCGAACATAAGCAGCGTCGTCTTCAACGTCCGCGGACATCGTCGCGGCCTGATTGCAAAGATCGCCCGCAGCCTCATCCAACGCATCGCTCAGATCGCCAAAGCCCTTAGCAACCTCAGTCTTCTCGTCATCGACATCGGCAGCCTCCTTCGAATCATCGACATCGGCGGCTTCGTTCGAATCATCGTCCGTAAGCTTGTCCACAGGAACGATGGGGGCATCGGGCAATTTCTTGTCGAGCAGGTGATCGAGCAGGTCCCTAAGGCGCTGAACCTGAGAGTCCCACTCCTCGGGCGTCATATCGATAATGTCGCCATTAGAGAACTGGCCGATCGGCTCAAGCAGGCTCGCGGTATCAAAGGTACCGATATACAGCTTGCCGTCGAACTTCTGCATGCGCCAAATGTACTGGTTCTCGTTTCGGCCAAAGCCCGAAGTCAGGCCGGAAATACCGCCCTCGGGGAACATATCGGTGCGATCGCCAACGACGAGCTCCATGTTCTCGTCCTTGTCCATGCGATAGATGTTGACCGACTGCTCAAGATTGGCATTCACAAACGAGCAGTCAACGCCGCCCATGCTGCTCTTGCCGCCCTCTTCGGTGCTGGACTTGTTGAACAGGATGCGCTCGAGAGCAATCTCCTCGTCGTTGTATTCACCGATATAGAGGTAGTCGTTGTAGACGATGAGGTTGGCAGCACCAGAACGGGTGCGGGCAGGATCAATGCCAAAGCAGTACTTTGCACCGTCCGTCTTCTGATCGCCAACAATGGGAGTCCACGAATAGCTGCCGTCGGCATTCTTGTCGCCACGAACCATGGCAAACGACTGCATGGAGTTATCATCGGGAGCGTTCTCGGGCGTACCGGTGCAGATGGTCGCATAGAGATGGCCATTGTACGAGACCATATCCCAAATGGCGCCGCCGTAGATGCTGTCCTGATAGCGAATCGCCGGATAGTTAAACAACGTGTCCGAGTTAGCAATCTCGATGAAGCTGTCCTGGCCCTTCGACGGGTCAGGCGACGTCAGAATTGTCGACACAAACTTACCGGCCGCGTCTTTACCCACATTACTGATGACGAGCTGGCCATCATGGACGCACATGCCGCGGATACCGGTAGAAATGCCCTGCTTGTAGGCAGCACCGTAATCCTGCATGCTCGAAAGGCCCTGATAAACAACTTTGTACTCATCCGTCTTAGGATCAATCTCATATACAGCAGGCAGGCCGCCTTTGCCGCCATTGGTCCTGACGCTGCCGCAGAAATAGAGCTTACCCTTATAGCTCACGGCATTGCGGAACAAAGGAGCGACGCCGTTGAGCGATTCAGAAAGTAGCAGCTTGGTCTCACCGGTCTTGGTATTAATCTTGACCAAGATGCCGCCGCTGTCCTTGTCGGCCGTGCCGTCCTCCTTCTGCTGTCCATAGAAGAAGGTACCGTTAAACATGGCCTCCAGCGTCAGGCGCATGGTTTCGACATCAAAGGAATCGCCCAGCGTGCTGTTCATGAGCGTCAGCGTGTTGCCCATCGCCGCATAGCAGGTGCCCACATAAAGCCAGTCACCATAGCTCGCAGCCGCCCAAGTGTAGCTCTGGCCGCGATCGCCTTCGTTGTTGGCCGTATTACCATCGGCGCCCGGAACGGCAACGGCACCGTTACCCTGGTAGTCGACGATGCCATCCGGCTGCGACGTTCCTACCGTAGGATGCGAGAGCTTCTCAAAGGAATACCCATTACATGCATTGTAGGTAACGGCACCCGATGCGTCTTCGGCGTGCGCCGGCAGCGGCGATACCAAGATAGCGGCAAGCGCTGCCACCAAGCCAAGTGTTCCCACTCGTCTCATAAGGTTATAGCCTCCCCTGTCCTAAAGCCCAGTTTTAGCATTCTTCATTTCTGTCCACGGTTAATTGCAATCTGAGCACAGCAATAATCAGTATATAAATATACACCTGTAATTTTTTGGACGGGTTCATAGATGCTCGATTGGTAGCGAATTCCGCGCAAACCGTCACCAAACTCCACTTTTGCCGCATCTAAAGGTTATTTTTGCGCAAATTTTTGGATGCCGATAGTCACAATGGGCAGGAGGCTGGTACCCACCGGAGAGGGCAACGCCTACATTTTCATAACGTAATAGCCCGCACCCCTCACCGCCGTCTCGAGTGTGTCGCGATCAACCGGGCGCTTCGAGCGTACGCGTGCCGTGTGGTCTGCATACGTTACCGTTGCCCACACGCCATCAAGCGTATTGAGGGCATTCGTCACATTCTGAGCGCAGCCGTCGCAGCTCATGCCGCCGATAAGCAGCTCATCGCTATAGGGATAGTGTGACGCATCGGTATCCACCACAACAACCTTTTTGGCCTTCTTGCCGCTCGCACCATCGCTGCAGCAACTCTTTCCGTGTGTCGAAGCGACAATACGCCGCAGCCCAAAGAACATGCCAACGGCAATGACGGCCAACACGATGAGATTCGCAGGGTTGAGCAAGTCACTCATGCGCTCCCCTTTCAAGTAGCACTATCTAGATACCCCCATGGGGTGTCCCCATCTTAACCCAAAATCATGTCCGTTCGGTCAATTAGTTTCCCGCTTCAAGCTTTTTTGTTGACCATGGCTTACTTTCGTGTATAAGTTTTCCTAGGCTAACAGTTTTGATCTGTAAGGAGCGCCGTGACTCGAACCATAGACATCCCCACGTTTCAGGCAGCAGTCGTGCGCAACTGCTCTCCCACGCTCGCGGGCATCAAGCCGGCATCGCTCTTTACCTATCCAGGCACCTATGCCCACGGGGACGGCTCGACCGCAACCGAAACCATCGCAGAGCGCCGAGCACGCCTACTCAACGTTATCGCCCAGTGCAATCGCGACCTTGACCCGCTCGGCATCCACCTGAGTGTTTTGGTCTGGCGGCCCTGTGGAGCGCTCGTGTATATGTACCGAGCCAAAAGCCTCACCACCTATTTCGCAGACCCTCGCGCCCAAACGGCGCTCGCCTCGGAAGGCTACGACACGAGAGACCTTTCGACATGCCTCGTGCATTTGGCATCACGCATCACGCTCGCGAGCAATAACGTCGCGGAATGCGCCTGTAGCCAGACTCGATGTGCGCTGCCCCAGCAAACTAGCTGCAGCAAAGACTGCACCTGCGAGTTTCCGCACGAAATAGGCTACTTCCTTGGATATCCCTACGACGACGTACACGAGTTTATCGTCCAGCGCGGCGAGAACTACAAGGTCTTTGGGACCTGGAAGGTCTACGAAAATGTCGAGCAGGCGCTTGCGACGTTTGATGCCTACCGTGCCTGCACCCAATACTTCACCTTTGTCTATCAGCAGGGCTGCAGCCTGGCGCAACTTGCCCAGGCAGCCCGATAGAACGTACAAGCTGCGGCCAGCGCCGCACGACCGAAAGGACAAAACATGAGCAAGATCGCCGTCGTCTATTGGAGCGGCACGGGCAATACCGAGGCCATGGCAAACTTTGTCGCCGAAGGCGCCACGTCCGCGGGCGCCGAGGCCGAAGTCATCCCCTGCGCCGACTTCTCCGCAGACAAGGCCGCTGGCTATGACGCCATTGCCTTCGGTTGCCCCGCCATGGGTTCCGAGGAGCTTGAGTATGACGAGTTCCAGCCTATGTGGGACGAGGTCAAGGAGACCCTCGGTGATAAGAAGGTCGTCCTCTTTGGCTCCTACTCGTGGGCCGAGGGCGAGTGGATGGACAACTGGAAGGCCGATGCCGACGAGGCGGGCGTCAACGTCGTCGATTCCGTCATTTGCTACGATGCGCCCGACGATGAGGGCGAGGCGGCCTGCAAGGCTCTGGGAGCGGAGCTGGCCTAACGAAGCCGCCAGAAAGCCGCAAGGCAACTGACAGCCGAGTACCGCGCAACAACAGCAGCTCATGCCCAAACAAAAACGGGGGCCGGATACTATCCGGTCCCCGTTTGTTATATCGACAACCTCGATGCGCCGCTATGAGATATTGCCCAAAAACGCCTTAGTGCGTTCGCTCTTGGGATGGTCGAAGACCTCGCTCGGCGTGCCTTCTTCCACGATAACGCCACCATCCATAAAGACCACGCGGTCGGCGACGTCGCGGGCAAAGCCCATCTCGTGCGTCACGACAATCATGGTCATGCCGTCGCGTGCCAGGTCGCGCATGACACCCAGAACGTCGCGAACCAGCTCGGGGTCGAGCGCCGACGTGGCCTCGTCAAAGAGCATGACGTGCGGATTCATCGACAGGGCGCGGGCGATGGCCACGCGCTGCTGCTGACCGCCCGAAAGCTGACTCGGCATAAAATCAATGCGCTCGGCCAGGCCGACCTTGGTCAGCTCCTCGATAGCAATCTTCTCGGCCTCTTCCTTGCTGCGCTTGAGCACCTTTTGCTGCGCAAGCATGACGTTCTTTTTGACTGACAGGTGCGGGAACAAATTGAACTGCTGGAACACCATACCCAGATGCGTACGTACCTTGTTGAGGTCGACACCCTTGGCGCACACATCCACACCCTCAACGATAATCGAGCCGCTCGTGGGATGCTCCAGACGATTGATGCAGCGAAGCATCGTCGACTTGCCCGAGCCCGAGGGGCCCAGAACCACGACGACCTCACCCTTGTGCACATCCAGATCGATGTCACGCAGGACCACGTTATCGCCAAAGGCCTTCTGGAGGTTCTTGATGCTGACGACGACCTCGTTCGAGTTATTGGTTTCGCTCATGATAGGACCTCCTTACAGACCGGCGATGTGATCGGCGGGCGTCGCGACGACCTGTCCGGCGCTCTTGGTGGGACGCTTCTTTTTGGTTTCGGCCGTCCCCAGAAGCCTCGCCTCAAGACCGCTCACCAAGCGCGCAAGCGGCAGGGTGATGACCAGATAGAACAGGGCGGCAACCACATACGGCGTGATGGAGCCCGTCGTGGCAACGATGGTGCGGGCGTTCATGACAATCTCGACCACGCCCACGGCAGCGAGCAGCGACGTATCCTTATAAAGCAGGATGAACTCACTGGTCAACGTAGGCAGAACATTGCGGAACGTCTGCGGAATCATAACGTAGAGCAGTGTCTGGAAGGCGTTCATGCCCAGCGAGCGCGCGGCCTCGTTCTGGCCCTTGGGGATCGACTGAATACCGGCGCGGAAGATCTCGCACAGGTAGGCGGACGAGTTCATGGCCATGACGATGACGCCCAGCACATAGTCGTCAACCTTGACGCCGGCCAACGGCAGACCGAAGAACGCGATATAGATCTGCAGGAACGCCGGCGTACCGCGGATGATATTCACATAGATGCCGGCAAGGCAACGCAGGATGCGCGACTTGGAAATGCGCATGAGCGACAGCGCAAAGCCAAAGGGAATCGCCAGCGGAAATGCCACAAGCACGATCGAGAGCGACATAAGGAAGCCCTTAAAGACGATCGGCAGGCTCTGGACCAAAATGACCGGATTCAAGAACAGGCGCAGGAACATATTAGAGTTCCAGGCCTCGACCCACGGCTGCTCCTTAAGATCGGCCAGGAAGTTATCGAATGCCGTCACGCCCTTAATCTCGACGGAAGGAATCTTGGAAATCTTCTTGGTCGAACCGTCGGCAAGCGTATAGGTGCCGCTAAAGGCCTCATCGCCGCCCTCGACGGGAAATGTCACGCCGTAAACCTCAACGCGAAAATAGCCGCCGGCCGGCGCCGTCTCGCCAAAGTCGATCTTGAGCGTCCGGCCGTCCACCTTGCACGTGGGCTTCATGGGCGTACGGTCCATAAGGTCGTCGCCCGAGAGCATCGTCAGGCGCGTGTCATCGGCACCAAACGTCGTACCGTCGACAAACGTCAGCGAAAGACCGCTCAGCTCCTCGTCGGCATCGGCCTGGACCTCCCAGGTAATGCGCGTCTCGGTACCGCCGACCACGTCGCTGCCCGAACCGGTATTGGGACGCGCGGTGATCTTTGCGGTCTCGAGCGCCTGAGCGGTCGAAGGCACGGCTGTCCCCGCGCACACCAAAGCGAGCGCCACAGCCAGGGCGCAGGCTAGCTTTTGGAGCATCGAGGGCAGCGGGAAACGCCGACCCATGGCCCCTTCGTTCAATCGAGACAAGGTGGCTCCTAACGTATAAGTTGCCGACATTACGAGACGGGACGACGCGCGTTCAAGAAACGCAAAGGCCCTCTCCGCCAAAACGGAAAGGGCCCGCGCGTTATCAAGTGACTATTTTACTTGATGTTGTACTTAGACATGAGGGCGTCAACGGTACCGTCGTCGGTCAGGTCCTTGATGGCCTGGTTGATGTCGTCCTTGAGCTTGGTGTTGCCCTGGTTGATGGCGATGGCGTACTCCTCGCCGGTGCTGATCTGCTTGATGGTCTGGCAGGTGTTGAACTGCTCGGCGGTCAGCTGGCTGGCAACGGAGCGGTTGGTGACTACGGCGTCGCCCTTATCGGACTGCAGAGCGCTGAAGCACTCGGTAGCGTCCTTGTAGGGGACGATCTTGGCCTTGGGGAAGTTCTCCTGGGCAAAGGCCTCGGCGGTCGAGCCAGACTGAACGATGATGGTAGCGTCGGCGTTGTTGAGCTTCTCGCTGTAGTTGTCGGCCGTGATGTCGGTGTTATCGACCTTGGTCACGATAGCCTGATCGTCCATGTAGTAGGAATCAGAGAAAGCGACTTCCTTCTCACGCTCGGGCGTGTCGGTGATGGCCGCGATGGAGACGTCATACTTGGCGCCCGAAGCGACGCCCGGAACCAGCGTGTCAAAATCATTGTTGACGTACTCGACATCCAGGCCCAACTTATCGCCGATAGCCTTGATGAGCTCAAGGTCAAAGCCCTGATAATCGCCGTTGTCATCCTTGTATTCAAACGGAGCGTACTCGGCAGAGGTGCCGACGGTCAGCGTACCGTCCTTGACGAGCGCGTACTCCTTGGAGCCGTCGACCTTCTCGACCTTAGCGTCGTCAGAGCTGCTGGAACCGGCATCAGAACCAGAGGTGGCGTTGGACGAGCCACAGCCCGTCAGTGCGAGGGCGAGCGCCATGGCGCCCGTGGCGGCAAATGCGCCAAGTTTCTTGAGCTTCATAATCAGTCTCCTTCCGGTGACCCCGTTTGATTCAGAGGTCTGCAAAAACTGTTGGATATTATGCACCCGTAAATGCGAAACTGCAATTAGAAAACTGATTGAAACAAACCCATAACGTGAATGGAACACTCCACTTTGTGACAGTCATTACTGCTGCAATGACCTTAACAGTTTAATTTCAGCCGCATAACCTGCAAGTTCGTTCGGTGTCTCCAAAATGAATGGCAATGCGCGCAAGCGGCCATTCGATACAATATTCTGCATAACCTGCATACCGCCGCCAAACTCTTCACTACCTAGGTAGCCCTTGCCGATGCACTCGTGGCGATCCTTATGGGCACCGCAGGGGTTCTTGGAGTCATTGATATGCACGGCGCGCAGGCGCTCGATACCCACCACACGATCGAACTCGTCGAGCACACCGTCAAGATTGTGGATGATGTCGTAGCCGGCGTCATTCACATGGCAGGTGTCCAGGCAAACGCCCAACTTGGCCGACAGCTCGGGGCGCTTGTCGGCAACACCCTCAATGATGAGCGCCAGTTCTTCAAAGCTGCGACCTACCTCGGTGCCCTTGCCGGCCATGGTCTCGAGCAGCACCGTCGTCTGCTGACCCTCAAACATCACCTGGCACAGGGTGTCGACGATCATCTGAATGCCGGCGTCGGAGCCCTGCCCCACATGCGCACCGGGATGGAAGTTGTAGTAGTTGCCGGGCAGCGTTTCCATGCGCCGCAGGTCCTCTGCCATGGCCTCCAGGGCAAACTCGCGCGCCCGCTCTTTGGCCGAGCAGGGGTTATAGGTATACGGGGCATGAGCCACGAGCGGGCCAAAGTCGTTTTGCTCCATAAGCTCACGCAGGGCCGCCACGTCATCCATGTCAAGGTCTTTCGCCTTGCCGCCGCGCGGGTTGCGCGTAAAGAATGCAAAGGTGTTGGCGCCAATGGATAGCGCCGTCTCCCCCATCGCCCGATAGCCCTTCGTCGTCGAAAGATGACACCCAATCGTCAGCATCTCCAGCTCCCCCTCATCAGTTGCGGTGAAATACGGTCTATTGGTGCCCTATTTTGGCGCAAACAGACCGTATTCCACCGCAAGTTATAAAAGGGGCATCAGGGGCAAAGGCCTCCAAGGCATTCCAGGCGCTGGCGCCATGCCCCCACGCACTAAAGTTTCAAGCGAATCGCATCGATAATGCGCGCGCAGCGCTGCGTGGCGGCAAGGGGCATGACGGGACTCTCGAGTTTCCCCGCCCGGATGAGCTGGGTCGCATGCTGGATTTCGCCGTAGAAATCATCGATCTCAAACGGGGCATTTATTTCGAGCGTTCGACCGTCGGAATACTTCACATGGGCGAGCTCGGGGCGATGGAGACGCTCGATTTCCAACGAGCCTCGCTCACAGACAATCGTTAAGCGGCTTTCATATGTTGCTTTGCCGTCGCACACCATATGAATGGGTATACCGCCGACGCTCATACGGATCTCGTCGGCCCAATCGACGCGGCCGCCTGATACGTCACGCCAGCGAACTTCACGGGATGAAACCTCGCACGCGCCCGCGAGCAAATCCTCAAACCAACCGACCGCATAGCAGCCCATGTCATATAGACAGCCGCCCTGCAACGAATCAAGCAGATAGCCCGAAGGAGGCTCGCCGTAATCGAGCTTTTGCACGCTTTCAATCGAGACAATACGGCCAAGCTCACCCGACGCAAGCAAGTCCTTCACGCGAGTGCGCATCGGGCAAAACCGATTCTTCATCGCCTCCATAAACAGCACGCCGCGCTCACGAGAGGTGGAGGCAATCGAGAGAGCCTCTTCCTCACTCAAAACGGCCGGCTTTTCGCACAGCACGGCCTTTCCCGCGCGCAGTGCCCGACAGACCCAATGCGCATGCATGCCATGTGGAAGAGCCAAGTAGATTGCGTCGACATCGGGGTCGGCAATCAGCGCATCATAAGCCACATCGCCGCTATCGTCAGCCGTGGCATAACTGTGCGCGGCATCAATCGAAAACGCCCTGCAAAACTCCTCAACATGCGAAGGAGTGCGGCCGGCGGCAGCCACAAGCCGTGCCCCGTCCACCTCCTTGAGCGACGATGCAAATCGATGCGAAATGTGTCCAGCGCCCAAAACGCCCCAACAAACCTCACGCAAATCATCACATGAATCCCGATGACCCACGACAGCCCCCTTCAGTTGCGGTGAAATAGTTCCTGTTTGGCCCCTATTCTGCCGCAAACAGGAACTATTCCACCGCAAGTTATAAAAGGGTCATGAGGAGCGCGTTTTGCCGAAGGCCTTAAGCACCGCCGTCACGGGACCAGGCTGGAAACGTCGGCGCACATCGTCGAGACGCTCGGGAATATCGATGTGCTGTGGGCAGTGGCGCGCGCATTTGCCGCACTTGACGCAATTGCTCACGAGCTTGGGCTCGTTCGTCCGCACCGCGCTCGCCGTAAAGTATTGAGACAGCCCCGTAAACCAACTATGCGCATAGCTCGCGTTGTAGGCGCCAAAGCAGCCGGGAATATTGATACCCTTGGGGCACGGCATGCAGTAGCCGCACCCCGTACAGGGCACGCGATTCGATTTCTCAAACTCTCCCAGCACGCGTGCGATGGTATCGAGCTGCTCTGTCGTCATCGAATCCGGCAGTGCACGATCAGCCAGCGCCGCGTTATCATCCACCTGCGCGGTATCGGTCATGCCCGAAAGCAGCATCGTGACTTGAGGATGGTTCCACACCCACGAAAGGCCCCAAGCAGCCGGCGTCTTCAGATACGGATCGCGTACGTCATCGAACACGGCGCGGGCCCGCGGAGGTAGCTTGCCCGCCAGGCGTCCACCCAAAAGCGGCTCCATCACAAACACCGCGAGCCCGCGCTCGGCGGCTGCCATGAGTCCCGCCGTTCCCGCTTGGTAGCGCTCTCCAGCGTAGTTGTACTGGATCTGGCAAAAGTCCCAGTCATACGCGTCAAGCATCGTGAGGAAGTCCGCCGCACTGCCGTGGTACGAAAAACCTATCTGGCGAATACGCCCCGCCGCCTTTTGGTGCGCAATCCAGTCCTCGATACCCAACGCTACCACGCGCTCCCACTGCGCGGGCGAGGTGATGTTGTGCATAAGGTAATAGTCGATATGGTCAGTCCGCAAACGGCGCAGCTGCTCGTCGAAGAACCGATCGAAATCCTCCGCACATTTGCACGAAGCGTACGGCAACTTGGTCGCAAGCAAAATCTGGTCGCGCAGCCCCAGGCGCTCAAGCGAAGCTCCCACACAAGCTTCGTTACCGGGGTAGAGATAGGCCGTGTCCAGATAGGCTATTCCTTGCTCCACCGCACGGGAAATGATGGCATCGGCCGTCTTCGCATCGGGGTGTCCCGGCGCACCGGGAAACCTCATGCAGCCCAGTCCCAGCACCGAGATACGGTTGCCGCTTTTGGGGTCAACACGATATTGCACTGCCCCTCCTCTCCCCTCGAAGCTCTAATGAGGCGAAACACAACGGCCACGCCATCAAAACACATTGGAATCGCAATCGAGAACGTATCGTAACGTAGCAGCAATCGAGCCATCACGACACCGCTTTAACATCAGCAAAAAGCCCGATGAAAGGAGGCGAACAGACCACGCGTGAGGACGCCTATCCCTACCCCGGCGAACAATACATCCTCTCGGTCGACCGTTACCAGATCGAGGTCATGGACCATCTGGACGAGCTTCCCGCCACGGGTGCCGTCATCTTCTGTACCTTCCCCAAGGTGCGCGATGGCGTTGGATATCCCGCACGCGTTTTCGCGGTCTGCCCTGCAGTGTAGCGTCCAGGCAAACATTTCTTTTTATAACTGCCGCCCCACGCACCCACAAATCACCCTGGCGGCATACAATCCATCAGGCGCCCCTTACGCGGGCGCCTTTTATATGGGGAGATGATTCGCATGCAGATCAACAAGGTCGCCTTTATCGGCAAGGGCGGCGTCGGCCTGCTCTACGGCAGCATGATCGCCAGGGCGCTCGGCAGCGACGCCGTCGAATACGTTATGGATGACGCACGTTTTGAGCGTCACGCGGGCGATGCGCTCACCGTCAACGGCGAGCCCTGTGTGCTCAAGTCCGTCCGCGCCAGCGAGGTAACGCCCGCCGATCTGGCCATCCTTACAGTCAAGACGACTGGACTCGATGTGGCACTCAAGACTATGGAGCGCGTCGTGGGACCCAACACGCTCATCGCCTCGCTGTGTAACGGCATTACAAGCGAGCAGAAGATTGCCGAGCGCTTTGGCTGGAAGCACACCGTCCTGGGTATCTGCCAGGGCATGGACGCCGTATTCCTCGACGGCGCGCTCACCTTTACCAACACTGGCGAAATCCGCTTTGGTGCGGCAGCCGGCACCAACCCCGCGACCGTCGCCGCCATCGACGAGCTCTACACACGCTGCGGCATCGCCCATACCGTCGAGAGCGACATTGCGCACCGCATGTGGGCCAAACTCATGCTCAACGACGGCATCAACCAGACCTGTATGGCCTACGGCGGGACCTACGGAAGCGCCACGGAGCCGGGCTCCGAGCAGCGTCGCTGCTTTGTTTCCGCCATGCGCGAGACGCTTGCGGTCGCCAACGCCGAGGGCGTTGAGCTGACCGAGGCAGACCTGACGCAGATGGTGCACCTCATCGAGGGAATCGACCCCGCCGGTATGCCCTCGATGGCGCAGGACCGCATCGCACAACGAAAAACCGAAGTTGAGGAGTTCGCGGGCACCATCTGCCGTCTGGCGGCCAAGCACGATATCCAGGCACCGCAAAACGAGTGGCTCTATCGGCGCATCCGCGATATCGAGGCAAGCTGGTAGCGCCCGGCTCACCACGTCAACAGACTCAACAGCAAAGCCGCCGCAAGGGAACCTTTCCCCTGCGGCGGCTTTCATCTTCGTCTATGACCGGCGGCAACCTCACAACAGTTAGCGTTGCGACTCAGGCACCTCGTCCTCGCCATCGCGGCAAAGAACTACACCCGCACTTCCCAGCAGCGCAGCCGCGATCAACGCACCGACCACGATAGAGGCAGCCCCACAAGACCCCTGCATACCCGCGACGAGCGCGGCCGTAGGACCAAGGCAACCAAGCGTCAATGCAACGGCGGCAACGGCGATATCTCGAGCGTTCACAAGACCACTTCCTCCACGAGAAAGACTTTGTTTCTCGTGACTTAGTGTGCCCCGCGCCCATATGCGCGGCGTACTGCCACGGTAAGCGCTCTGTTAACTCAAGCACGCACAAAAAACGGGCGCCCTTACGTTGCCCTAAAGCTCGGTAAAGACGCCCGTCCGCCAAATATCCGTGATGCAGAAAAATTACCAGCCAGTGTAGTAATCGGTGGTTCCGGCAGCGCAGCCGGAGTCATAGACCTTGCACTCGCCCTTGGACCCGGTAAACGTGGAGCCCTGGGCCTTATCGCCCGCGGCAACGACGTAGTAGCCATCGGAATCGCGCCAAAAGCCCTCGGCGTCCTGCGTCCATTCGCCCGTGCGGTGGTGATACAACACGTTGCTGCTGTAATAAGTCTCGCGGCGGCCGTTATAGTTATTGACGCCGCTCGAGCGCGTCAGGCCCGAGCCGTTCGCGTAATACGCAGCAGACGCGTAAGACGAGCCGGAGCCGGCGTTGTAATACGAAGCCTGAACGGCCTCAGCGGCCTCGGCTTCGGCTGCGGCAGCCTCGAGCGCCTCGCGCTTGGCATCCTCTAGCGTAGAGCGAAGCTCGTCGAGCTCGGTCGACTTGGCGTCGACCTCCCCCATCGTCAACAGGCTACTCGCGCCGTCGATGCAGCCCTGCAACACAGCGCGCTCGTCATCGGTAGCATAGTCGCCATACATATTCATAATGATCTGAGCGCGCATCTCCAGGGAATCGCGCTTCGCCCCCATCGAGGCGTTCCACTCCTGCATAGAGCCATAACCGTCACCGCGGTAGTCGACGGGCTGCACCAGCGTCGCCTCGGACGGCGTAGATCCGACCGTATCGGATAGTGTTGCCGCGTGGGCATCAGTTGCGCCGACGCCCGCCAAAAGTGCCACGGTCAGAGCGGCGGAAAGGGCGGCGGCTTTCGGTTTTCGTGAATCGATCCTCATGTAGCTGGAAACCTCCGTAGTGTGTTTTTGCTGCGTTTGGGCTGCGTGTGATTCGATCGCGCTGCATAGTACCCCGAGCAAATCGCGACCTGCGGTTTTACTCAAAAGGCGCACGTCAATTGCGTAAAACTCACATCCTCTCAACAGGAGTTTTCCACAACTCGAATGCATAAAGCGTGTCAAAAACCCTGTTTTTGCGCCCTCTCTATGCAAAAAAGGCGCCTGTGCAACTATTGTTCGCACAGGCGCCTTGAGCAGGCATTTTATGCAGTTATACCTATCGAGTCGCAAGGGGTCCTTGCACAAGTCGCCTTACTCGTCCAGCGCGGCGAAAGCCTGCTTCAGATCCCAAATGATATCCTCGGCGTTCTCGGTACCGATGGAAAGACGGATCGTGGAGGGCGTGATGTTCTGCTCGGCGAGCTCCTCGGCAGAGAGCTGGGAGTGTGTGGTGGTAGCCGGGTGCACGACGAGCGACTTGACGTCGGCCACGTTGGCGAGCAGCGAGAACACCTGCAGATGATCGATGAACTTCCAAGCTGCCTCCTGGCCACCCTTAATCTCAAAGGTAAAGATCGAGGCACCGCCGTTGGAGAAGTACTTCTGATAGAGCTCGTGATCGGGGTGCTCAGGCAGGCTCGGGTGATTCACCTTGGCAACATGGCTGTCACCAGCCAGGAACTCAACGACCTTCTTGGTGTTCTCGACATGACGGTCAACGCGCAGCGACAGAGTCTCGGTGCCCTGGAGCAGGACCCAGGCGTTGAACGGGCTGATGCAGGCGCCCTCGTCACGCAGCAGGATGGCGCGGACATAGGTTGCGAAGGCGGCGGGACCGGCAGCCTCGGCAAACGAGACGCCATGGTAGGAGGGGTTGGGCTCGGCGATCTGCGCATACTTGCCGCTCGCCTTCCAATCGAAGTTACCGCCGTCGACGATCACACCGCCCAGCGAGGTGCCGTGGCCGCCGATGAACTTGGTTGCGGAGTGGACGACGATGTTGGCACCATGCTCCAGCGGACGGAACAGATACGGGGTGCCGAAGGTGTTGTCGACGACAACCGGTAAACCGTGCTTCTTGGCGATCTCGGAGATGGCGTCGATATTGGGGATGTCGGAGTTGGGGTTGCCGAGCGTCTCGAGGTAGATGACCGTGGTGTTGTCCTTGATGGCGCCCTCGACCTCGTCCAGGTTGTGGGCATCGACGAAGGTGGTCTCGACGCCAAACTGGGAGAGCGTATGCTCCAGCAGGTTGTAGGAGCCACCGTAGATGGTCTTCTGAGCCACCACATGGTCGCCGGCCTGAGCGAGCGCCTGCAGGGTATAGGTGATGGCGGCGGCACCAGAGGCGACGGCAAGACCTGCCACGCCACCCTCAAGCGCGGCGATGCGGTCCTCGAAGACGCCCTGGGTGGAGTTGGTCAGACGGCCGTAGATGTTACCGGCGTCGGCAAGACCAAAGCGGTCGGCGGCGTGCTGGGAGTTGCGGAACACATAGCTCGTGGTCTGGTAGATAGGCACAGCACGGGAGTCGGATGCAGGATCGGCGCTCTCCTGGCCAACGTGCAGCTGCAGGGTATCGAAACCAAAGGTGTGCTCGGGGTTGTTGATGAACTGGCTCATGATGATCTCCTTGATCGAATAAAAGTAATAAGAGTAAGAGAAGTAAGTGGCTGTCTCCTGATCACGCCGACGGGCGCAAACAGGAGCCCGGCATTCGTCTTGGTAAGCAATTCATATGCGGGCCTCCTTTCGCATCCCGGTTCCGTGGTCGGCTTAATTACCTACCGCCTTTGTGTGTTTTGAATAGTACGAGCATCGTCTCCCCGGGTCAATCACTTAAAAGCGCTAATCTGTTATCGGTTTTGTAGATAGCACTCGAAAGGATGGGCGCCGATGACCCTCCAACAGCTTCGCTTTTTGATCGCCGCTGCAGAGTCCGGTTCGATCAACGCCGCAGCCCAGCGCCTCTATACGGCACAGTCCAATATCTCCAATGCCGTCAAAAGCCTAGAGCAGGAACTTCATATCGAAATCTTTACGCGCTCTAGCCGCGGTGTTGCACTCACCAACGACGGCACCGAGCTTTTGGGTTATGCACGCCAGGTCGTAGAGCAGGCCGACATGCTCGAGGCCCGCTACGAGGACGGCGGTACACCTCAGGCCCGCCTTGCCATCTCGGCCCAACACTACGCGTTTTCGGTCGAGGCCTTTGTCAACGTGGTCGAGCGCTGCCGCGACAGCAAGTTCGAGTTCATCATGCGCGAGACCACCACAGCGCAGATCATCGACGACGTGCGCGCGTTTCGCAGCGACATCGGCATCCTCTATCTGGACGACTTTAATACCCGTGTCTTGCAGAAGGCCTTTACCGATGCCCGAGCGAGCTTTCATCCCCTCTTTGATGCGAAAGTCCACGTGTTCGTTAGCGAGCGTCACCCGCTCGCACGCCGCCCTCAGCTGTCCCTTGCCGACCTCACGCCCTATACGCGCTACAGCTTTGAGCAGGGAACCTCGAACTCCTTCTATTACGCCGAGGAACCTTTTAGCTATATCCCTTGCGACCGCAACATACGAATCTCGGACCGTGGAACACTTACCAACTTACTTATCACGTCGAACGGTTACACCCTGTCGACCGGTGTCCTCTCCAATGAAATGCAATGGGGTATGGCATCGATCCCGTTAGCAGACGCCCCAACGATGCACGTAGGCTATATCATGCACGACGAGCGCAAGCCCTCTCCCCTCTTGCAGCAATACCTCGACGAACTTAACCGCATCATCCATGCCAACTAACTGTCAGAAGACGAGGTAGAAATCGTAGATTGCTAGCCCCCGGCGGGCATGGCGCTACAATGGTCACTCACACGAAACGTACCCAATGAAAGGAAGCCCGTGAAGGTCATCATCTATACCGACGGCTCGGCCCGATCAAATCCGGGACGCGGCGGCTACGGCGCCGTGCTCAAATACACCAACCCCGCCGGCAAGACCTTCACCTCCGAGCTTTCGCGCGGCTACGCCAAGACCACCAACAACCGCATGGAGCTCATGGCGGTCATCGTGGCGCTCGAGGCGCTCAACCGTCCCTGCGACGTCGAAGTCCATTCCGATTCGCAGTACGTCGTCAACGCCTTCAACAAGCACTGGATTGACGGATGGAAAAAACGCGGCTGGAAGACTGCCAACAAGCAGCCTGTCAAGAACCGCGATCTGTGGGAGCGCCTGCTCACCGCAAAGAGCAAGCACAAAGTGGAGTTCATCTGGGTTAAAGGCCACGCCGGTCACGAGCTCAACGAGCGCTGCGATGAGCTCGCCACCACCGCGGCCGACGGAGCCAACCTCGATATCGACACCGGCTTTAGCGAGAGCGACCTGTAACGGCGTTTTCGCACGCTATTTCCTGCCCCCTCGCGCTACACTCATCCTGTAAACCGAACGGCCCGAGGGGGATACATGCTGCGTATAGCGACCATCGGCACATCCATGATTACCGACGACTTTATCCAGGTCGTCAACGCCAACGACCAAGCTGCGTTTGTGGGCACGCTCTCGCGCGATGCAGATCGCGGCGCCGCCTTTACTGCCGAGCACGGCGGCGAACGCAACTTCACCGCACTCGACGAGCTCGCTTCCGCCAACGACGTCGACGCCGTCTACATCGGCAGCCCCAATGCACTCCATCACGAACAGGCCCTTGCCTGCATCGCCGGTGGCAAGCATGTCATCGTCGAGAAACCCTTCTGCGCCACCGAAGCGCAGGCGCTGGAAGTCTTCCGCGCTGCCGAGGCAGCAGGTGTCGTGGCCCTCGAGGCCATGCGCCCGCTCCATGACCCCGCTTTCCACGCCGTCGAAGACGCCCTGGGCGAGATTGCGCCCATTCGTCGCGCCTCACTGCGCTTTGGCAAGTATTCTTCGCGCTATAACGAGGTTCTCGCGGGGCGCGCCACCAATATCTTCGACTGCCACATGGCCTCGGGCTCCCTCATGGACATTGGCGTCTACACCGTCGAGCCCATGGTCGAAATCTTCGGCATGCCCTCCGGTCTTACGAGCATGACTACCCTGCTCGATCCCACCACGCGACAGCTCACGCACGGCCCCATCGACGGCTGCGGTTCCATCCTCGCCGGCTATGGCGGAGGCCGCATCTCCGTCGAGCTCGCGCACTCCAAAATTACGAATGACCTGCTGCCCTCGCAGATCGAAGGCGAGCGTGGCACTATCCAGATCGACCATCTGTCCACGCCCCGCAACGTCCGCATCGACTATCGCTGCGATGTCGTACGCGGCTCAGCGACCGAGGCACCGCGCGAACAGGGCGAGAACGGCCGCGTGCTCGACCTGCCCAAATCGAGCAACACTATGGAATACGAACTCACAGACTTTATCACCGCCATCGATGGCATCGATAACGTTAAGGAAGAGATTTGGGAGACCCCGGCGGGACGCCACGAGCTTGGCCACTACCGCGATGTCACGCTCGTCTCGCTGCGCATCATGGATGCCGTGCGCCAGCAGGCCGGCATTATCTTCCCGGCCGACGCAGGCAAGCAGGCATAGCGATGGGTCTCTTCGATACGTTCTTCTCCAGCGTCACCGGCGGCAGTCGAGAACCCCAAAAACCATCAAACGTCGAGCTCGAGCTGCGCCGCAGACTTACTGTGCTCGCAAGCGACAAGGCCACTCTAGACACTCCCCTGCGCTATTTCCTGCGCTGGGCGGGGCAAGTCCAAGGCGTTGGCTTTCGCTTTACCAACGCCAACCTCGCGCAGGCACGCTCCCTCACCGGCTGGGTGCGTAATATGGAAGACGGCTCAGTCGAGATGGAGATACAGGGAGCTCCGGCAAACGTCCTATCTCATCTCGAGGCGCTTCATGCCTCCTACGAGCGCATGGGAACACGTTTTCGCCTCGTAGATGCCCAGGCCCGAGCCCCACTTGCCAATGAAGACGGTTTCACACCTCGTTATTAGTATTGTGTGCTAAATACGGTATCATTTACCTACGACCGTTGATAGAAAAGAGGCGAGGCGCATGGCGGTGCAAAGAAGGAATACCAGGCAGCGAAAGCTGGTTCTTGACGCCGTGCGCCAAAGCTATAACCATCCCACCGCCGACGAAATCTACAACGTCGTGCGCGCGCAGGATGACAAAATCAGCCGCGGTACGGTCTACCGCAACCTCAATCTCTTGGCCGACGCCGGCGAGATCCTCTCCATCAAGACGCCGGGCGGCAGCCGCTTCGATCGCACGATCGAGCCGCATGCGCATATCATCTGCACCTCGTGCAGCCGCGTCATCGACGTACCGCTCCCCTTCGATGCCCAGCTCGACGCCAAGGCGTCCGAGCAAATCGGCTGGAACGTCACGTCGCACTACACCATCTTTGAGGGACTCTGCCCCGACTGCCAGTAGTCTTTGAGACATGCGTGCAAATCTACTTGCCCATCCGCTACAGCAAACAGCACATTTCTAGGTATGTCCCGAAAACCTACTCGGCGAGCAGACGGCGCAGTTCTTCTTCGACCGTGTGCACGTAACGGACACGGTCATTGACACCGCGCATGCTGGGATTGCAGCTCTCCATTAGATAAGGATGGCCCACCACGTTGAGCATGTCGCGGTCGTTTTCGTTATCGCCAAACGCCACCATTTCGTTAGGTGAGATCCCCAGCGCGCGACCATAATCGGCAAGCGCGGACCCCTTGCCCGAACCGAAACCGATAAAGTCCGTCCATTCGGTTCCCGACGTCATCACGTCGACACGGTCGCCAAAGAGGCGCTCAAAATGCTCCAGCGCGGCCGGCTGATCCACCTCGGGCGTCTGGAAGGCAATCTTAATGACGTCCTCGTCGATGTCCTCGGGACGGTCGACCACCGCCACATCGCAGTGGACCTCATAGCGCAAATGGTCGACGAACGCATCGTTGCCGCCCATGGTGTAGAGGTGCCCCTCGCACGAAAGGGTCACGTCGGCATGGGGATACGCAACCACGGCATTCGCGATATCCATAGCAAGGCTGCGCTCCATGGAACGCTTGACAACGGCACGTCCCTCGCTCATCACCAGGGCTCCGTTTTCGCATACATAGGCGAGCTCATCGGCCACCGGGGCAAACAGGTGGCGCAAGCTCGCATATTGACGGCCACTCGCCGGCATAAACACGATACCGCGACGATGCAACTCATCGATAAGCTCAAAGGCCTCAGGACGCGGCTCGCGCTCCCCCGGATGCAGCAACGTGCCATCCAAATCGCATGCAATCAGCTTGATTCCCTCAAGACCCATACGCTTCCCCAAAGCCTCCTATCAACAGCAAGACGGACCTTGATTGGTCGCCCCTCAAAGCCCGTCTTGCGCATACGCGCGCTTAGCCGCGCGTCTTTTTTACGATGGTAAAGTCCGGAGCCATGCTCACGACGACCTCCGCCGCACTCGACGCAAAGCGCCGGCTGGCATCGAGCTCGCGCGTGACCACTGAGAGCCGAACACCCTCGACACCCCGGAGCATGCGGCCCAAAACAGGCTGCACCGGCGTATACATGCGCACGGTATGCTCGTCCGAGTCGCCTCGGAAGAGCGGCGCATGCATGTTGCCGATCTCCCAGCACGCATGCGCGAGTGCAATCGGATCCATGCGGTCGACTTCGACCAAATAAACCTCGGCGCTGCGCAGGCGCACGACAACCGCCACGGGCACCACGCCCGAACGGTCGATGGCGAGCACGTCGCCATCGACAAGACGACCGCCGTCGGCAGTATCCAGCCGAACATCGACCGTGCGCCCCAGCTCCGTCGCGCCCACAAACGCACATACATCGGCCTGGTCCCAATCGAGCAGCAGCTCATCGACCTCAAAGACACCGCCCAGCTCCCGGCGAAGCAGGAGTTCATAGGACGGATCGTTGAGATTTCCCAAGCATGTCGTCGAAACCAAGCGTTCAGGCATACTCTAACCCTCGACCTCGACGAGCTCGATATCAAAGTTGAGGTCCTTGCCGGCCAGCTCGTGGTTGGCGTCGAGCGTCACAGCCTCGGGCGTCACGTCAATGACGACGGCGGGGACGGGCATACCGCTCGGCGTGGACAGGAAGAGCTTCATGCCCTTCTCGATCTGCTCGATGTTGGGAACCTGCTCGGCCGGGAAGGTAATAACCATCTCGGGATTGTGCTCGCCGTAGGCATCGGCAGCCGGGATGTGCACGGTCTTCTTCTCGCCCACCTGCATGTCGACAACAGCGGCGTCGAAGCCCCTGATCATCTGACCGGCGCCGCAGGTGAACTCCAGCGGCTCGCCGCGATCGTAGGAGCTATCGAACTGCGTGCCGTCGTCGAGCGTGCCGCGATAATGGGTCTTGACCTTCTTGCCCTGGTTGGACATGGTAACCTCCGTGATAAGGGCGGCGCACAACGCAGGCCGCCGTGAACATATGGCGCTAACTATACCCTAGTCATACAATTCAATGACAGTTTGCAAAGAAACGCTGCAACCGGAGGAACCATGGCATATCCCGTATTTGACCTACACTGCGACACCGCCGACCGAATCGGCTGGGCCACGCTCGATCTCGACCTGCGCTTTACCGCCGGCACCGACGGTTATTTCCCCGGCGACGAAACGCATCCGCAAGATTTCGACCTCATCGAGGGCAACGCCTGCGCCATCTCGCTCGCAAAGATCGGCAACACGCCGTGGGCACAGTGCTTCGCCACGTTTGTCCCCGACGAGATTCCCACCGCCCACGCCGCGCGCTTCCAGGCGCAAATCATGGCGCATATGAGCGGCCAGGCAATGCTCAACCACGACCGCATGGTCAACGTACGCAGCGCCGCAGACATTCGCCCCGCGCTCAAGGACGGTAAGGTCGCTTGCATCCACACCATCGAAAACGCCACGTTCTTTGCCGAGGACCCCACACTGATCGAGGTGCTCAAGAGCTTGGGCGTGCTTATGTCGTCACTCAGCTGGAACGCGCAGGGACCGCTCGCGAGCGGACACGATACCCACGCCGGCCTCACCGCCGCCGGCATCGAGGCACTTACGCAGATGGAGCACGCCGGCATGGTACTCGACGTCTCCCACCTCAACGATGAGTGCTTTGACGAGGTTGTCGCCCACGCCACGCGCCCCTTCGTCGCCAGCCATTCCAACTCCCGTGCGGTTTGCGGCGTCAAGCGCAACCTCACCGACGACCAGTTCCGCACCATTCGCGACATGGGCGGCATCGTCGGCCTCAACTACTGCAGCGAGTTCCTATCCAACGACGCAACCGACAAGACCGCCGCAGACGTCACCTTCGACCAGCTGGCGGCACATATCGAGCACTGGCTCGACCTGGGCGGCGAGGACGTCATCGCGCTCGGCGGCGACTGGGACGGTGCCACGGTGCCCGCTTTCCTCTCCGATGCCAGCATGATGCCCGAGTTCCAGAACATGCTTTCCAAGCATTTTGGCAAGACCGTGATGCAGAAGCTCTGTAGCGACAACGCGCTTGCCTTCTTTGAGCGTTATTAATTTCACATCCCTTGAGCGGGCCGGCATGCCGAACGGTCGACATGCCGGCCCGTCCCCAATCTGAAGGACCGCTTTTGACGCAGCAATTTACGATTTCCATATCCCGACCGGATGGGACGCCCATCTCCGTCGTCGTTACCAAAAAGCGCGTCAAAAACTTCAACCTACGCGTCACATCAAGCGGTGAGGTCCACGCCAGCGCACCGCTCGGCGCCAGCCGCGAGCGCATCGAGGCATTTGTGAAGCGCAACAGCACCTGGATTGTCAGCCGACTTGCCAAGCGCGAGCAACATCAGGCGACGGCGCGAGAGCCGCTCAGCACCTCGTCCGTCATTGCACTTTGGGGCAAGCCCATCACGGTACAGGACGCACTCGATCACAACTTTGCATCACCCGCGCCGCGGCCCAAGCAGGCCACCTTCGCAAGCTTTATGGGTACCGACGAGCCAGACGAACGTCCGCAGGCCAAGTGGAACGCGCCCCTCGACGGCTTAACGCCCAGTGAGATCCAAGCCCATATTGACCAGCTCTATACGTCCGAAGTCACATCGGCGCTGCGGTATATGGTGCACGCATACGAAATCGCAATGGGTGTCGCCGTTTCCCGCGTTTCCGTGCGCAGCATGAAAACGCGCTGGGGATCATGCACGCCCAAAACCGGCGCCATTCGCATCGCACGAGAACTTGCTGCCTACCCCGTCGAGTGCCTTGACATGGTTGTCGCCCACGAGCTCGTCCACTTGCTCGAGCCAAGCCACAATCAGCGGTTTCACGCCCTGCTCGACACGTACTGCCCCAACAATAGAGCACTGTCCCAGCGGCTCAAGCAGCCACCCATAGAGACATATTAGAACCGGTTAGCGCACGCGCTCGATCTCGACACCGCAGCTTGCCAGGGGAAGACCGACGGGCGCCCAAGGCTTATCGAGCTTAACGCGCACGCCAAGCAGCAAGGGGTAACGACGCAGCAGCATCGAGGCCACACCCTCAGCTGCAGCCTCGATGAGCTTAAACGTATGCTCACGCAGATAGCCATCGACATCGTGGCACACCGAGCCATAGTCAATCGAGGCGTCCAGGTTATCGTGCTCCCCCGCTGCACGCAGGTTGGCATAGAGTACCAAGGACACGATGAACTTCTGGCCCAGCGCGTTCTCTTCGGGATACACGCCATGGTTAGCAAAAACCTCAAGACCTTCAACGGTGATGCGGTCGGCATGGCGAAGGTCGTCATAGCTCACGTGGGGCACCGCCGTTGCGGTGGATATTTCGCCCCTTCCACGGCGGGCGAGCTCGGCGCCTTCAGTCTTGGTTGCATTCTCGGGCAGTTTCTTGTTGCTCATCGCGATCGTCTCCTTCGTTTAGAACCCCGACCGCGCAAACTAACTACACGCGAATCGACAGGTTCTTTTTATCATCGCTCCAGTTGCAAGCATTGCGCGCGGGGCATGCAAAGCAGGCGCGCGACGCTTTGTCGGCTGCATAGAGCAGACGCTCAAGCGGTTGGCTGTTCACGCGCAGCTTTCGATGGCCCAGAATGGCCGTCTTAATGGCTGCGGCATCGGCCGGCTCAAACGCCACGTCATCGGACATGCCGCCGAGAATCGCATCAGCGACGCGTTCGCTTGCAACATCATGGGATATACCCGATTCATACTGTTCATCTTTGCCGATATCGTGAAGAAGTGCCGTGGCGTAGATGACCTCGCGGTCAAATTCGAGCTGCTCCTCGAGATTCTTGATCCACATAATGCGAGAGACATCGAGCAGATGGTCAATACCGTGGCGGCAGAAGATGCGCCCCGATTCCAACTGCGCAATGTTGCCCAGATGCCGCCGGAACAGCCCGTTGGCACAAATGTAATCAATGCGAGGCATGGCACCAAAGGGGGCCAAGCCCGAAGCCATAAAGCCGCGACGCGACGTCCCCTCATCGGTCTTCGATGCAAAGTCGTTGACGACTCTCATAGTTAGCGTCCCAGCATCCTAAAGAAACGCTCCTCGAGCGCGGGATCGGTCTCAAAGACGCCGCGGCGAGCGAGCGTCACGGTCTTGGTGCCAGGCTTTTGCACGCCGCGCATGGTCATACACATATGCTCGGCTTCCATGAGCACAATCGCTCCCTGGGGAGCGAGATAATTCATGAGAGCGTCGGCAACCTGCGCACACAGCTGCTCCTGCAGCTGTAGACGGCGGGCATAAACCTCAACCGTGCGGGCGAGCTTGGAAAGCCCTGCGACACGGCCGTTGGGGATATAGCCAATGGCAGCCTTGCCGTAAAACGGCAGCAGATGATGCTCGCACAGCGAGTAAAACGTGATGTCGCGCTCGATAACCAAATCGTTCGAAGCGACGGCAAAGGTTTTGGACAGGTGCTCCTCGGCACTCTGGTCCATACCACCGGCGATCTCACCATACATACGGGCAACGCGCGCCGGGGTCTCCAGCAGGCCCTCACGAGTTGGGTCCTCGCCTATGCCCTCAAGCAACAGCTTAATGGCGGCCTCGACTTTTTCCTGATCGACCATCTGGGCCTCACTTTTCCGATTTTGCGTTCGCGCTATGGTACCACGCCCTTTGGCATCGGCCACAAGCTACATAGTATGGGTCGAATAGACCGGATCGTCCCGCCAAAGCTCCACAGCGTCGCAAAGCGCAACGCCCTCGCGCACAGCACGGGCGCGCGTGGCGTTCATATCGATCACACGCTGGTTACTCGAGCCCCTAAAACGCAATGAGATATCGTACAGATCCTGAACAAACGGGCCATCCACCAACATATCGAGGCAGGCAAGGATACGGTCCGTCGCCTCGGTATGGTGACGACCACCCGGCATAAGCTCCTCGAGCACGTCGCCGGTAAAGCACCAAATGGTCTTGCCCGACCCCGCGGGATAGGCCGCACGCACGCGTTCGATAAAGTCAACAAGCCCCGCCTGATTCTCGGGCTCCATGGGCTCGCCACCCAGAATCGTCAGGCCATCGATAAAGGGATGATCGAGACTCTCGATAATTTTGTCCTCGACGGCGCGATCGAACGGCTCGCCCGCAGCAAAGTCCCACGCGACGGAGTTAAAGCAATTCTTGCACCCGCGACGGCACCCGCTCACAAACAGAGAAGTACGAACGCCTTCCCCATCAGCAATGTCGAAATACTTAATGTTCGCGTAGTTCATAGGTAACTCTCCCGGGAGGCCGGGACATATCATCCCGTCCTCAAACATTCTCGGCCTTCGGCCTGCGAAACTGCGGGCGGGACGATATGTCCCGGCCTCATGCAAAGGGTAACTCAATGAACGAAGCGAACATCGAGTATAGGGTTCGAGGTCCAATAAAAACTGGGTTGTGGCTCAACTGCCATCACAAGTAAATCACAGCTGCAGCTCGAATTATTTCCGCTAAGAACTTCGAGGTGTGAGCAGGCCACGCGCTGCATCTCAGAAACGTCAACCTAGCTGAACCGAGAGGGCCGCTTGGGCTTTTGCTCGATATGAGTTCCGCACGCAAAGAAGGCCACTTAATGTGGCCTTCGTCTTGCGCAGGACTGTCCGAAATAGCGAGCAAATGCCCAAGCGGCCCTCTCGGTTCAGCCCCGGAGCGGTTATTAGAGATGCAGCACGCGGTCGCGGATCTCCTCGGTTCGACCCTGGTTCCAGAACTGGGTACCGATGTAACCGCACGTGCGACGGGCGACGTTCATCTTCTCCTGGTCACGATTGCCGCAATTGGGGCACTCCCACACCAGCTTGCCGTCATCCTCGACAATCTTGATCTCGCCGTCGTAACCGCACACCTGGCAATAATCGCTCTTGGTGTTGAGCTCGGCGTACATGATGTTGTCGTAGATGTACTGCATCACGCGAATGACAGCCTTGAGGTTGTCCTGCATGTTGGGAACCTCGACGTAGGAGATGGCACCGCCCGGCGAAAGCTGCTGGAACATACCCTCGAACTTGAGCTTGTCGAATGCGTCGATCTCCTCGGACACGTGGACGTGGTAGCTGTTGGTGATGTAGCCCTTGTCCGTCACGCCCGGGATGATGCCAAAACGACGCTGCAGGCACTTGGCGAACTTGTAGGTCGTCGACTCAAGCGGGGTACCGTACAGCGAGAAGTCAATATCGCTTTCGGCCTTCCACTCCGCGCACTTGTCGTTCATGCGCTGCATGACGGCCATGGCAAAGGGCGTGCCCTCCTTCTCGGTGTGGCTGTGGCCCGTCATGTACTTAACGCACTCATACAGGCCGGCATAACCCAGACTAATGGTGGAGTAACCGCCCACGAGCAACTTGTCGATCGTCTCGCCCTTCTTCAGGCGGGCGAGGGCACCGTACTGCCAAAGAATCGGTGCGGCATCCGAAAGCGTACCCATCAGACGCTCATGACGGCACAGCAGGGCGCGGTGGCACAGCTCAAGGCGCTCGTCGAAGATCTTCCAGAACTTATCCATGTCCTGATGCGAGCTCAGCGCGACATCGGGCAGGTTGATGGTCACAACGCCCTGGTTAAAGCGACCGTAGTACTTGGGCTTGTTCGGGTCATAGTTCAGCGCGTTGGCCACGTTGTTAAATCCGTTACCGGAGCGGTCGGGCGTCAGGAAGCTGCGGCAACCCATGCAGGTATAGCAGTCGCCGTTGCCCGCGGTCTCGCCCTTCGACAGCTTGAGCTCGCGCATCTTCTTCTCGGAGATGTAGTCGGGCACCATGCGCTTGGCGGTGCACTTCGCAGCCAGCTGAGTCAGGTAGAAGTACGGGGAATCCTCGTGAACGTTATCGTCCTCGAGCACGTAGATGAGCTTGGGGAACGCCGGGGTGATCCACACGCCGGCTTCGTTCTTAACGCCCTCATAGCGCTGACGAAGCGTCTCCTCCACGATCATGGCAAGGTCATGCTTCTCCTGGGGCGTACGGGCCTCATTGAGATACATAAAGACCGTCACGAACGGCGCCTGGCCATTGGTGGTCATAAGGGTCACGACCTGATACTGAATCGTCTGAACGCCGCGACGGATCTCGTCACGCAGGCGGTCCTCAACAACCTCGCGGACCTTTTCGGGAGATGCGGAAACGCCGAGCTCCTCGAGCTCGCGGGCGACCTCGCCGCGAATCTTTTGACGGCTCACCTCAACAAAGGGGGCAAGATGGGTCAGCGAAATCGACTGGCCACCGTACTGGGAGGAAGCAACCTGAGCGATGATCTGCGTCGCGATGTTGCAGGCAGTCGAGAAGCTGTGCGGCTTCTCGATCAGCGTGCCCGAAATAACAGTACCGTTCTGGAGCATATCCTCCAGGTTCACCAGGTCGCAGTTATGCATGTGCTGGGCAAAGTAATCCGAATCGTGGAAATGGATCAGGCCCTCATTATGGGCATCCACGATCTCTTGAGGCAGCAGCACACGCTGAGTCAGGTCCTTGGAGATCTCGCCGGCCATGTAGTCACGCTGAACGGAATTGACGGTCGGGTTCTTGTTGGAGTTCTCCTGCTTGACCTCTTCGTTATTGCACTCGATCAGCGACAGGATCTTGTCATCGGTCGTGTTCTTCTGGCGCTTCAGGCTCTGAACATAGCGATAGATGATGTAGTGGCGGGCAACCTCGTAGCAGTCGAGACGCATGATCTCGTCCTCGACCAAATCCTGAATCTCCTCGACCGAAACAGTGTGGCCCGCGTTCTCGCATGCCTCGGCGACGTTTTGCGCCGCGTAAACCACCTGGCGGTCGGTAAGACGAGAGCTCTCCTCGACCTCCAAGTTTGCGGCACGGATGGCATTGACGATCTTATCGATGTCAAAGACAACCTCGGTGCCGCTGCGCTTGATGATCTTCATCCTCTTGCCTCTTTCGCATCGTAGCCTCATCGCGCTTCAGAGCCAAACGATACCCGGCAGGGCTTGCCCCTGTCTTGCGGCGCCGTCGCGCAATCTGTGTTCTCGATAAACCATAAGTCCTCATGCGGACAATCCTCGCGGCCGATCAAGCGGCTCAAAGACGTGTCCAAATGGGGCGAATAAGGTTCTCGTTCTCTGTCCGCCATCTATCATACGACAAAGAGGCATCTATATCCTGTATTCTTTTTTTAGGTCAAACACAACATATAGTGTTTCAGCAGGTCAAAGCAATTAGTCATTTTGCAGACGCATTAAAAATGAGGGGTTCTTGGGAAGTCGGTAAAACGTTACCAACACGGCTACCTGCATGGCAGTTATAAAACCCCCTTAGTCAAGCCGCTGACAAATCCTACCAAAACCAAGCCGCTCACGCCAAAAGAATCCAAAAGATTATGCTTGACCAACATGTTGCGGTCACGGTCGGCCAGGACGGGTAGTGTCGAGAAAGTTGGTGTAAGGGCCCTTGCGGCCCCTGTGTCCGATATCCGGAATCAGTTGATATCCTAGGCCG
>NZ_WQPL01000014.1 GCF_018785245.1 Collinsella aerofaciens | reverse complement strand
CCCGCGGCTGATCCGGTTGCACCGGGCCGCGCGGCAAGGAGATATATTGCCAGACCGGAGGGGCCCCGTGGGCGGGAATCGCGCACTCCATATTTTGTTCACAAATGAATAGATCCCTCAGTCGCGTCACTGAGGTTAAAACTGAAGCATTGGCTTCTGATATTGGCGATGACCAGCTGTTTTATGAGTATTGAGACATCGGTCATCTCTGGAGCGCTACTTTACTCCAAAGGCATCAGCTATTTGTTTCCCATCGGTAAAAGGCGGGTTTTGTTCGCCAAGCGTTCTTATATATAGATAGATACGGGTTCGAACCCGTGCACCGGCAACAAAAAAGACGGCCAACCGAAGTTGACCGTCTCAACAATCTTTGGGTGGGCCGTCGGGGGTTCAGCCTGCTCCGCAGGCGGCCGCTGCGGCGCTTTCGCGCCTTGCGCGCCTTGCGCGCTGCGCTGGCAAACGCTCACGCGTTTACTCAGCTCCGCGCCCTTTCGGGTTCGAACCCGTGCCGCGGTAACAAAAAAGCGGCCGGCATCCGCCAGTCGCTTTTCTATTCTATGGTGGGCCGTCAGGGGTTCGAACCCTGGACCTTGGGATTAAAAGTCCCCTGCTCTGCCAGCTGAGCTAACGGCCCGCGGGTGGCATTGTACCACGGTCTGGGACTATTCCCAACTCCATTGGCCGTTCTGGAAAATCACAACTTCACGTCCATCAGGCGTAATGCCCGTAATATCGATGTCGTCCGTGCCGATCATAAAATCGACGTGCGTGCTCGAGACGTTAACACCATGCTCCAGGAGCTCCTCCTTGGACATGTCGTACCCGCCCTCGATGCATTCGGGGAAACCGACACCTAGCGCGAGATGGCAGCTAGCGTTCTCGTCATAGAGCGTATCGTAGAACAGAACACCACTTTCGCGGATCGGCGTGTTCTTGGAAATGAGCGCGACCTCTCCCAGGTGAGCAGCGCCCTCGTCAGTATCGATGATACTTGCGAGCGTTGCCTTGCCCACGCGGGCGTCGTAGTCCACCACGCGGCCGCCCTCGAACTTAATCCAAAAATCGTCGACTTTATTGCCGTGGTGGATGAGCGGCATGGCCGAGTACACGATACCGTCGGCGCGCATGCGATCGGGCGAAGTGAAGACTTCCTCGGTGGGAATGTTGGGGAAGAAGGGGTGCCCATCGGGCGTCTTGCCCTTGCCGCCGGCCCACTCGTGACCCTTCGTCATGCCAATCGTCAGATCGGTTCCATTTGCCGCGGTGTAATGCAGGCAGTCGAAACGATTGTCGTTCAGGAAACGCAGGTTCTTTTCGAATGCGGCGTCATGGAGCTCCCAGTCGCTCTCTGGATCCTGGCCATCGGCGCGAGCGGTGTGCAGAATCGCATTCCACAGCTTATAGATTGCAACCTCATCGGCGTCTCCCGGGAACACCTCGCGCGCCCAAGCCACGACCGGAGCGCCGGCGATGCACCACGGATTGATGTTGTAATCCAGTCCACGGCGGAAAACTTTGCACTGCGTGTTCTTTGCCTTAGAAGCTGCAGCGGGCTTAGCGGGATCGATGCCCTTAAGGGCGGCGGGGTCCGCACCCTCGATAAAGATAAAGCAGGCACCGTCCTGGGCCAGGGAATCCAGCTGCAGGCGCTTCCACTCGGGTGTCTGCTCAAAATAGCTTTTCTCGACATGCTCGTACGTGAGCCTCGTCACGGCATCATCGGCCCAGATGACCGTCACGTGGCCGGCGCCGGCAGCATAGGCCTCCGCGACCACCACGCGCGCAAACGGCGCGCACTCAACCGGAGACTGAACGACGACTTCCTGGCCGGGCTTAACGTTTACGCCCTTGCGGACAACCAGGCGCGCATAGTTTTTAATCTTGGGCTCCAGGGACTTCATACCCTCCAGGGCCTCTTCGACCGTCAGGGCAGCTCGAATCATGTGCCACTCCATCTATCTATAGAACAGTAAAAAGGCGCGCCGCAAAAACGACGCGCCTTATATCTTAGCGATAAGTATGTATGCAAACGCTACTTCTTCTTGGAGTCCTTCTTGTCCTCCTCGGCAGCTGCGCGCTCGATAAGAGCGTTGAGCTTGTTCTCGGACATGCCCTCGGCCTGCGCGCGGTACATGTTGCGCAAGGGACGAATACGAGCGAAGTCGTAGATAAAGTCACCTAGGATGATGACATAGGACAAAACGATGCCGACCATCTGGACAGGGCTGGACACCATGCCAGCGGGAGCGAAGTACAGCGAGGCCCAAATTGCCACGACGAGCACCATGCCAATGGCGAGCACAATCCACCAGATGCGACGGCGCTTGGTGTAGTCCTCGTCCTGCTTGAGGAGGATATTCGACACCGTATAGATGCGGTCCTCCTTGGCGCGCTGCTTAGCCTTGCGGGCGCGCTTCTCCTCTTTAGAGAGGCCCTCGAGGTTCTCGCCCTTCTCGAGCTCTTTGCGGCGTGCCTTAGACGAAGCCGGCACGACGCGAACGGAGCTCGCTGCTTGGCGGGCGGGCTTAGCAGATGCGGCAGACTTGCGCGCAACCCCGGTAACTTCGTGGGATTGCGTGCGCTTGTTCGTGGCGCTACGGGTACTCACTTATGCGTTCTCCTTCATGCTTGTGAACTGGGAGCCCGTGATGATCTGGAAGGCCTCGCGATAGCGCTCGGACGTGCCATCGATGACCTCGGCGGGCAGGTGCGGGGTCTCCCCCGTCATATCCCAGTTGGCCTTGAGCCAATTGCGGACGAATTGCTTGTCGTAGCTAGGCTGGATCTTGCCCTCCTCGTAGCTGGCAGCAGGCCAGAAACGGCTGGAGTCGGGCGTGAGACACTCGTCGATCAGCGTGACCTTGCCATCAATAACACCAAACTCGAACTTGGTGTCGGCAATGATGATGCCACGGGTCGCGGCGTACTCGGCGGCAGCCTTGTAGATCTTGAGGGAAAGGTCACGAATCTGCGTGGCGATGTCCTCGCCCACGATCTCGCAGCAACGCTCGAACGAGATGTTCTCGTCGTGGTCACCGATCTCGGCCTTCGTGGACGGCGTGAACAGCGGCTCAGGAAGCTTGGAAGCCTCGGTCAGGCCCTCAGGCAGCTGGATGCCGCAGACGGTGCCGTTCTCGTCGTAGGTCTTCTTGCCCGAACCGGTCAGATAGCCGCGGACGATGCACTCGATAGGAATCGTCTGGGCCTTCTTAACCAGCATGGCGCGGCCAGCGAGGTAGTCACGATACTCAGCAAACTCCTCGGGGAAATCCGCCGGGTCGATGGAAACGAGATGGTTGGGGACGATGTCGGCAAACTTATCGAACCAGAATGCCGAGATGCGATTGAGTACCTCTCCCTTAAACGGAATCTCGTCGGGAAGAATGAAGTCGAACGCAGAAATGCGGTCGGTGGCGACCATCAGCAGGTTTTCACCGGCATCGTAAATATCACGAACCTTGCCACGGGAATCCGGACGACGCTCCATCGTTGTCACGTGAGTCACTCCTTACCTAAATACGACAGAAATGCGGGTTCTTTCCCGCATGTTTTCGCAAACTCGGAGCGGCAGGGACGCGGCCCCTCCTTCACCGAATAGCGAAAAGCTAGTGCTCCATTGTAGTAGATGCCGCGTCTGCCGTGTGCTCGCGGGGCAGATGAATTGTAAAAGTCGTACCCTTTCCAAGCTCCGACTCCACGGATATGTAGCCATGGTGACGCTCGACGATCTGCTTGGTCACGGCGAGGCCAACGCCCAGGCCGCCAGCTTCGCGGGCGCGGCTGGCATCGGCGCGCCAAAACCGCCCGAAGATGCGCGACAAATCGTCCTTGGCAATACCGATGCCGGTATCAGAAACGGCAATGCTGACGTGCTTGCGGTCACTGAGCACCGACACCACGACCCAACCGCCCTCGGGGGTGTAGCGCATGGCGTTGCTCATGAGGTTGATAACACATTGCGTGATCATGTCGGGATCGGCCTCGACGACATCGTCGTGACCCTGGGTCTCGTCCGCAAAACGCAGGCGCAGATCGCGGTCGACAAACAGGCGCTCCTGGGCATTAACGATGGAACGCACGAAAGGAACCATGTCCACCGGCTCAAGGTTGAGCGGAGCCGAGCTGTTTTCCATGCGCGACAGGTCGAGCATCTGCTGCACCAGACGAGCCAGGCGACGCGTCTCGGAAGCAACGGTTTCCAAATGCTCATCGTCGGTGGGATACACGCCATCCTGCATGGCCTCGACCGTTGCGAGCATGGCCATAAGCGGCGTGCGAAGCTCGTGTGCAACGTCTGAGGTCAGGCGCTTCTCGTGTTTCATATCCTTCTCGAGCGAAGTGGCCATCTCATCGAAGGTCTCACCCAGCTGATCGATCTCGTCATCACCGCGCAGTCCCGTGCGAGCCGACAGGTCGCCGTCACGGATTTGCTTTGCGGTACTGGTGATGCGATGAATCGGCTTGGTGAGCATGCGCGACACGAGCGATCCGATAACGACCGAAATGCAGATTGCAACAACCGCGGCGAGGGCCATGGCGTTAAAGGTCTTCTCCCTAAACGCAGAGTCCGCCTTGGTGAGCAGAGCGTCGGAGCCGATGGCCCACAGCTTTACCTGTCCGACATGCTCGCCGGAAGACGTTACAATCTCGACGTTAGCAACGCTATCGGAGTCGGTTGGAGCAGACGAGACCGGGCTATGCGATGCCCTCTTGCCGCTCGTGTCGTCGGTCGTAGCCTGGTTTTCGCGTACATCGGCGGTGGCGCTTGCCGAGGGCCAGGAATCGTCATAAACGATCACGCCCTTTTTATTGACGACCTGCATGCCCAGATCGTCGGAAACCAAACTCGACGTTGCGACCGTGCGCAGTTCTCCCGCGGTCCAAGAGCCGTTTTCCTCATATGAGGTTGCCAACTTCTCGGCAGCGGAATTTGCGATTTCGACGATATTGGAGCGTGTGTAATCCGAAAAGACCGTGCCCCACACAACAGAGACAACGCCCACCAGCACCAATACCGTCATGAGCGATGTCAGAGCAAAAGCAAGTGCCATGCGCGAGGGATAGCTCATCGTTGGCCGTGAATCGGAACGAGGCGTGTTCCAACTAGCCTTGGAACCCGCCTCGCTCTCCTGCTTGTGCTTTTGTCCGATTTCAAAGCGCGCAGGTGTCATATGTGATTTCCCTATTTCTCGTCCGACTTATCGGTCTTGGCCGGAGCCTCGAAGCGATAGCCGACACCATGGACGGTGTAGAGCCACTTGGGCTTCTTGGGATCATCGCCCAGCTTGGCGCGAAGATTCTTCACGTGGCTATCGATGGTGCGCTCATAGCCCTCAAAGTCATACCCGAGCACTTTCTCGACCAGCTCCATGCGGTTATACACACGGCCGGGATGGCGGGCAAGCGTGGTGAGCAGCTTGAACTCGGAAGCCGTCAGATCGACTTCCTTGCCCTCGACCAAGATCTTGTGGCCCGAGATATCGATGACCAGATCGCCGAAGTCGAGTACCTCGACGGCGGGCTCGTCGGCCTGATGGGCACGGCGGAACAGAGCGCGAACGCGGGCGACGAGCTCGCGCGGCGAGAACGGCTTAATCAGATAGTCGTCGGCGCCGAGCTCAAGACCGATAATACGGTCCTCGATCTCGCCCTTAGCCGTCAGCATGATGATGGGGACATCCGAGGTATCGCGAATGGTGCGGCAAACGCGCTCGCCGGGGATCTTGGGGAGCATAAGGTCGAGCACGACCAGGTCGAACTGATGCTTCTCGAACTCCTCGATCGCGGACTGGCCGTCGCTGACGCCCACAACCCAGTAGCCTTCGCGCTCGAGATAGGCAGCGACGGCGTCACGGATTGCCTTCTCATCCTCGACCAGCAGAATCTTTTTTGCATCTGAAGCCATAACACGGCCCCCCTGTCTCAATTAGCTAAGAACAAGCCCATTTTAACGCACCTGAGCCCGCCGGATGCCGCTATGACGCGGCAGCTCGGCGGGCGGTACTCACAATTACAACGCGTTTATTCCCCTGTTGGCGCCTTTTTAACCCCTCTAAGCTTAAAGAGAGAATAGACGTGCAGTGACCGTCTCTGGTATACCCTGGCTGTTGCGCACCGTGGCGTACGTAAGGAATGAGTCCGATTTTCCCGCCGTAGCTGGATAATCGCCATACTCCAAAGCGCGGTCGGGCGACAGCAGCGAGCCATAGGTCTTGGCAGAGGTGTCGATCAGGAAATGCGACGCCTGTACCTTAACAAGGTATTTATTCTTCTTGCCAGCCGCACATGCGAGCGGCTCGCGGGACAGGAAGAGGTACGGCCCTCCCTCATTACCGATATATGTGCCCATATTGCCCAGGCTGCCCACGCCACTATAGGCCGCCTCGATAGAAAACACGAAGGTATCGCCCATATATACGGCCTCGAAAGGCGAGACTGACGAGGGAAGGACTAGCTGGGCACGTTTGGTGTTGTTGCCGTCGGTCAGATCGATTGCCGTTATGCCGTAGTAGACGCCCTCGTCGTTGCGGACACGCGGCGAGATGGTCAAAATGCCGTCGCTCGCGCGCGGGGCCGATGCAAAGCGGCCCGTCGATTTCCAAATTACCTCGGCCTTGGATTCATCAAGCGAGCGACGATAGCAAAACGAATCACTACTCGTTTTATTGCCGCCTGCCGAAGGCATTTTATACCAGATGACTGATGCCCCGAACGCCGTAAACAGCGGCGGATCGTAGTCCTTGCCACCTCGATCGAGCTCAACCACGTCGCCAGAGAGCGAAGCGCCCGACAGATTTTGAGCGTAGAGCTTCCACGATGAATTGGCAAAGTTCATCTCAACCCACGCGAATACGCCGTCGCCGGCACGGACATCGTAGAATGCATATCCCGTGCCCTCGATAGGATCCTCGATTAATGTGGTAAGCGAGCCATCGCCCAGGTTGAGCACACCGAGCGTGTTGGCGTGCAGTGCCGATGCGGGCGCCATCATTGCCGCGGCGTAATCGCCGTCGCAGTAGTACAGCAGCGTACCCAGAGGCAGCGTCCACGACGCCGCCGGCTCAAGATCGATGTCGACTGCCTCGTACTCATCCGTAATCGAGATGATTTTGGAATCATCCTTGATAACCTGCGGCTCGCCGGCGGCATCATCGCTGGTGCCCGTTTTTTTCGAGCATCCGGCAAGCACCGTGGCAGCGCCCGCGGCAGCCCCACCGAGTACAAAGCCGCGACGCGATATTCCGTTCTTGATGTGATCGGCGATACCCATTAGGCGATCTCGGTGCGAGCGGCCTCGATAGCGCGTGTAAGCTGGTCGGCGCAGGAGGTCTTTTTCATACCGCAGGTATTACCGGCGAGAACCTCGATTACGCGATCGGCAGGAGCGCCCTCGACCAGCTTGGAGATAGCCTTGAGATTGCCGTCGCAGCCGCCGGTAAACTCAACGCCCATCACCTTGTTGCCGTCATCGGAAAGATCAAGGTGAATATTGCGAGCACACACGCCCTGAGGCTTGTAATCAAACGAAATCATGCGATCCCCTCTCAGAATGTTATTCGAGACGACTATTATCCCCGTCTTTCCCTAAATGCAACGAGGCGCTTTGCCGGCAACACACATTACCAGCAAAGCGCCCTAAAAAGCTAACGTTATGCCCGAACCTACTCGAAGCTCAGCTGCTCCAGACGATCAAAGACCGTGTCGATACGGGTGAGGAAGTCCCACGGATCAAAGATCTCGTCGAGCTTCTCCTGACTGACGGTGCAGCGCGGGTCGGCCTCGAGACGCTCCTTAAAGGTGGGGCCGGAGACACAATCCTGTACCTCGTGCCAGGTTGCCATAGCGTTCTCCTGCACAATGGCGTACGCGTCCTCGCGGGTGATGCCCGTGTCGACGAGGGCGAGCAGTACCTTGGAAGAGAAGATGAGGCCGCGGGTCTTATTGAGGTTGGCCATCATGCGGGCGGGATACAGTTGCAGGCCGTCGATAACGCGGATGAGGCACTGGAACATGTGGTCGAGGGCGATGAAGCTGTCGGCCTGGGCGACGCGCTCGGCAGAGGAGTGCGAAATGTCACGCTCGTGCCACAGGGCGACGTTGTCGAAGGCAACCTGCGCGTTGGCCTTCACGACGCGCGACAGGCCGCAGACCTTCTCCATGGTGATGGGGTTGCGCTTGTGCGGCATAGCGGAGCTGCCCTTTTGACCCTTACGGAACGGTTCCTCGGCCTCGAGTGTATCGGTCTTCTGCAGATTGCGAACCTCGGTAGCGATGCGCTCACAGGTGGCCGCGGTGGTGGCGAGAACGCCGGCGAGATAGGCATGGTGATCGCGGCTGATGACCTGCGTGGACAGAGGATCGTGGACCAGGCCCAGGTGCTCGCAGACGTACTCCTCGACGAACGGCTCGATGGAGCTGTACGTGCCGACAGCGCCCGAGATAGCACCGAAGGCAACGTTCTTGCGGGCATCCTCAAGACGGTCCAGATCGCGCTTGAGCTCCCAGGCCCAAGAGCCAAACTTCATGCCGAAGGTCATCGGCTCGGCATGGATGCCATGAGTACGGCCGGCGCAGAGCGTGTTGCGCTCCTCAAAGGCGCGACGCTTGCAAATCTCGCCGAGCTTCTTGACATCCTCGATGATCAGGTCGCAGGCCTGGGTGAGCTGGTAGCACAGGGCCGTGTCGCCCAGATCGGAGCTGGTCATGCCATAGTGAACCCAGCGGCTGGGTTTGGGGTCGCCCTCGGGAACATCGGCATCGATGTATTCCTTCATGTTGGTCAGGAAGGCAATGACGTCGTGGCGCGTGACTTCCTCGATCTCATCGACCTTCGCCTTCTCAAAGTTGGCATGGTCGCGGATCCACTGGGCCTCGTCTTTGGAAATACCGATCTTGCCGAGCTCCGCCTGGGCCTCGCAGGCCAAGACCTCGATCTCCTGCCAAATGGCGTACTTGTTCTCGAGGGAGAAAATGTGTCCCATCTCCGGGCGGGTATAGCGATCGATCATAGCGGCTCCTTTTTGGTTATTGGCACGTTGGTCGTAACCCATCCATTGTACCGTGCGCAGGTGCAAGTATGGGCAGCAGGCATTAACCTAACATTTTGGAATTGGAGCGAGCAACGGGACGTCTGCGTTATTTGCTTCGCAAATACGCACCGGCTGCGGTCGATCTCCTCGGATTCACGGAGACGAAGGGGAAGACTTTGTTGAATTAGCCGTCCCCTTGTCTCCCGTGCCCGATGGAGCGGGCAACGGGACGTCTGCGTATTTGCTTCGCAAATCCGCACCGGCTGCGGCCGCCTATCGGCGACCTTGCCTGCTCGCTATAAACGCTTCGCGTTTATTTAACGCTCGCACCCTGTCGGGTTCGAGTCCCGGCGCTTTATTGAAAAAAGCACGGCACCGTGATGGTGCCGTGCTTGTGCTCTTAACTGGAGCGGGCAACGGGACTCGAACCCGCGAGTGTCAGCTTGGGAAGCTGATGCCTTACCACTTGGCGATGCCCGCTTGTGTGTTGGCTAGTATAACGCGGTTGTCTTGTTCGATACAAGGGTGGCGATGCTTGTTTTAGCTGTGGAGATTCGTTTGAAAATCGCGTCAATTGTGGAGATGAGGACCTTTGACCTCCTGTTCTCCCTATCTTCTACCTGCGCTTTTGCTTGATTGTTGTATTTGAGCTCAATTTGTCAGGAATTGGGCAAGCTTTTGGTCAGGCTCCGGTACTTACCCGCATGAACCTCGGGGGTAGCCTCATCCTACGCGTCGCAGCCTCCCCATGCGGCGCACGAGGGATAAGGAGCAGCCATGTCCAACGCACCCACGCACTCTGTCCACAGCGCAATCGCAACAGGTCCGCTGCTCCTGCTCCTCTTCCTGCTTTTCGGCTGCCTGGCACCGAGAGCCGCATTTGCCGTCGATGGCTACGACCAACTCGGCTTCCGCACTATTAGCGATGATTGTGGGCCCTTCTTCATCGGCAAGTATGAAGCTCAAGACGCCTCGATTGCCTACTGCATGAACCAGGAGCGCCCCGGCCCCACCAAGCCGGGCGGCCCATGGCTCAACTTTGATCAAGGCTGGGTGTGGCTCGACGACGAGTTCGCGGCAATCGTTTGTCACGGATATCCTACCGCCACGTCGTTTGGCGGTTACCATCTTTCACCCGATCGCGCCCGCGCCGCAACCCAGCTTGCCGTATGGATGCTCAACGGCACTACCCATGTCGACGGTACCTATTCCTACACGACCGCTCAGGGCAAAACCAAGAGCGGGCACTTTACCGCCGACAATGAAGTCGTGGCGGCTGCGCGGTGGCTCCACGACAACGCAAAATCAGGAAGCATCAAAGCCGCTCCGCACCGCGCGCGGCGCTATCTAGGAGCCGTATCGGGCGGCAGCAAACGTCAAGACATGCTCTATGTACTGCCGGCAGTCTCTGTTTCCTTCAAAAAACAGTCTGCAAACGCCGCCATTACCAGCGGAAACAATACTTATCAGTTTGACGGGGCAACATTCGATATTTTTGAGAGCGCCAGCGGCGCGCATGTCGGCACCGTCCAGATGGACAGCAACGGTCGAGCGCAAGCAACACTTCTGCCCAACACGGCATACTACCTAGTTGAAACGAAGGCGCCGGCCGGCTATGTCCCCCGCCACGATCGTATTGCCTTTACCACGGGGAATGACGGCGGGCGGGTCGCCATTGATGAACAGCCCGGCACCATCAACCTGCGTATCGTAAAACTCGATGCCGCGACGAATGCCGGCCACCAGGTGGGAGCTTCGCTCGCAGGAGCAGAGTTCACGTGTGTGTCGCAATCAACCCCTGGATGGGCACAAATCCTCACGACCGACGAAAGCGGTCGGGCCACCCTCGCCGATGTCCCCTTAGGAACCTTTACCATCTACGAATCAAAAGCCCCCGAGGGCTACCTGCCATCCAACGACAGCTGGACCTATACCGTTGGAGCCGACCAGCTCGGCGATTCAGGCGTGGTCGAGATCGAATCTCGCGTTTCCGATATCCCCATTGCGTTTAACCTTGAGATTTCCAAATTCAAGGATTACGGCAATAGCGACCAATCCGGCCTGGAGCAGCCGGCGGGTGGTGTTGTCTTTGAGGTTGTCAGCAACAGCTCTCAGCAGGTTGTTGGCACACTGACCACAAACATCTATGGCTTTGCCTCCACCGAAGATCAGCCCGAAGCATGGTTCGGCACAGGCAAGCGACCCGCCGGTGTCCACGGAGCCGTCCCATACGACCGTGCCGGCTACACGGTTCGTGAGGTTCCGGAAACCGTCCCCGAGGGTTTTAAACGTGCAGGGGAATGGACCGTCGGGGCAAATCAGATTTCCGACGGCGCCGAGCTTCAATATATCGTGGACAACCACGCTCTGTCGACGCATCTCCAGATTGTAAAACGCGATGCCCAAACAGGCGCTTCTGTTCCCCTAGCCGGATTCACCTTCCAACTCCTCGACAGCAATCACGAACCTGTCTCACAAACTTGCTGGTATCCAGCACATAACGTAATGGACACCTTTACGACTGACGCGACCGGGACCGTCACACTGCCCGAATCGCTCGTGCCGGGCACCTATTATGTACGCGAAACCTCGGCCAAAGAGCCCTATCTTGTCGGCGAGGAGATCGAGGTAAACATACCCGCCGACATGAACCTAACGCCCGTTGCAATCGCCTCGTATTATGACCACGCCGCGACCGGAAACATCAGGATCGTTAAAACCGATGCCGTAGACGGCAGCAGCCTCGCGGGCGCCGTCTTTGAGATCCGTGCCTCGGGTGATATCGTGCGCCCCGACGGTAGCATTGCCGCGCTCGACGGTGAGACTGTCGCTACCGTCACGACGGATGAAACTGGAGAAGCACGCGCGGACGACCTCCCGCTGGGATCTGGCACCGCACGCTACGAGGTTGTCGAGACTCAAGCGCCGGCAGGCTTCTTACTCGATCGGACATCCCATATTGTCGACCTTACTTATGCCGACCAGAAAACACCCGTTGTAGAAGCACGGCTTAACGTATCCGACGATTACACCAAGGTTGATGTCTCCAAGGTCGATGCAAGCGGTGAGCAGGAAGTGGAAGGCGCACAGCTCACCTTATATGGTCCCGATAAAACCGAAATAGACTCCTGGACCTCATCCGACAAGCCGCACCGCGTCGAACATCTTGCACCCGGCACCTACTCGTTGCGCGAAATGATGTCTCCGCGGACCTATGACCTTGCCGAGGAGATAACGTTTGAAATAAAAGATACGGGAGAAGTCCAATCCGTCGCGATGAAGGATGCGCCCATCGAGATCAAGGGGCAGGTCGACAAGCGTCAGGAACTTGTCCAACCTATCGAAAAGGGCCTGTTGGCTAACGGCGATGGTAAAAACCGCGCCACGACGCAAACCAATAGTGATGGGCTTTTCTCCTATACCATCGATGCTCGAAACGATTCCGCTACTTGGGTTGATGAGTTTACGATTACCGATGATCTTGAGTGCGCCAAAGACGGCACGGCGAGATTCATCTCAATCGAAACCCCCGTCGCCATCGGCGACCTCAACGGTCTGTGCAACGTGTGGTATCGCACGACGCCGTTGGACTCGACAGACGTCGATGAGCCGGCGAACGCGACACTTGACGATGGACACGAAAATCCTTGGCTTGAGTCCGACGAAGTAAAAGAGAGCCTTGGTGAGGACTGCCGCCTCGTCGATTACGACGGCTGGCGCCTCTGGAAGGCGGATGTCTCGACCACGGAATCCACCACACTCGAGGCGGAAGAGCTCGACCTTGCATCCAATACCGTCGTAACAGGCATTCGAATTGAATACGGTGCGGTAGCCGCCGACTTTACGACTCGAAGCGATGCGGATTCTTGGACCCGCGATGATCTCAAAGATGAGCACGACGACCTTGACGATGCCAAAGCAATCCTTGGCACAGACGCTCGGGGCGCAGTCGTACACATGCAGGCAACGTCGGCTTATACGCCCCAAACCGCACTCACCAACAGCGCGCGCGTCGATCTTTGCCGCAACGGTGGCGGCGATAAACTTGAGTCACATGACGAGGACAGCGTCATTCAACGCTGTACCCTACCGCAGGACCTACCGGCAACAGGATCAGTTCCCATCGCCTCTTGCATCACCGCGCTCCTGACCTCGGGTGCCGCAGCCCTATGGTTCGCTCGCCTTAGGTCGATCCCAAAGAAGCGCTAGCGCGATGAAAAAGCGGGCGAGCCAGTCCCCTGGCTCGCCCGCTTTCAATCATTTAAATCGCCGCATCTACTCTGCAGACGAAGATCCACCATCAACGATTGCCTGCTCGGACTCAGGAATCCCATCGGCACCCGTACTCTGTTCTTGCTCCACCTCTTCGCTGATTGCGGAGGCGGGGGTCGAGCCCTTTGCACCCACGATGAAGGCAGCCCCAAATCCTAACGCAATGGCAATCAAGGTCAAAATCACGTAGACAGGCCAATGGCGCTTAATATACGAAAACACGTTGACTCCTTAGAGCTCCGTCTACGAACGGCGGATAACCTCGGTCACGACCTCGGATACCGTAGTAATGTTCGTCGGGTTGACATTGTGGGGCAGGTCGTCCTCGGTACGAGCGCAAGCCAGACGAGTGCCGTCCACGCCGGCGATGGTAAGGGCTCGGCGGCTCGCCTCGAGCGCAGCATAGGCATCGGTCTTGGCATAGGGCATCTCGAGCGCGCCACAATCGACATGGAACGACTTGCAGACCTTGCTGACCAGGTTCATGATGCGGCGATCGCCCTTGAGCAGTTGTTGTTCGCCCTCGACCGTCACCACCGAAAGCCTACCGGCGCCGACGGATTCAAGATTGATAAAGAATACGCCGCGGAGCTTATCGCGATGCGAAGCCAAGAAGGCCTTCATGCCAGCGCCATCACAATCCGAGGCGCCCGTTGCCACAAACCAGATATCGTGACCGAGCAGCTCATCATCGCCCATAGAGGCGACAGCCGAGAGCATATCTTCGGAAGAAGCGCCATCGGAAGACGTAGCGCCACCCTTCCAGCCATCGTTATCGTCCTCGAAGTTATCCCACGAACCGATACCGCGACCGGACTTCTTGGCATCGTAATCGTCTTCGACGCCCAGCCAGTCACTCATGCTGTCCTGCTCGTTTTTCTTTTTACGGCCGAACAGACCACCCAGGCCGCGCTTACGAGACTTGGGTGCCGCCGGGGCGGGAGCCGAAATGGTCTCGATCGGCTGTGCGCCCGACGCAACGGGCATAGGAGGCGCAACGGGTGCCGATGTGGGTTCGGGGCCCTGGGCAGTAGCAAAGGGATCGTTGACCTGTGCGGAGGGGTCGGGAAGGTCGAACAGCGACGTGCGAGACGCAACGTTTGCCTGCTTCATAGACGGCAGCGACGGATCGGGGACCGAAGCCAGCGGAGACGAGGAAGGTGCAGGCGACGGTGCCGACGCCGGATCGGGAACATTCATCTGCGGGCGCGGCGATGCCTGGGAGGAAATCTGGGCCATAAGGGAATCGACCGTTTCGTCCTGGGTGGGAGCGACATTGGCAACCGTGGCACCGGAACCACTCGGGGTCGGCATGGTGAAAATCTGCGTGGAATAAGGCCTCGACTCATCCGTCTCGGGAGTCTCGGAAACCGCAGGCACTTCCTCCTGCTCGACCTCGGTCGAATCATCTTGCTCGGCTGCCGCGTATTGCTCTTCGTCAGAGTTGGCCTCGACGGGCTCGTCCTCGGCGGCATCTTGGATTTCGGCAGCATCAACAGGCTCGTCATCGTCTGCCGCGTCGCCCTGCTCATCGGAAACAGGAAGGGGCTCGGCAATCGCGGTGCCCTGCTTTTCAAACGTTATCGTGGAATCGAACTGCGCGGCATCAAACGACATGGTGCTATCGACGTGCTGCTGAGCCTCGAAAGACGTCGTCGCTTCAACAACATCCGCGGACGCCGGTTGCTGGGACTCAAAGGACGTTGTAGCTTCGGCGGCTTCGACGGGCGCGGACTGCATAGCCTCGTTCTGCTCGAACTCTTGCGCCGCGAGCTCACGTGCCGCCTCGGCTGCCTGCTGCTGAGCGATAGCCTCCTGCTCGGCAGCCTCGCGTGCGGCAGCGCGCTTCTCCTCGAAATCGTCGACAAATTTCTTGCCCTTTGCAAACGCACCCTTAAAGAAGTTGGAAGCGCTGGCGCCAATCGACGAGAACGCGGATGCAATGTCGGTATGCGGCGTTGCCGCGGGAATCTCGGCCGAGAAATCAGTATCGCTCTCGTAAGACACGCGCCTCGGTTGTTCAACGTAATCGTCGTCAGACTCGTCCGCAACGTCTTGCGCCGGTGCGGCGGGAGCCAAAATGTCCAGTCCTGCCGCGGGATCGAACGCGGACACCGCCTCGGGATCGGCAACGGCAGCGGTAACCGCGGCAGACTCATCATCCGCAGCGACAACGGGCGCAGGCGCAGCCACGACGGGGGCAGGCTCGGGCTCAACCGTTGGCTCCTCGCCCTCCTCGTAATCGAGCGTGCAGGACTCGGGAAGCATTCCGAGCGCACGGATGGCATCCGAACCAAAGCGGATGTTGCCGGCGGCGTTGCGATAGAGCTTGGGCTCGGGCTCGGCAGACTCCTCCGCCGGCTCGGCAGCGGGAACCTCGTCATTGAACTCTTCGGCTTGGGCAGCCTGATTCTGATCCTCAGGCACGATAGCGCCGATCAGCGTCTCGTCGGCAGACGCACCCTCAAAGCCCTCGATTTGCTCGTCGAAAGCCTCACCCTGTTCGGGCTCGGTCTGAGCGTCGGGAGCAATCGGCTGACCGAATTCGTCCTCGGCGTAGGTAGGCTCTTCATACTCGATGGTGTTGCCGTAGTCGTTTTGCTGCTGGGCCGCGGCATATTCCGCCGCTGCGCGCGCCATTTCCTCGGCACGACGCTTCTGCTCCCCAAAATAGGTATCGAACGGAACATCGTCGGGAAACTCGTTTTCGCCCTGGAAGGGAGCAACGTTGTCCATAACGCCGAGCATAGCGGCGACAGAAGACTTGTTGCACACCGCGCCAGACGTATAGGGAAGAATGTGGCGGTTAGAGATGATGTTTACCGCGTTGGCGAGTGCAACGAGGGAAGCGAGGATCGCGACAATCCACAGCAGAACCTTGAGCGCGCCGGGGAGCGGCAGAATACGCAGGATGGCGACAACCGCGGGCGCGATCGTGGCGACAGGCAGGAGCTTGGCGATGAGCGCACGATACGGAGCGTAGGGCTCGCGAGCAAGGAGCTCGGCACGGGGGGAATCATAGTGGGCCACCACGACGACCGGGCGGTTGCGAGGAGACGCAAGCGGGCCCGAGGCCTTGTGATAGGCGATGACATTTTGGCTCACACCGGTCTTTCCCAGGCGCGAAACCACGGGATGCCCTGTGCGCTCGAGTACGTAGAGCACGGCACCGACAATGGCCAGCAAGGTGCCGACCAAGCCGATACCGCCGCCGATGCCCATCAGCAGGGCGCCGGCAAACGCAAGAATACCGGTAACGGCAAATGCCAACCTACTGGGCGCCGGGGCATTGAACTCCTGAACCTCGGGGTCAAAGCCGTGGTTGCGGAAGATCTGAGCGATATCTTCGGCAGCCAAGCGCTCTTCTTCGCTGCATGCCGGCGTAATGCCGGTGTTCTGCAGCAGGTGGTTAATATAGTTCTGGGTGTTCGCCATGTGCGCTCCACATCCATAATCCGACAAATAGGCCCAATGCATGCACATTAGAACCGTATATAGTCGAAAGTATACCCCGAGCGAGCGCAAACGACCGAATTCGGGCCATCTTAACGCCCCGAGCGGACAAGGATATAGCCTAATCTCCATATCGGACTAAAATCATGGCAGCAAACCACCTTCTCATGCGAGGACTCTATGACGGCAAGCGACACGACCGAGACAATTAAAAAGGGAAATTCGGAGCCCAGTTTCGATAAAACGGCTCAGCGCATCCTCAATCTTTTCTTTGTGCTCAATAGCTCCCCCGAACCGCTGACGACCGAGCAGATCGTCTTGGATTCTGACCTGGGATATGACTCGGGCAATATCGACTCGGATAAGCGCAAGTTTCGACGCGATCGTGACAAACTGCTCGAACGCGGCATCTTAATCAAGGAGGTTCGCCCCACCGGCGCGCAGGAGACCGAGGAAAGCTCGTGGACAATCGACCGCGAGCACACGTTTGCGGCAGGCGGCCTCATTACCGCAGACGATGCCGATATCCTGCTCAACGCCATCGACCAGACACTAGCGGCCGGCTCATCCACTTTTGCCGCACCGCTTGCCGATATTCGCTCCAAGATTGCCTATCTCACCGGTAGGACGGCGGTGGACGAAGTACCGATCCGCCGCTCTCCCACCGTCGATGCGGTATGGAGCGCCTTTGCCGAGCGATGCGCGCTGCGATTTTTATATCAGAACGGACGCGGCGAGCAGAAAGAGCGCACCGTCTGCGTCTACGGCATGTTCGAGCGCGAGGGCGTGGCGTACTTCTGCGGTCTCGACAATGCCACCGACGACATCAGGACATTCCGCTGCGACCGTATCGTTCGCGCTTGGCGTCCTTCGAAGGCCTACGTCATCCCCGCGAACTTCAATCTCAACGACTATCTGTTCTTTGAATTCGATTTTGCCGACCGACCGCCCGTTGCAGCTACGTTCTCGTTCGCCCCTCAGACGCAGATCGATATGATCAACGGCCTCACGCGCGGGCGAGGTGAGCTCGTACACACCGATGTGGGATGGACCTGGACCGTCGACGTGCGCGATCTTGAAGCCGCCGCCTCATTTTGCATGGCCCACGCCATGGACGGCATGAGGCCCGTGGCCCCCAAATCGCTCAAACAGGCGTGGAACCACCTCATTGAAAGGACGGTGCACGAGCATGCCCGTGCGTAAACTCACCAGCGAGCAGAGGCTCTCGCGCGCCATCGACATCATGGAGGCCCTCTACGCCGCCGGCGAGAGCGGCATGACTCGAACCGAGATTTGCAGTCGCTTTGACATCACGGGGGTGTCGCTCGACGAGATTCTCGAGATCGTCTCGACGCTCGCGGACCGAGAATCGGGCGCGCGCATCATCTGCGAATGCCGCGGCGAGCGTGTGGTCCTCACCGGTGACGCCGGGCGTGTGCTACCGTTGCGCCTGAGTGCCGCCGAGGGCGCTGTGCTCAACCACGAACTTGAATCGTTGGGGATCGAGCCGCAGACGGCAGCTCGGATTCGACATGCCCTTCTACCCGAAGAGCTTGGCTATAACCAGCGCGTCTTTGACACCGTCAACCACGGATCGCACTGGCAGCAGCTGAGCTGCGCCATTCAGGACGGCGTTCGCTGCCGCATCTCGTATCGCTCGATGGACGATGCACGGCCACGCAAGCGTCTGGTCGACCCCTTGCGCATTACGGCAAACGGCGACCAAACATACCTGATTGCCTGGGACATCGCAGTCGATGAGCAGCGCACCTATCGCATGGATAAAATCGAGGGACTCGCCTTGACGGAAGACTCCGTCGTGCCTCACGCACCGGACGTCGCATCCCTCCACGATTCCCTTGCCCGGACGCAGCGTAGTGCAAAGCTCTTGATGCCATTCGATATGGCGGAGCATCTGGACTGGGCCGGCATCACCCTAATCGAGCACAGCGGAGCAGACATGGCAACGGTAACCGTGCATTACGGCTCCGAGCGTTGGCTACTGAGCCAGATAATCGCAGCGGGCGGAGCCATCCGCATCTTGGATGACCCCGCCCTGTCAAAGCGTCTGTGCGATATGGCAAAAACCCTCGTCTGTCCGCTTTAGCGCCGCCGCTCGTGGCGTGCACGCCACAGTTGCAGATAGTGCCCAATCTGCGCCGATTCGATGCGCTGGTAGGAGCTCGTGGGCAGCGACGTTAAGAACTTCTTTCCGTAGCCCTTCGTCACCAGGCGCGGGTCGGCCAGAATCAGCACGCCGCAATCGGTCGACGAGCGGATAAGGCGGCCGGCCGCCTGCTTGACCTCGAGCACCGCCTCGGGCAGCGAATAGCGCGCCCAAGCGCGGTCTTCACGCAGGTTGCGCTCGCACGAGAGCGGGTCCGTGGGGCTCGAGAACGGCAGCTTGGGAATGATGACGCAGCGCAGCGTCTCGCCGCTGGCGTCGAATCCCTCCCAGAAGGCCTTAAGCGCAAAAAGCGATGAAGTCGGCTCGCTGATAAACCGGTCGCGCAGGCGACGAGGAGATGAGTTGCGCTGCTGGCAGTTGAGTTCCAGACCCGCACGGGCCATCTTGGGCTCAACGCGGGCGTACAGGTCTTCCATGTCGCGCCGATTGGTGAACAGTGTGAGCACCGATCCGCCCATGGCAAGATGGGCGTCGACCAGCACGCGCTCGAGCGCCGTAAGATAGCTCTCGCGATCGCGCGGATCGGGGATATCGCCCGCAACGACTACAGCCATGTTCGAATCGAAGTCGTAGCTCGAGTCCAAGTGCAGCGATGAGGATGTTGAAGCACCGATGCGATCGAGGCCGACCGCATGGTTAAAGTGTTCAAAGCTTTTGGACACCGTCATAGTCGCCGAGGCAAAGATAGCCGTGTGAACCTCGGGCAGCCACTCGGTTGCCAAGGCCTCGCCAATGTCGATGCGCTCTGCGGTCATCGACTCTCCGCCGGCACGCAGCCTGCGATTGACCTGCAGCGAATACACGTAGTGTTCATCGGTGCCATCAATGATGAGTTTGAGGTTCTCGACCAACTCGTGCAGGCGACGCGAGATATCACCCAGGTCAACAACAACCTCGGGCTTGTCGGCGGCGACGGCTTGCACCAGCGCGTCGACGCTCTTGTCAGCCTGTTCCAATGCGTCGATGCCAGTGTAGGCCGACTGTAAGAAATCATGCCAGTCGTCAGATTCGCGCAGCTCGGGGCCAATCCATAGATTGGCATTGTCATAACCCCCACGCGCACGGCGGCCGAGCTCGCGAACGCCATCGAACACGTCGGCGATTGCCATGCTCGCGCGCGCAACCGTCGACGTCGCCTTGGCAGTAAGGCCCAGATAGAGCGTAGAGCCCTCGGAGGTTGCCAAATCACGGGAAACCTGGCTTAGCGCGCCGGTGCTCGAGCCACCCAGGCGCTCAAACAGAACGCGTGATTCGTCCGCCGACACCACGCGCGCCCACTGGCGGCGCGCCTCGCGCTCGATGGAATGGGCCTCGTCGATTACCCAATGACGAATCGGAGGTAAAATCCTACCCTCGGCCGCGACATTGCGGAACAGCAGGGAATGGTTGGTGACCACCACATCGGCATGCGCCGCACGACGGCGAGCGCCGTGGACCAAACATTTATCAGGGAAAAACGGGCAGAGGCGACGAGCACACTCGCGCGAGGCCGTCGTAAAGTCGGGACGGTTGACGCTGCGCCACCGAATGCCGAGCGAGTCGAGGTCGCCATCGGCTGATTGGCAGACGTACGCCATAATGACCGCGACCGCCGTGAGCGTGTCCGCCGGATCGCGCTTGGTGGTAATCTCGACCTGGCCTCGGCTCATGCGCTCAAGCTTGCGCAGGCACGGATAGTGGTCATAGCCCTTGAGAGCGCAAAATGACAGACCACCGTCCAGTTGCTCGGCAAGTTTTGGCAGCTCATGGTACATGAGCTGGTCGGCAAGATTGTTCGATTTGGTCGCAATACCAACCGTGATGTTGTTACGGCGTGCTGCCTCGGCAAAAGGCACCAGATAGGCCATCGATTTGCCGACGCCCGTGCCCGCCTCAATTACGCGATGTGTGCCCGTGACCAGCGCATCGCGGACCTCGAGCGCCATCGCGATCTGCTCATCACGCGGCTCGTAGGTGGGATACATGCGATTGACCAGGCCACCTGGCGCATAGTCTGCCTCAATCTCCTCACGACTCGGCATCTTGAGTACCGGCAGTTCGTCGGCGTCCACCCGATCGTCGGCGCGATCGGCCTTGAGAACGTCAGCACGAGCGGCGCTGAGAGAGAAGATAGAACCAGGGTTCTGCCCCGCCAAGAATGAGAAGATAGGACGATAGGACCAAGGCACATCCGGATGCATGTCGGCTAGGCGCGCCATGAGGCCCTGAGGCAAGTCGGTGAGCGCCACGAGCAACACGCGCCATACGCCACACAGGGCGTCGACGTCGGCATTGGCACGGTGTGATACCGAGTCACAGCCAAACAGATCGGCCATAAAAGACAACTTGTGCGAGGCCAGGCGAGGAAGCGCGATGCGCGACAGCGCCAGCGAATCGATCCAAATATCGCTCACGTTGACGCCGCCTTTGACCGACTCGATAAACGAGCGGTCGAACGTGGCGTTATGTGCGATCACCGGGCAACCACCGACAAAATCGGCGAGAGCGGCGACGGCCTCAACAGCCGACGGGGCATCTGCCACATCGGCATTTGTAATGCTCGTGAGCTCGGTAATCTCGGCGGGAATCAGCTGCTTGGGATGCACGAAGGTATCGAAGCGGTCGACGACCTCGCGACCCGAAAGGCGGGCCGCCGAGATCTCGATCAGCTCGTTGTCCTGCACCGAAAGACCCGTTGTCTCGGTATCGAGGACGATCACATCTTCCTCAATAAGGCCGAAGGACTGTGTTTTGGCGCGCTCGGCAAGCGTGGCATAGGAGTCGATGACAAACTGCGGCGTTCCTGACAAAACCGCGTCCTCGATTAGCATGCAATGCCCGCTCGACGAAGGCCCATACGGATCAGGCTGTCACAGACCTGCGGGAACGTCATGTCGTCGGTGTGGCGAATCTCATCCGGATACAGCGACGTATCGGTCATGCCGGGAATGGTATTGGTCTCGAGGATGACGGGGCCGTCCTCGCTCACGATAAAATCGCTGCGCGAGATGCCCAGGCAACCGAGGGCCTTGTGAGCAGCACAGGCAAGCTCCTGAGCGCGAGCGTAATTCTCGGGTGAAATCTGCGCCGGAATACGATGGATGTCCGTAGGGTCGACATACTTCACGTCCAGATCGTAGAACTCGCAGTCCTCGGGCTTACGAATCTCGACAATCGGCAGAGCGCGCACGTCATCTTCGCCGTATACGCCGACGGTGATCTCGGTACCCTCGATGCACTTCTCGACCAGTACTTTGTCGCCGTACTCAAACGCCTTGGCGATTGCCGCGGGCAGCTCGGAGGGCTCATGGACCAGGGAAATGCCATAGCTGGAACCGTTGACGGCCGGCTTCACAAAGCAGCGCTCGCCACAAACCTCGACGATACGATCGATATCGACTTCATCGCCCACCTCGAGCGCAAGGCCGGGGGCAATGGGAATGCCCGCCTTGGCGTACAGGAGCTTAGAGACCTCCTTGTCGGCACCGCAGGCGCTGGCAAGCACGCCCGAAGCCGTGTAGGGGATACCCAGGGTCTCCATGGCGCCTTGCATGGCGCCATCCTCGCCGCCGGCACCGTGCATGGCGATAAACGCCACGTCAAAGCCGCCGGTTGCCATGGTTACCATAAAGTCATCAGCAGCCGTGTCGAGCAGCTCCACCGAAGTGTAGCCGGCCTCCTTCAAGGCAACCACGACGTTCTTTCCCGAATTGAGCGAGATCTCGCGCTCAGCGGAATGACCGCCCGCCAAGACCGCTACGTGCATGTTCTCTAGGCTTTTACCCGGCATGGGCAGACTCCTCCTCTATAATTTCTGCAGCTGATACCATATTGTAGCGATACCCTCTACGTTTCCCCAAAATCGAAAGGCTTCCATGAATCCCAGGACTAAATCTCAGGACATTCGCGACTTGAGCCAAAACGATATTCGCGAGCTCGTGGCCGAACTTGGCCAGCCAGCCTTCCGCTCGAAGCAGCTCATCGAATGGGTCTTTGAGAAGAACGTTTGTTCGTTTGACGATATGACAAACCTTCCTAAGGCTTTCCGCGAGCAGCTTAAAGAGGCTTTTGCCTTTGACACGCCGACTGAACTAACCAAGCAGGTTTCCAAAGATGGCTCTCGCAAGTATTTGCTCGAGTACCACGACGGCGTTTCCGTCGAGACTGTCGGCATGCCCCGTCGTAACAAGCTTTCCGTCTGCGTTTCCACCCAAGCTGGCTGTGGCATGGGCTGCGCCTTTTGCGCTACCGGTCTCAACGGCCTCAAGCGCTCTCTGACCGCTCAAGAGATCGTCGACCAGGTACTTCATGTATCCAACGACTTTGGCGAGCGCGCCACGAGCGTTGTCTTCATGGGCCAGGGCGAGCCGTTTGCCAACTACGACGAGGTTCTCAAGGCGCTGCGAATCCTCAACGACCCCGATGGCATCGGTATCGGCGCTCGTCACCTCACCGTCTCTACCAGTGGCGTTATTCCCGGTATTCGCAAATTTGCCGACATCCCCGAGCAGTTCACGTTTGCTGTTTCACTGCATTCCGCCATCCAGTCGACGCGCAATAAGCTCATGCCCGGTGTTAAGAAGTACACGCTGCTTCGCCTTCACGAAGCGCTTCAGCTCTACACCGAGAAGACCGGCCGCCGCCCAACCTATGAGTATGCCATGATCGAAGGCGTCAACGATACGAATCCGGAAATGCAGGCGCTCTGCGACTTCTGCGAGGGAACGCTGTGCCACGTTAACCTCATTCAGCTTAACGACATCGAGGGTAGCCCGCTCAAGCCGTCGCCGATTCATAAGGTTGAGGATCTTCAGCGTCGCCTTGAGTCCCGTGGCATCGAGACAACGATTCGTAACTCCCGTGGTAACGATATTGACGCCGCTTGCGGACAGCTGAAGCAGCGCTTCAAAGTTCAGAAGAACGCATAGGGGAGTCGCACCCCAAAACGTTTCATGTGAAACATCGAACGACCCCGGTTGCAGGATATGCAACCGGGGTCGTTTCATTTATTGACCTTAATTTTGAATCAGCTGCTACTGGTCCCATTTTTACGGCCAAAATAAGGGGTCCTTGTCTCGTGAATCAGACAAGGACCCATCACAATATGCTAAGTAATTGTTAGGTACCTAATAGCCTACATTTTCCCATTGGTTGCTGACCCAACCCTGATTAATCTTGGGATTCTTCGTTACCTGAGCTGTACGCATGGCAACATCTTCTGTCATAACATCCATTTTCTTCTTGGATGTATCGACAATATCTTGCGCACTACGAAGCAAACGACCTCGAAGTTCATCGTCTGTCGCGATCTTATAGCCAGCAAAGGCACCAGCCGCGACAGTCGTCGCCAATGCAATCGCAGTTAAAATTCTATTCCTCATCTTGGCCTCCTTGATCAAACTGAATCATTTCGCCAAGAATACGAGAGAGCTCTTCCTCGTCTTTAAACTCAATCTCAATCTTATTCTTTCCACGCGAGCTCTTCACACGCACGTTGGTATTAAAAACCTGACGAAGCACGCGGGCTGCCTTTTTAAAAGACTGAGGGGTTGCAGGCCTCCGCGTCTTAGGTGTCTCTCCGGCAGAAAACAACGGAGCAAGATTTTCTGTCGCTCTTACGGAAAGGCCCTCTGCAACAACCTTCTCTGCAAGTCGAATTCGAGCATCCTCATAGGGAACTGCAAGAATCGCACGTGCATGACCAGCAGTAAGTTTACCCTCAAAAATCATCTGCTGAACTACTTCGGGGAGATCGAGAAGACGCAGCGAGTTTGTAATTGCAGAGCGTGACTTGCTTACTGCCTTCGACAATGCCTCCTGGGTCATACCGCTGGCATCGATGAGCTGTCGATAGCCCTTAGCCTCTTCGACGGGATTCAGATCTGAACGTTGAAGGTTTTCGATAAGAGCAAGAGCCAGCATCTCTTCATCATTTACCTCTTTAATGATGACTGGCAATTCTTCAAGGCCAGCAAGCTTTGACGCCTGGTAACGACGCTCACCAGCGATGATCTCATAGCCGTTTCCATGCTTGCGAACCAAAAGCGGCTGCAAAACGCCATGTTCTTGGATTGACTCGCTCAACTCGCGAAGTTCAGTTTCGTTAAAGTGAATTCGCGGCTGATTAGGGTTGGGAACGATATCCTCAATAGGTAGTTTTGTTTCAGATGCAGCATTTGAAGCCGATGCAGCCGAACCGCCGGTCTCATACTCGGCCTCTGAGACCAAAGCATTCAGTCCACGTCCCAATCCGCCACGTTTCTTTACACTAGGCACGCTTGATCACCTCTTTTGCAAGGTTCATATATGCTTTTGCACCCTTATTTTGAGGTGCATAGGTAATTACTGGTTCTCCAAAAGACGGAGCTTCGGAGATTTTAACCGTACGGGGGATTAGCGTCTTAAACGCCTTATCACCAAAGTACGATTGAACCTCCTCAACAACCTGATTCGATAGTGAAGTACGCGAGTCATACATGGTCATAAGCACACCATAGGTGTCTAAGCCCTTGTTCAGCCTTGATTTGACCATCTTCATTGACTCAAGCAGCTTCGTAACGCCCTCGAGTGCGTAATATTCGCACTGGATCGGAATCAAAACGCTGTCTGCTGCGGTCAAGGCGTTGATAGTAAGCAGGCCGAGCGAAGGAGGACAGTCAATCAAAATAAAATCGAACTCGTCCTGAATCGGCTCAAGCAAATCTTTGAGGCGGGTTTCACGTGCAATTGCGCTTACGAGCTCAATTTCGGCGCCTGCAAGCTGAATTGTAGCTGGAATTACGAATACCTTTTTGCAATTTGTATCAAGAACAAGTGATTCTGCCGGCACATCATTCAACAATGCATCATAGATGCAGTGATCAAGGTCTTCTTTTTCAATTCCGAATCCACTGGTGCTGTTTCCCTGCGGATCAAAATCGACAATCAGTGTCTTACGACCCTGCTCACCCAGTGCTGCTGCAAGGTTTACAGCCGTCGTTGACTTACCGACGCCGCCTTTTTGATTGATGATTGCAATGATACGCGTGTCTTTTGCGCTCTTTGAACGCTTAACGTCGCGAAATCCCACGGTCCCTCCTGGTGTGTATTAAAGCTGTCAAACGGAGGATGTTTCACGTGAAACATTCCGAATCGATATCAACCGCCATGTTTCACGTGAAACACTGCAAGTTGTTAGTATCCATTATGTTTCACGTGAAACATCTAGGCAAGCGGATTCTTCTTTGCCACGCCATTTGCACGAGGCAATGAAACGGATGCTGGATGACTCTTCTTAAGAACAATGAACTCCCTGTGACCCAAGCCTTCAGGCAAATCAATTGCGTCATTCAGAAGCAAAGTGAAGCCGCAAATCTTAGCTGCTGACATGCCGGAAGCAAGCTCCTCATCCGAAGGATTGCCCTTGGTTATAACAAATAGCCCTCCATCCTTCAGATACGGAGCCGCATACTCAACAAGAATCGGTAGAGGGGCCAGTGCGCGGGCGGTTACAACAGAGAACTGCTTCTTATGGCTCCGAGCATATTCTTCAAGACGATCATGAACCGCATGGGCATGTTTCAATCCAATAGCATGGACAAAGGAATTTACCGCATCAACCTTCTTGCCAACAGAGTCAATATAAGTAGCTTTACGATGCGTGGTTATGGTTAATGGAATACCAGGGAAGCCCGCACCTGTTCCCATATCGAGCAAAGCTCCCTCAGGAGCCTTGTTGATATAGGGGAGCAAAACAAGTGAGTCGAGGATATGAAGTACTGCAGCATCTTCTACGTTAAGAATACGGGTGAGATTGGTTGTCTTATTTGTTTCTAGAACCAAATCCAAATGCTGAATACATTTCCTCAGCTCAACATCAGTTACGCTCAAGGAATACTCTTTGCAATAGAAAGCTAGACGACTCAACATCTCGTCAGCCTGCTGATCAGTAAGTACTAACAACGAAAGCTCCTTTCTGACAAAAATCAGCGTATCGAGAACTTTTGACAAAAAAAGGGGACGTGGAAACCACGTCCCCTTAGCATAAACTCGAGTAGATTATCGAGCAACAATCACCACATGGCGATCAGGGTCAGAACCCTCAGAATGAGTATCGACGGCATCATTGCCACGAAGTGCAATGTGAACCAGTCGACGCTCGTAGGCATTCATGGGCGGAAGCGAAACACTCTTATGAGTGCGAATGGCACGCTCGGCAGCAGACTGAGCCATGGAGGCAACCTTGTCCTGACGGCGGCTCTTGTATCCCTCGACGTCCACTACAACCGGATACCTAAAGCCAAGTTTGCGGCTCACCAGCAAAGAGAACATAACCTGAAGGGCATCAAGGGTGCGACCATGACGGCCAATGAGAACAGCAAGGTCGGGAGCCGTTACATCCAAAATCAGCTCACCTTCGTCGCCCTCATACTCATCGATAGGAGAGTTGGCGGCATCGAAGTGCGAAAGGATGGAACGCAGGATGGAAATAGCAACATCGGCAATGGTGTCGAGCTCCTCATCGGTCAGCTCTTCACCAGCCTTGTAGCGCTGTGCAATCTCGGGATAATCGCCCGCGACCTGCGGGGCAACCTCCTCAAGCATATCCTCGATGATCTCTTCAGACATAACGTACTCCAAAAGTTAGGTACCTAAATAAGATTGATATCCCACTACTTCTTCTTGTGCGGGCGCGGCTTCTTCTCTCGACGAGTGACCTCAACCTGCAGCGGAGCGTTCTTAAGACGCTCCTCCTCATCGGCCTTCGCCTTGTCGATGACCTTCTGCGTCACAAAAATCTGCTGGATAACCTGCCAAGCAGACGAGACGTCGTAGTACAGCAGAACACCAACGGGAAGGCTCCAGCCCATCCAAAGCATCATGACCGTCATGACAACGGCCATCATACGCATGCTCTGAGCCTGCTGGCCGGTCTGGTTGCGCGACATATAGAGCTGCGGAATCAGGGTCAGGACGGCGAACAGGATCAGGCAAACCAGCGCAGGCAGTGCAACCATAAAGCCATCGGCAAAGGAAGCACTCGGCGTGGTGGTCAGGTCGGGCAGGATGTTGAAGAACGAGAACGTGCCGTCGTTAAAGTACTGCGGCAGGTTGCGCAGCAATGTAAACAGGGCGAACAGGATAGGCATCTGAATCAGCAGCGGCAGACAGCCAGCCATGGGGTTGAACTTGTTCTCGCTGTAGAACTTCTGCATCTCCTCGGCCTGACGCTGGGGATCGTCGGCATAGCGCTCCTGGATCTCGAGCATCTTGGGCTGCAGCACCTGCATGCGAGCCGTCGACTTGGTCGACTTGAGCATGAGCGGCGTCAGCAGCAGACGGATGATGACCACCAGGATGATGATGGACAGGCCCCAGTCGACCGCAAAGGTCTGGATGAGCTTGAGCAGCTCGAAAAGGATGTTAACGATCCAATCCCACATGTAAGTTTTCCTCCGATAGCGAGTGCCCGCTAGGGCACAGGGTCATAACCGCCGACGTGCAGGGGATTGCAACGAGCGATGCGCCTCACGGCAAGCCAGCAGCCTCTCAAAACACCGTGCTTCTCAATCGCCTGGATGGCGTATTGCGAGCACGTTGGGTAATAAATGCAGGCGTCAGGCAATATGGGCGAAATAACCTGTTGATATATGCGAATAGGAGCGATGGCAACACGTCGCAAAACGTGATTGCTCATCGCTCCTCCCCGGCAACGCCGGCGCGCTTCATAAGCGAACGCAACGCCTTGTCCATCTCCTGCGGCGAGGAAACCCTCGTCTTGGGAGTTGCAAACAAGATGATGTCATAACCCGCAACGGGAAATCCGCAGCTGCGGGCGGCCTCGCGCATCACACGCTTAGATCGGTTGCGCACGACGGCACAACCGAGTCGCTTAGCACCAACGAAGGCGACCCTTCCGGAGTCGCCTTCGCCAACCGATTCACATATGGTCATTCGAATCAGAGGGTGATTGAAACGACGCCCCTGACTGAACACATGCTCGAAATCTTGCCGAGACTTAATAGTCTTCATGCGAGATGTGTGTATCGCTGCTAGACAGTGAGACGCTTGCGGCCCTTGGCGCGACGACGGGCGAGCACGGCACGACCACCCTTAGTGGCCATACGGGCACGGAAGCCATGGGTCTTGGCACGCTTACGCTTATTAGGCTGATACGTACGCTTCATCTTAAGTTCCTCCTGCTGCATTTCGAGTGTCCGCGGGGACGCGGACGCAGATATAGACACGTGAGCTTGAAGATTGTAGGGAAATCAATGTTCAAATGTCAAGAAATCAAAGGTAAAAGGTTGCGCAGTTCACACGGTTCCCCCATAAGCACAACCGAAATTTGCGCCTCATGGCAACCTTTCACGATATTTCATCGAGTTTTCAACAGGTCATGTTGGCAATGTTGAGAACTTTTCGCCCGTTTTCCAAAGTTTTCAACAAGTTTTGAAAAGTTGTCGAAAGATGAGAAACGTTGCACGGTGAGCTACTATTTGTTCGAAACCTTTTGAAAGATTGCGAGCGGCATGTCTGACGACTTTTACACCATGGTCGATTCCGGAGACCCGGCACCCGACAACGAGCACATCACCGGCGTGCGCGAAGAGCGTGCGGAAGGCGAGCAGACGACCACGCAGGCGCCAAAAGCCATGTACGCCGCGCGCATCGCCGTCTATGACGACATGCTGTCGACACCGCGGGTGATCGTCATTGATCCGCAAGATGTCCGCACGTATTTGGAAGAGACGACCAACACCGTCTACCAGTGCATGAAAGAACAAGGTGGCCATATCTCGCTCATGGTCATCCGCGAGATTGTCGAAAACTTTATCCACGCACACTTTGCCGAGCCCATCATCTCGATTCTGGACGGCGGAGACACCATCCGCTTTGCTGACCAAGGACCCGGCATCGACGACAAGGAACGTGCTTTCGACTTTGGCGTTACCAGCGCAAACAGCAAGATGAAGCGCTATATCCGTGGAACCGGAGCAGGGTTTCCCATGGTGCAGGAGTATTTGGAAAACGCCGGCGGTGCCGTATCCATCGAGGACAACATGGGCAACGGCACCGTGGTTACGGTAAGTCTGAACCCTAAACGCGTGCAGGAAATCGAGCGTGCCGGCGGACGCGGCGCTGCCGTGCGGCCCGAGACGGAGCAGCCCACATATCCCCTGCCGGGAGCTTTTGCGCAGCAGCCCATGGCAGCGCAGCAGATGCAGCCCACCGTGGGACAGATGCAGCAGCCCGGAATGCCTCCTACACAAGAACCCCAGGCGGCATCTATGTCGATGCCGCCAAACATGCCAGAGGCCATGCCGCTGGCTGATCAGGATGCAGCAGCAATGCAGCAGGCGACGGGGGCGCCGGGTGGCCAGCAAATGGGCTATCAGCCGTACCAACAGGGATATCCATATCAGCAGATGCCGCCACTGGGGTATGGCCAGCAGTTCCCGCAGCAGTACCAGCAGGGATATCAGCAGCCGTACCAGCAGATGCCGCAGCAGCAGTACAACCCTTGGACCCAGCAGATGCCTCCACAGCCTTACCAACAGTGGCCTCAAAGTTTTCAACAGCAAATGCCGCCGATGCAGAGTTCTCAACAACCAGCAGCTCAAATGGTGTATCCTAATGCAGCAAATCAGTATGCGCAGCCACAACCGGACGTGTTCGTAAGCGATCGCGGCAACGCCGCGCTGGGCTATCTGGCGCAAAATCAAGCGTGCGGTGCAACCGATCTGGCGAGGACGTTTGGAAACTCGGCCCCCACTTGGTCACGCACACTCAATGACTTGGCGCAGGCCGGCTTGGTCATCAAGCATGGCCAGAAATACCATCTGACCGAACTCGGCGCCGCTCGCGTGCGAGCTCAGAGCTAAAGAACGGGAGAGACAGTGGACGAGGAAGCAAGCATCATCCTGGGGGATGCCATCGCCTTTTGTCAGCGCGACGGCCAAGATGCACGCCTCATCAACATGCTGGGGCAATCGCGCGCCATAAGCCTGACCGAAGATACGCTCACGATCGAGGCCCCCTCGCGCTTTGCCATCGCGCAGCTCAAAAAGCATCAGCCGACTATTGAGGCCTATCTGGAAGAAATCGCCTTTGCACCGATTGCGCTCGACATCGTGGCACCGCAAGGCGCCGCGACGGAATCCGCTGCCGCGACGGCGCCCGCCACGGCTCCCGCTGCTTCCCCGGCGGTGCCGGCCTCCGCAGGCGACGTGCCGACAATCGAGCACCAGCACAGCGATGTTTCCCGTGAAACCATGGCACCGTTGCCGACCGCGGCAGCGACGTCAACGAATGCACCCGTCACGCACATGCCCATCGCTCACGACGCAGCGGCGGGCGCGGATTCGGGCATTGCAATCAAGAACACGCTCTCGGCCGATGATTTTCGTCGCATGATGAACCAGATGAAGGGCGGAGCGCCGACTAAATCCACGCAAGCTGCGGCCCCCGCTTCACCCATGCCAGCGCCGACCGTGCCGGCCGAGCAGAATACGGATGGAGCCCCACTCGCCGCGAACTCAAAATTCACCTTTGAGAACTTTGTCTACGGCCCCGAGAACAGCCATGCCTATCGCTCGGCACTCAAGTTTGCCGCCCTCGCGGACGAGCGCGGCACGTGCACATCGCTGTTCATCTACGGCAAATCGGGCCTGGGCAAGACGCACCTGCTGCTTGCCATCAAAAACGAGCTCGCCGAGAAGTCGCCCGAGATCAAGGTCAAGTATGCCAACTCCCAGGCATATCTGGACGACCTGATGACCGAGTTCGACCGCCAAAAGAAGAGCAACGCCCCCATCATGCAGGCGTACCACGGCGTGGACGTGCTCATCATCGATGACATCCAAAACATCATCGGCAAGCGCGCGAGCGTGGACTACTTTTTCCAGCTCATGGACGAGTTCATCCGCAACAACAAGAAGGTCGTCATCGCGGCAGACCGCGCCCCCAAGGACCTGAGCATGGATGAGCGTCTGACCAGCCGCTTCAACGCCGGCATGCTCTGCCTGGTCGCAGAGCCCAGCTACGAGATGAAATACAAGATCTTGCAGCGCTATTACGAGAACACCATCGTCGCCGCTCCCGAGGCAGGCGACGACTCGCTGCTGGCGGCCTATGGGGGCGACGGCGGGCACCTGACCGACGAGCACTTTAAACACATGGCCGAAGTCTCGGGCACCAACATCCGCGAACTCGAGAGCTTTTGCGAGCGCTGCGCCGGCGAGGCGGGCGACCGCGAGCGCGAGGGCGGGGAGCTCACCTTTGACGATATCGACGCCATTGCCAGCCAGTACTTCGACACATCGGCCAAAAAGATCAACGTGCAAACGGTTCAGTCCGTCATTGAAGAGCAGTACGGCGTGACGCACGAGGAGCTCATCGGCCCGCGTCGCAACGCCAATATCGCCAAAGCACGCCATATCGCTATCTACCTGGCTATCGAGATGTGCGAGATGACGACCACGGCGGTGGGCGCCGAATTTGGCAACCGCAACCACTCGACCGTCAGCACGAGCTACAAAAAGGTCCAGAAGATGATTCAGGAAGACCGCACCGTCACCGAAGACCTCAAGTCGCTGCGCGATAAAATAACACTGCGCTCGTAGGGAAATAGAGACACCTGTTGAAAACTTGTCGAAACCACGGGCATAAGGTGTCTAAAACCCAACCCGCGGTGATGAAAAGTTTTGCGCAGGTTTTGAACGTGGAAAACCACCCCTGTTGCACACAGGTTGCTGTCGATTCTCTTTCTGGGTCTGACCTGCGTCTTTGTGAGTAATCAACAGTTTCGTCAGTGCTATTACTATTATTAAGATATTTATATCTATAGAAAGGTATTAAAAGATGAAGTTTACCGTCAGCCAGAGCTCGCTTACACAAGCCATCGGCGTCGTTATGAAGGGTGTCGCTTCGGCATCCACCCTTCCCATCCTGTCGGGCGTGCTCGTTAAGGCCCAAGACGGCATCTTGGAATTCCAGACCTCTAACTACACCATCTCAATCCGCCATCGTATCGCGGCGCATGTCGAAGAAGAGGGCGAGATGGTTATCCCCTGCAAGATGCTCTCCAATATCACCAAGACCCTCCCCGATGCCCCGGTCACCTTTGAGCTGTCCGAGCGCCAGGTGCTGATTGGTTGCGAGAAGAGCTCGTTCCGTCTGAACACGCTCGATGCCAATGACTTCCCCGAGTTTCCAGCCTATGCCATCGAGAGCGCCGTGGAACTGCCGACCGATATCTTGTCCGAGATGGTCGGCCGTGTGTGGCGCGTCACCTCGACCGACAAGGCCCGCCCCATCTTGGGTGGCGTGCACATGAAGGTCGAGAACAACACCGTGCGCCTGGTGGCGACCGATTCCTTCCGCTTGGCCGTGTGCGATACACAGGTCGAGACCTCGACTCTCGAGGGTTCCTTTGAACTCAACGTTCCGGCTGACGCGTTTAACGACGCGCTGAACATCATGGCCAGTCAGGCGACCATCATGATCGGGGCTACCGACACCCAGGTTGTCTTCGAGGCCGGCAACACCACCTACGTGTCGCGCCGCATCGAGGGCGTGTACCCCAACTACAAGCAGCTCATCCCCGATTCGTGCGTGACGAGCGTCAAGATCGACGTCGCCGCCTTTAACGCCGCCCTCAAGCGCGTGGCCGTTATCGCGAGCGCCAACCCCGCCGTCAAGTTCGAGATCGATGTCGAGAACGGGCAGATGGGCCTGTCCTCCATTTCCAATGACCAGGACCTTGCGCAGGAGACGATCGATGTCGAGGCCGAGGGCGAGTCGGGCACCATCGCCTTCAACTACCACTACATCTTCGGCTGCCTCAATGCCCTGTCCAAGGAGAAGGAGATCACGCTGGAGCTCAAGAGCTACTCGCAGGCGGGCATCTTCAAGTCCTACGACAAGATCAACTACCTGTACCTGGTCATGCCGGTCCGCATCTAGCAACTGCCCTATGACCATGTTCGCCCGCGATCTTTCCGTCGCGCACTACCGCAGCTTCGATAGCTATCGCCTTGCCCTGGACGAGGGCGTGACGATACTTGCGGGACCCAACGCGGCGGGAAAGACCAATCTCATAGAGGCGCTGCAGCTGCTGACGAGCGGCGCCTCGTTTAGGCATCCGACCGCAGCCGAGCTCGTCCATGACGGCGTGGGCTCGTGCAAGGTCGAGCTGAGGCTCGAGGGCGACGGCCGCGTGCTTGATATGGGATTGAGCGCGGAGGACGGTAAACGCTCGTTTAGCCGCAACGGCAAGAGATGCTCTGCCGCCGGTGTGCGCGGGGTTCTGCCGAGCGTGCTGTTTTGCCCCGACCATCTGGACATGGTTAAGCGAGGCGCCAGTGTGCGCCGCGCCGCCCTCGACGACTTTGGCATGCAACTGAGCGCACGCTATGCCGATCTTGCGAGCACCTATGGTCGCTGCGTGACCCAGCGTAACGCCTTGCTCAAGGAGGCCTGGTGCTGCCGCGAGATGCTCGGCGCGTGGAACGATTCGATTGCCCGCGCGGGCGCGGCTCTGCTCGTGCACCGGTTGGCCCTGCTCGACCGGCTGGCGGGCCATGTGCGTACTGCCTACGGGCAAGTGGCGTCCGGTGAAGCCGCCAACGTGTCCTATGCGTCCACGCTGGGGGATTTGCCCCAGACCGAGGACCGAGAAGAGCTGAAGGGCTGGGCGTACGAGCGCATGCTGGCTGCCCTTGATGAGCACGCCGACGAGGAAATTCGCCGCGGCGTGACGTTGGTGGGACCGCATCGCGACGAGATTGAGTTTGCTGTGGCGGGTCGCTCCGCCCGTTCATTTGCCAGCCAAGGTCAGCAGCGAACGTTGGTTTTGGCCTGGAAGGTGGCGGAGGTGGCCGTGGCTCGCGATGTCCTGGGCACCGCCCCACTGCTGCTTTTGGACGACGTGATGAGCGAACTCGACGGCGAACGCCGCGGTGCTTTCCTGCGGCTGATCGGCGATGATATCCAGACGGTCATAACCACGACCAACCTGGGGTACTTTACCGATGACCTGCTTGATCGAGCCAAGGTGGTGAGCATGGGTGAGACGTGCTAATTACGAGCGCGAGAGCGAAACGGTCGCCTTCAGTGGCTTTTTGAACGCAGAGCGCCAGCGCATCCTGGCGGCTGCGACCCCTGAGCGCCGTGCGCAGATGGAGGCCGCCGAGGAGTCGCGCGCGGTCTATCGCGCGTGGAACGCGGTGTGCTCGGGCACGCGCGAGGGGCGGCATGTGACGGGCCTGCGCTACCTGCCCGAGTCCAATGAGCTGCTGGTATATCTCGACTCGCCCTCGTGGACGCAGGAAATGACGTTGTTGCGCGAGATCATCCGCGCGCGCATGGAGCGCGCCGGTGCGCATGTGGATGGCCTGGTGTTTAAAACCACCGCGCCCGGTCACACGCCGCCCGCCGCCAAGGAGCGCCTGCGCCCGGCGACGACCGAGCGCCCGCCGGCTCCGCACGCCGACCTCAGCGATGCCGAGCGCACCGAGATTGAGCGCCAAGTGGCGCCCATCGAAGACCAAAAACTGCGCGAGGCCCTCGAGAACGCCATGAGAGCCAGTGCCGAGTGGGCCAAGGGCGTGCAAAGCAAAAAAGAGCCTTAAATCGCATCTGGTGGCCTTGTAGAGCCAAATACCCTCGTTCCCGAGGGTATTTTTTTACGATAAACTAGTAAGGCTGTACACATTTTCTTGACTGAAGGAGGACGTGTGGCAAACGAAAACGATTACGATGGCGGCGAGATTAAGATTCTCGAAGGTCTCGAGGCCGTTCGTAAGCGCCCGGGCATGTATATCGGCTCGACGAGCGCCAGCGGTCTGCATCACCTGGTGTGGGAGATCGTTGACAACTCCGTCGACGAGGCCATGGCCGGTTTCTGCACCGAGATCCAGGTGACGGTCCACGCCGACAACTCCATCACGGTCGTCGACAACGGGCGCGGTATCCCCGTCGACGAGCACCCTGTTAAAAAGATCCCGACGCTCGAGGTCGTCATGACGATTTTGCACGCCGGCGGTAAGTTCGATAATTCGGCCTATAAGGTCTCGGGCGGCCTGCACGGCGTTGGCATCTCCGTCGTCAACGCACTGTCCAAGCGCGTGGTCGTTCAGGTTCGTCGCGACGGCAACACCTACGAGATGGAGTTCTCGCGCGGCAAGACCGTCAAGAAGATGGAGGTCGTGGGCACCTCGGATTCGACGGGCACCACCGTCACCTTCTGGCCCGACGACGAGATCTTCGAGACCTGCATTTACGATTTCGATACGCTGCACAACCGTCTGCAGGAGACGGCGTTCCTCAATAAGAACCTCAAAATCGTGCTGACTGACGAGCGCGAGTCTACTCCCCACGTGGAGGAGTTTTGCTACGAGGGCGGCATCATCGACTTCGTCAAGTTCCTTAACGAGGGCAAGGACGTCCCCGAGGCCTTTAAGGAGCCTATCTACATCGAGGGCAAATCGGACCCGGACGCACCTGTGGCCAAGATGGGCGAGGTTGAGGTTTCCCTGCAGTGGAATAGCGGCTACGGCGAGAACGTCATGTCGTTTGCCAACGACATCTACACCCCCGAGGGCGGCATGCACCTTGAGGGCTTCCGCACCGCGCTCACCCGCGTGATCAACGACTATGCGCGCAAGCAGAACCTGCTCAAGGAAAAAGACGCCAATCTGACCGGCGACGATGTGCGCGAGGGCCTTTCGGCCGTTATCTCGGTCAAGCTGCCCGATCCGCAGTTTGAGGGCCAGACCAAGGCCAAGCTCGGCAGCTCCTATATGCGCGCGCTGACGCTCAAGATCGTGACCGACGGCCTTGCCGATTACCTCGAGGAGCACCCTAAGCCCGCTCGCGAGATCGTCAAGAAGGCGCAGCAGGCCTGCAAGGCGCGCAATGCCGCCCGCAAGGCGCGCGAGGCGACCCGCCGCAAGAGCCTGCTCGAGACGGCGTCCCTGCCCGGTAAGCTCGCCGACTGCTCGGTGCGCGATGCCGAGCTGACCGAGCTCTTCATCGTAGAGGGCGACTCGGCAGGCGGTTCGGCCAAGGACGGCCGTCGCCGAGACATCCAGGCGATTCTGCCCCTGCGCGGCAAGATTTTGAACGTCGAGCGCGTTGGTGACCATCGCGCGTTCTCGAGTGACACCATCCAGTCGCTGATTACCGCGATCGGCTGCGGCGTCACGACGAGTGCCGGCGACGGCGGCGATTTCGATATCACCAAGGCGCGCTACCACAAGATCATCATCATGACCGATGCAGACGTCGACGGCGCGCATATCCGCATCCTGCTGCTGACGTTCTTCTACAAGTACATGCGTCCGCTGATCGATGCCGGCTACGTCTATGTTGCCTGCCCGCCCATCTTTGGCATTAAGGTGCGCAACAAGATCCACTACGTGTATCCCAACGGCCGCCAGCCCGAAGACGAGATCCTGCGCGATACCATCCAGAGTCTGGGCCTGAACCCCGATGATAACGACGAGGACGGCAAGGCCAAGGACGGCAAGATCACCAAAAAGCGCAAGGGCTATACCGTCCAGCGCTACAAGGGCCTGGGCGAGATGGACCCCAAACAGCTTGCCTCGACGACGATGGACCCAAAGACCCGCATTCTGCAGCGTGTGTCGATCGAGGACGCCGTGGTGGCGGACCGCGCCGTGCGCGAGCTGATGGGTTCCGAGGTCGGCTATCGCCGCGAGTACATCGAGAAGCATGCACATGATGCACGATTCCTTGACGCTTAAGAGGAGGTAACGTGGCAGACGATATCAACAATAACGAGGGTATGGGCGAGGCCGGCGATGCCGGTATGCCCGATGATCTGAAGCGCCTGCTTGCCCGTGCTGAGCAGGGCGAGGACGGCGATCCGGACGCCTATAACCCCGATGCCGATGATGATGAGGAAGAGGACGACGACGGTGAGCTCGAGGAGAGCTTTGGCGAAGTCGATCGTGGCGCCTCGGCCGGCGAGGACATCAACGGCGGCCAGCTCCAGATTTCGGAGTTCGGTCGCGAGATGAAGCAGTCGTTCATCGAGTATTCGATGTCGGTTATCACAGCGCGTGCCCTGCCGGACGTGCGCGACGGCTTAAAGCCGGTACACCGCCGCATCCTGTACGCGATGAACGAGAGCGGCATCTACCCCAACCGCCCACACAAAAAGTCGGCCTGGACGGTCGGCGAAGTTATCGGTAAGTACCACCCGCACGGTGACTTTGCGGTCTACGAGGCCATGGTCCGCCTGGCGCAGTGGTTCTCCATGCGCACGCCGCTCATCGACGGTCACGGCAACTTCGGCAACATCGATGGCGACGGCGCGGCGGCCATGCGTTACACCGAGAGCCGCCTGGCCAAGCCCGCCATGGAACTGCTGCGTGACTTGCAGAAGGATACCGTCGACTGGCAGCCCAACTACGACGAATCGCTCGCCGAGCCCGTGGCACTGCCTGCGCGCTTCCCCAACCTGCTGGTCAACGGCAGCCAGGGCATCGCCGTCGGCATGGCCACCAACATCGCCCCGCATAACCTCACCGAGGCGATCGAGGCCACCTGCTACCTGATCGACAACCCCGACGCCACCGTCGACGAGCTCATGCAGATCATGCCCGGTCCGGACTTCCCCACCGGCGCCATCATCATGGGCAGCGCCGGCATTAAGCAGAGCTACGAGACCGGCCGCGGCTCCATTACCGTGCGTGCCAAGGCACATGTGGAGTCCACCAAGACCGGCCGCAGCCGCCTGGTCTTTACCGAGATTCCCTACATGGTCAACAAGGGCACCCTGCAGGAGAAGATCGCCCAACTCGTCAACGACAAGCGCATTGAGGGCATCTCGGATATGCGCGATGAGTCCAACCAGAAGGGCATCCGTCTGGTCATCGAGCTCAAGAAGGGCGTCATTCCGCAGGTCGTGCTCAACAACCTGTATAAGTACACCTCGCTGCAGACGACCTTTGGCGCCAACAACCTGGCACTCGTCAACGGCGTTCCCAAATGCCTGAGCCTGCGCGAGATGCTGCAGCACTACATCGACCACCAGGTCGACGTCGTCACCCGCCGCACCCGCTTCGACCTTAAGAAGGCCCAGGCCCGCGCGCATATCCTCGAGGGCTACCTGATGGCCCTTGACCATATCGACGAGGTCATCAGCATCATCCGCTCCTCGCAGACCGACTCCGAGGCCAGCAGCCGACTGATCGAACGCTTTGGCTTTACGCCCGAGCAGACCACGGCCATCCTCGAGATGAAGCTGCGCCGCCTGACCGGCCTGGAGCGCGACAAGATCCAAGAAGAGTTGGACGGCCTGCGCCGCGCCATCGCCTACTACGAGGACCTGCTGGCGCACGAGGAGAAGATTCTGGGCGTCATCAAGGAAGAGATGCGCGAGATCTCCAGGAAGTTTGGCGACAAGCGCCGTACCGAAATCAGCCAGGTTGAGAAGGACCTGGATGTCGAGGACCTCATCGCCGACGAGGATATGGTCGTGACCATCACCCACACCGGCTACGTTAAGCGTATCCCAGTGGCTGCCTACCGTGCCCAGAAGCGCGGTGGCAAGGGCGTGTCGGGCGTCAACCTCAAAGAGGACGACGTTATCGATGAGATGTTCATCGCGTCCACGCACGAGTACGTGCTGTTCTTCTCGAGCAAGGGCAAGGTCTATCGCCTGAAGGTGCACGAGCTGCCGGTGGGTACGCGCCAGGCGCGCGGTACCGCGATCGTCAACCTGCTGCCCTTCGAGGAAGGCGAGAAGATCGCGAGCGTCATCAGCTGCCGCGAGTTCCCGGCCGACGAGTACCTGATGTTTGCCACCAAGAGCGGCATGGTCAAAAAGACCGTGATGAGCGCATATGACCGCAGCCGTCGCGACGGCCTGATCGCTATCAACCTGCGTGACGACGACGCGCTGCTGAACGTGCGCCGCGTGCGCGAGGGCGACAAGATTATCCTGGCCACCACCGCGGGCAAGGCGATCATGTTCTCCGAGGAGCAGGTGCGCGCCACCGGCCGCGATACCAGCGGCGTTCGCGGTATCGGTCTGAAGGACGGCGTGAGCGTTCTGGGCATGGAAGTCACTAACGGCAACGGCGATCTGTTCGTCATCACCGAGCGCGGCTACGGCAAGCGCACGCCGGTTGCGGACTACCCGGAGCAGAATCGCGGCGGCCAGGGCGTCTACACCATCCAAATGACCGAGCGTAAGGGTAACCTCGCGGCCATGAAGACAGTGGGCCCGCAGCACGAGCTATTCATCGTGACGGAGGGTGCGACGGTCATTCGCGTCAAGACCGACGAGATCAGCCAGACTGGCCGCGCTACCCAGGGCGTCAAGATGATGACCGTCGACGACAACGACCGCATCTGCGCCGTAGCCCGCATGACGGCCGCCAAAGAGAGGCCCGAAGGCGAAGCCACAGAAAACGGCTCTGCTTCCGAAGAAACCCCTGTCGATCTAGGCGACGGCAACGACATGCCAGAAGATCTCCTCGACGAGTAAGAGGCCCTGGCTGGTAGAAAATATCAGACCCCAAATATCGGCGGTCGGCGCACTGCGCGCCGACCGCTTTTTTGAAAACCTTGGGACTCGTGTTCGCCCCGGTCGCACGGCGGCATGTGAAGTCGATCGCGAGTTCCGCACGAGCCAGAGAGCACTTAATGTGCTCTCTGCGCGAGTCAGGACTGTCCGAGCAGGCGACTTCACATGCCGCCGTGCGACCGGGGCGAACACCCTTCAAAGATTTTCAAAAAAGTTGTTGACGCGCGCGTAACGACTCGTCTAATATATCCCTTGCGCGATGGACCTGTAGCTCAGTTGGTTAGAGCGTCCGGCTGATAACCGGGAGGTCACAAGTTCGAATCTTGTCAGGTCCACCACTTTCTTTCGCAATAAACACCCCAGCGAGAGCCGAGTCGCCGCTGGGGTGTTTATTACTGTCTCCGTGGGGGTTTAGCTCAGCTGGGAGAGCGCGGGCTTTGCAAGCCTGAGGTCAGGGGTTCGATCCCCCTAACCTCCACCATGATGGACCTGTAGCTCAGTTGGTTAGAGCGTCCGGCTGATAACCGGGAGGTCACAAGTTCGAATCTTGTCAGGTCCACCATCAAAACTGTGAAGAGCCCTGGGGCGTTGCCTCGGGGCTTTTTTCTTGTCTGCGATAAATCTCATTTTGGTTTTGTGTGCTGTGCGAAAGATTGGGTAGTATAGCTATTCAATGCGGCGACCTTGCCGCGTGTTAACCGCTACGTACCGGAGGTGTTCCATGGTTCGTGTCGACATAGAGACCATCGTCATGGCCGCCGGTCCCGTGCCATCGCTTATCGTACTTCGTGAGCGCAGCAGCAAATCGGACTCGCCCGCGCCGCTGCGTTCCCTTTCCATTCAGACTGGTTCGTTTGAAGCTGCTGCCATCAGCCGCGGCATCGATAGCGGCCGCGCCGAGCGCCCGATCACCCATGACCTGCTGCTCGATACCGTTGACGCCCTGGGCGCCAAGCTCGAGCGCATCGAGATCGTTCGCGCCGAGCCGCCGGTGTTCTACGCGACGATCGTCGTACTGGCCGATGGCGAGGAGCGCAAGATCGACGCCCGCCCCAGTGACGCCATTGCCCTTGCCGTGCGCAGCAATGCCCCCATGTTTGTGGAGGACGACATCATGAATCGCCTGGGCACTGTTTCCACCCACGCCGAGGATGTCGACGACGAGCAGGAGTTCGAGAAGTTCGACGAGTTCGTCCATACGCTCTCCCCCGATGATTTCTAAATGCGGGGCGGACGGGTTGCGGAGCGTTCGCTGATGGCCGGCGGTATCTCGGCTGAGGCGGCGGCCATTGCGCGCGAGGCCCAGATGCGCTCGGAGGCATCCGAGGCGGCTCGCATTGCCTATGTGACGCAGGCCCGCACGCTTCGCGAGCGCCGCGGCTCGTTTATCAAGATGGTTGTCGTCTCCGCCCTTGTCGCGGCAATCTGCTCGCGCCTTCGTGGTACAGTTGGTGCGCTTGGGTTTTCGATTTCAACAGGCTTGGTAATCTGGGGTGTGGTCGATGCAGTAATGCTGACCAACCAGATCAAGGTACTCGACAAGCGCGCGATGGATATGATGCGCGCCCGCGACGCTGCCGCCAAGATCGCTGCCGAGGCACAAGAACTGTAACGACGCCAGACTCGATGGGAAGGTCTAAAGATGGCACAGGATATGCAAGACGCCGGTAACGTCTCCGCCGAGCTCGACGCCATGGTGTGTGGCCTGATTGGTGCATTCTTGGACGACCTTGCCGCCGGCGAGAATCCGGGCGTAGTTGTGGCGATCGAGGACGCTGCTTCCAACCGCTATCTGGCCGCGCTCGACGAAGATGGCGAGGAGGCATGCCTCGAGGCTGCCACCAACTTTATCTCCGAGCACAAGATGGGTCTTAAGGACGAGGGGCTGGGCCGCATCGCCCGCTATGCCATCGGCTATACCGGTTGTGTCGAAATTGACGGCGGCTATCACGACGCCCTGCTTGTGAGCTTCTTCGAAACCACGCTCGAGAGCGGTTTTTCGGCATACGTGCTGTATGAGGGCATGGGTGCCGGCGATGGTTTTATGTGGAGCGACCCTGAACCTGCAGGTGAGGAAACCCCTCTCATCTAAAATCGCTAAAATAAACGAGTTTTCGGTAAAAGGCTCAATATTCCCGCTGAGCGTTGTGTCGCTGGGCGGGCCGCATACGCGTGCCGTTTGTATATGGATAGAAGATAGGGGAACTACATGCGCGTAGACAATCTGAGGAACATCGCCATCATCGCCCACGTCGACCACGGCAAGACGACGATGGTCGACAAGCTCCTGCGTGCCACGGACGCCTTCCGTGCCAACCAGCAGGTCGAGGACCGCGTCCTGGATTCCAACGACCAGGAGCGCGAGCGCGGCATTACGATTCTCGCCAAGAACATCTCTATCGAGTACAAGGACGTTAAGATCAACGTCATCGACACCCCGGGCCACGCCGACTTTGGCGGCGAGGTCGAGCGCGTGCTGCGTATGGCCGACGGCGCCCTGCTGCTGGTCGACGCTTTTGAGGGCCCCATGCCCCAGACCCGCTTCGTGCTGCGTCACGCTATCGACACCGGCCTCAAGATCATGATCGTTATCAACAAGATCGATCGTCCGGGCGCCAACCCCGAGAAGGCCTACAACGACTGCCTGGACCTTATGGCCGACCTGGGTGCCACCGACGACCAGCTCGAGTTCGCCATGGAGCACGTGGTCTACGCCAGCGCCATGAACGGCTTTGCCCGCCTCGACCCCAACGACGGCAACATGGACATGTATCCGCTGCTCGATATGATCATCGACGACATGCCCGCGCCCGAGGTTGACGAGAACGCCCCGCTGGCCATGCAGTGTGTGACCATCGACCACTCCAACTTTGTCGGCCGCATCGGCATCGGTCGCGTGTATTCCGGCACCATCCATCAGGGCGACCAGATTCTGGTTGTTAAGAACGACGGCTCCAGCGCCACCGCTACCGTCAAGCAGCTCTTTACCTTCGACTACCTGGGCCGCACCGAGTGCCAGGAAGTCGGCGCCGGCGACATCGCCGCCGTCGTGGGCATCGACCGCACCGATATCGGCGATGTCTACACCGATCCCGAGAACCCCGTCGAGCTCGAGCCCATCGAGATCGACCCGCCGACCCTGTCCATCGTCTTCGAGGCTTCGACCTCCCCGCTCGTCGGTCGCGACGGAGACATCGTGGGCGCCCGTCAGCTCAAGGAGCGCCTGTTCAACGAGGCCGAGAACAACGTGACCATGAAGATCGAGGAGCTCGAGGACAAGAGCGGCGTCGAGGTCTCGGGCCGCGGCATTCTGCACCTGTCCGTTCTGATGGAGTCCATGCGCCGCGAGGGCTTTGAGTTCCAGGTCGGCCGTCCCCGCGTTCTGTTTAAGAAGGACGAGAACGGCAACAAGATGGAGCCTGTCGAGCAGGCCGTCGTTGAGTGCCCGGACGAGTACTCGGGCAAGGTCGTTGAGGTCTTCGGTACCTCCGGTGGCATCATGACGAGCATGGATACCTCGGGTATCGTGACGCACCTCGAGTTTAAGATCCCGACCCGCGGCATCATGGGCCTTAAGAACCGCATCATGAACGTCACCCACGGCGAGGGCGTGTTCTACCACACCTTCCTGGAGTACGGTCCCTACGCCGGCGAGATCGGCAACCGTCAGAACGGCGCAATGATCTCCATGACCACCGAGAAGGCCGTTGCCTATGCTCTGGGTACGCTGCAGGAGCGCGGCCAGCTTTTTGTTGAGCCGGGCACCGAGTGCTACGAGGGCATGATCGTGGGCGAGCGCAGCAAGGCTGGCGACATGGTCGTCAACATCGCCCGTACCAAGAACCTGGGTAACCAGCGTTCCTCGACCTCCGATATCTCCGTTCAGCTGGTGCCGCCCCGCACCTTCTCGCTGGAGGAGGCGCTGGAGTACATCGCCGACGACGAGCTGGTTGAGATTACCCCCAAGAACATCCGCCTGCGCAAGCGCCTGCTCAACGCCACCGACCGCAAGAAGGCCGCCGTCCGCGCCGGCCAGGTCAACAAATAAGCGCTGGACTTTATAGCGTCTAACAAGAAAGGGCGTCGACCGTAATGGTCGGCGCCCTTTTTGTGCATAGGGACTGAGCTGGTCTGCACCACCACAAAGGTGCCTGGTCCCTTTGTGGTGGTTGGCGGCTAAGCGGTGGGGAGTCCTGGCGTGTTAGCCGGCTGCTGCGGCTTGACGCGGGCGTTGCGCCAGATGATTTGGATGATGTAACCGAGCATAAAGACAAAGGCCACGCCGCTGATGAAGCCGCCTACGAGGGGAAGCCCCGTGAGGGCGCCTGCGATTACGCCGCCCACGGCTGCCATGGCGTAGCGGTTTTGGTTGTGTCCAACCATGCGGGCGATCGCGCACCCCGCAAAAGCGGTGGAGACCAGCGCGACGCCGATCACGGCGCACATGAGGGCTCCAGCAAGCGACAGGCCGGCAATCGAGATAATCAGCAACAATACGGCAGGGACAATGGCTACCGTACCCAGAAGACCGCTCATCCACAGGGGTGTGGGGCGCTGGTGGAGCATTCCGGCGGCGCTGGCGGTCGCACGCGGAAAGACGAGCTCGAGCAACAGAGCGATAAAGCAGGTCGACAGGGCTGCGGCCACGATGCCGCCGATGATATCGTTAACCGTCGTGGCGGCGCTTTCATTTTCGGTACGGTCGATCTTGAGCGCGCCGACCTCGGCTCCTGCGGCGCGCTCGGGGTCCTCGGAAACATGGGCGTTCACCGTGCCGGTGATGTGAGCGTTTTTGCCCAGGATGAGTTTGTCGGCCCAGACCTCGACATCGCCGTCGACGATGCCGTCGATGGTTACCGTACTGCCCGCGAGTGCTGCCGACTTGGCAGAGCCGCGCAGGGCAACCGTCTCGCCCATCGCGTAAAAACAGTTGGCGGTGCTACCAGTGTTGAGTACGACATGCTGACCGGCTACCGTCACGCTGCCATCGATTGCGGTTTTGGAGATATCGATGGCCCGCGCCGCCAGGCGAACGGCTCCGCCTACAGTGCAGTCGCGAATCGACAAGCTCTCGCCTGCCGCGATAATATCGCGGCCGATGGAAGCGTCGTCTAGGTTAAGGTTTTGGCCGGCCCAGTACAGGTCGCTTTCGACGCCAGACGGATTTGAGTCAACTTCGGTTGCGAGCACGTTGCCCGCGGTGTCTGTACCGGCGAACGACGTCGTGGGAAGCGCGGTCAGCGCAAGTGAAATCAGTGCGAATAGGAGGGCGATGCGGCCACGCGTTTTACGGCATCGGGACGACGGTTTTAGGTTGCAAGGCATAGTGAATCCTTCGTTAGATACTCGACATGTATCTAACAGGGTACCCATCGCGCGGGCGCTCTAAAAGAACCTCTCAGTTGCATTTCGGGGACGAGTCCGCGCTAGCTATTTTTTGCGATGCAAGAAGCGCGCGATGTCTTCTTCGGTGGGGCTTTTGATGTCAAAGCGCAGCGAGAGCCAGCGCAGACCCATGGTCACCGCGACACATACGACCAGTGCGGCGACATTGCTCATGATGCCGCTCATTACGAGACACACATAGCTTGCCGAGCCGGCGATGGCGGCGATGGCGTAGAAATTGGTGCGCTGGAAAATGCCCGGCACCACACCCATAAAGCCGTCGCGCAGCATGCCGCCACCCACCGCGGTGAAAAAGCCCATCATGATGCATACGGCCGGCGCAAAGCCATAAACCAGTGCTTTGTCCGCCCCAGTGGCGGCGTAGATGCCGACCGAGATGATGTCGAGCAATGGGATGAGTTTCTCGGGTTTATCGACGATTGCCGGGAAGATGTAGATGATGGCCGCCGTGGCAATGGAAAGCGGGAGTGCCATCGGCTGGTTGAGGATGTAGACGTTGCCGACCTGGAGTGTCATATCGCGCAAAAGACCGCCGCCCAGACCGCAGACCACGGCGAGTGCGACCGCGCCCACCAGGTCAAGCTTGTGCTCGCGCGCGACCAGCACGCCCGAGATCGATGCCGCGACAACAGCGAACATCTCGAGCCAAAAGGGAATAGCGACCATGGCATCCGAGGCATGTGGGGTAACGGTTATAGCGGCGACGACGGGCAAGATGGGTTCCTTTGAGTTACGGGTTTGGACAATGCCCGTACATAGTACATGTTCGGCGCCGATTGCGACCCTACCGCTCGGCAAACGGTCGGGACTAGGTGCGGTCATAGGTTCAAAACGTGCACATCACACTCCAAAGATGTCAAAAAATGTCGTTTTTGGAGGGTGACGTACATGTTTTGGTGTGGTGCGCCGGGATGACGCTACTTGGAGGGCGCGTCTTCGTCCTGCGCGCTCCTCCAGTTGCGGATAAGTGCCTTGCGCAGTTCGTTTTGCTTTCGCTGATACTCGGCATCTACGCAACGAGGCATGCCGAGTGCTTCGCGGATATTGTTCATGGCACGGTGGAAAGCGAGTTGGCTGGCAAATTGCGTTGAGGTGAGCGTGACGATGCGATAGCCCATTTGGGCGAGTACGGCCTCTCGCTCCGCATCTGCTCCCTTGCGTTCGGCCTCGTCGTGAAAGCCGCCCTTATATTCGATGCCGAGCTCTCTGCGCTTATAGGTAACAAGAGCGTCGATTTTGAGCGTTCGAGCTTTGGCGCAATGCCAAAGTCGTTTAGGGATTTCGAGCGGCTTGTTGAGTTCGACACCTCGGATGCCAACGCCGCCTTCGCTCGTCGGGAGTGAAAGGGCGATAGCGGATGCGGTCTCCATGGGTGAGGCTGAGTGGTCGTAGATATGCCTGAGCGCGAGTCGGGCGCGTGTGGCACCGGGTTTGCCGGGGTGCCGATCGAGCAGATCGACAATTTCGTTCTTGGAAGCGGTAGCTGGTTGATCGGTGTAAGGGTCATCGGGATTGAGCCCCATGCGATAGTCACCGCAAACTTCGTAGCCGTATTCGAGGTATTCGATTCTGTCCATCCACTCGGCAGCGAATACGAAGGTAAGGGCTTCGTCGGTGATAAAAATACCAGGGGACAGCTCGTCAATATGGTCGTAGGGTAGATTTTGGCCAAGAACGTGGCAATTTACACCGTTGGCGCGGATTCGCTCGAAGGCAAATACAACGGAGATATCGATGGTCTCAAGCATGCTAGTGGGAATACCGCAGTCGGTAAGAGCCTGTCGGATGCGCGCGGTGCGTTGCTGGGTGGAGAGGCCTCTTGCGCCTATCTGGTAGTCGTGTTGCGCGACCGCTTGAACCAGGTCTTGTGGCGCATGATGGACGAGCCATGCGGTTTTATGCGTAATGAGAACAGGAGTATCCATTAGGGACCTCTCGCTTTATGCCGATATGCAGTCCTTATGTCCGTTGAAGTGAGGAAATATACCGAATGCCGGCAAAACGGCCGATCGTGCGCCGAGTGCGATATGCAAACATGTACATCAGCCTCCAAAGATGTCGAAAAATGTCGTTTTTGGAGGGTGATGTACATGTTTGGTTGGGATGTGCGGCCGAGAGGGGATCCGATAACAAAAAAGCTCCCATTGTTGGGAGCTTTCTCAAGCAAAATGGCGGAGGAGGAGGGATTCGAACCCTCGTGACCTTATACAGGCCAAACGGTTTTCGAGACCGCCGCATTCAACCACTCTGCCACCCCTCCGCGTGGGGTAAAAACAAAGCAGGCTCGAGGCCTGCTTTGGAATTAACTGGCGGAGAGTCAGGGATTTGAACCCTGGAGACGCTTTTGACGCCTACACGATTTCCAATCGTGCTCCTTCGGCCACTCGGACAACTCTCCGTTAAATGCGAAAGTCAGTATACACGAGGAATCGCAAAGTGCAAACAGAAAAGTTGGCATTTTTTGAAACGCTTGGCTTCGTGACGGGATCTAGGAGGCCAAAAACGGGCTCTGACCAGCATGGCTGCATGCGGCAAATTGTTCAAAATGAGTATTTATAAACGACGTGGCAGCAATTTTAAAAATCTTTGAACGGTGTTGTGAACCACTGGTATGCACTTCGCGACCACAGCCTTGCAATTGCTGACCTGCGGGTTGATTTGCCTTGTCCCCGCAGCACCGTATCTTGCCCACAGATTCGTCAAGTATTTGGTCAGCATTTGGTTGGAAGACGCATGAAGTGCCGTGTGAGTATGGACATATGTGGAGGTCATGAGGTTGTAGCTGCATATTCTTGCAGCCTGGGAGGTTGAAAGATATTATTACCAAGTCTTTTCCTGCTTCAGGCGCACCTTCACGACCTGAAGCCACATTTGCCCAGAGGAGGTGACAATATGAAGGCTTATGAACTGCTGTTCTTTGTTGACCCGTCGCTCGACCCCGAGACTCGTCTCGCTGTTATGAAGCGTATCGATACCACGATCGCTGAGGGCGCTGGCAAGGTCGACTCCGTTGACGAGTGGGGCAAGCGCAAGCTCGCCTACGAGATCAACGACCTCACCGATGGTGACTACACCCTCATCAACTTCCACGCAGATCCTACCCAGATCGCCGAGCTTGATCGCGTCCTGCGCATCACCGACGCTGTGGTCCGCCACATGATCGTCCGTCGCGACGACCAGGAGTAAGACTGTCGTTTTGGACTGGGCTTGTGCCCCAAGAGGAAGTAGTGAGTTATGAGCATCAATCGAGTGAACATCACCGGTAACCTCACGCGTGATCCCGAGCTGCGCGCCACTGCCGGCGGAACCCAGGTTCTGTCCTTTGGCGTCGCCGTGAACGATCGTCGCCGCAACCCGCAGACTGGCGAGTGGGAGGACTATCCCAACTTTGTCGATTGCACCATGTTCGGCACGCGCGCCGAGGCCGTGAGCCGTTTCCTGGCAAAGGGAAACAAGGTCGCGATCGAGGGCAAGCTGCGCTACAGCTCTTGGGAGCGCGACGGCCAGCGCCGGAGCAAGCTTGAGGTCATCGTCGATGAGATCGAGTTTATGAGCTCCCGTGGTGGCCAGGGTGGCTACGATCAGGGCGGTTACGCCCCCGCAGCCCCTGCGCCCGCAGCACGTCCTGCCGCACCGGTGGCTACGCCGCCCGCGGTCGACGTCTACGATGAGGACATCCCGTTTTAAGGGCTGTTCACCTATTTTTGAGTGAGAGGCGGCTTCGGTTCGCCGAGGTTGCCAAACGAAAGGTATTTTGACATGGCTAATGATTTTTCTGCACGTCAGCCGCGTCGTAAGTACTGCCAGTTCTGCAAGGAGAACACTGAGTTCATCGACTATAAGGACACTCAGCTTCTCCGTAAGTACATGACCGACCGTGGCAAGATCAAGCCCCGTCGCGTCACTGGCGCTTGCACGCAGCATCAGCATGACATCGCCAACGCCATCAAGCGCGCCCGCGAGATGGCTCTCCTGCCGTACACCGTCCCCGTGGTTTCCTCTCGTGGCAACCGCGACCGCGGCTAAGAAGGGAGACGCATCATGAAGGTTATTCTTCTCGATGAGATCAAGGGCAAGGGCGGCGAGGGTGACGTCGTAGAGGTCGCTCAGGGTTACGCTGAGAACTTCCTGTTCCCCAAGAAGCTCGCTGTTGCCGCCACCAAGGGCAACCTCAAGCAGCTTGACGAGCGTCGCAACAACATCGCCAAGCGCGAGGCCGTCCGTCTGGCTACCGCCAACGAGACCAAGGCTGCCTTCGAGGGCAAGACGGTCACCGTTGACGTCAAGGTCGGCGACGAGGGCATCCTCTTTGGCTCCGTTACCGCCGCTATGATCGCTGACGCCATCAAGGCTCAGCTCGGTATGGACATCGACCGCAAGCGCGTCGAGCTCGGTAAGCCCATCAAGGTTGCCGGTGCCCACACCGTTGCCATCTCGCTGTACCGCGAGATCAAGGCCGAGGTTGTCGTTCTCGTTGGCGTTACCGCCGAGGAGCTCGCTGCCGAGGCTGAGGCTGAGGAGACCGCTGAGGTCGCCGAGGCCGAGACCGCCGAGGTCGAGACTGAGGCTGCTGCCGAGTAGCATTTGCTGCAACGCAACAATCTTGTTCTAAGAAGGGCGCTCTGGGAGACCAGGGCGCCCTTTTGTTTTCTACGCTCAGCGAGCGCCATGGCAGGCGTTATGGTGAAGTCCCAAATGCGGGACCGTTCATCCGTTTCGTTCGGTGATGATTGCCGGGGCGCGGCCCGTTTTGGGACTGTGGCTGATACTATGGATGCTCGCAAGCGATATGAATGAGGATGCTCATGGCATACGACGATAGGGAGACGGGGCTGACGGTCGAGGACCGTGGCTCCAAGTTGGGTCTCCCTCAAAACCAAGATGCAGAGGCCAATGTACTGGCCGCCATGCTGCTGTCGCCCGAGGTGGTCGAGGAGGCCCAGGTCGAGCTGCAGCCCGATGACTTCTACCGGCCCATTCATAAGACCATCTACACCGCGATGGTCGATATGTACAACAGCCGCATTCCCATCGACTCTATCTCGCTGATCGATTACCTGCGCAGCATCAACAAGCTTGATGCCGTGGGCGGCGAGGCCTACATTTTGGAGCTGATGGGTCAGACCCTGTCGCTCGTGAACTGGCAGCACCATGCCGCCATCGTCCGTCGCGACTCGATGCTGCGCGAGCTGATCGGTGCCACCAATGAGATCAACGCGCTGGCCTATAACGCCCCCACCGACACCAAGGAGGTCGTGGAGCTGGCCGAGAGCAAGCTGCTTAAGGTCACGGCGCGCGAGGTCAAGTCGAGCTATAAGACACTGACCGAGTTTATGGTCGAGGCCTATAACGAGGCAGAGGAAGTGTGTAAGGCCGGTGGACAGGCCGCGGGCGTGCCCACCGGCTTCCCGTCGCTCGACCGCATGCTTATGGGTTTCCGCGAGGGCCAGCTCATCATTATCGGCGCCCGCCCTGCCGTGGGTAAGACGTCGTTCGCTCTGAACCTGGCGCTGAATGCCGCCGCTGCGGGCTATACCGTCGGCTTCTTTTCGCTGGAGATGTCGGGCAAGGAAATTGCCCAGCGCCTGATTTGCGCCTACGCCATGATCTCGATCAGCGACTTCCGTACGGGCCGCATTAGCCCCGAGCAGTGGGCCAATATCAACGAGGCCACGCAGACCTTGTCTAAGCTCGACATTCTGATTGACGATACGCCCGGCACCACGGTGACCGAGATCCGCGCCAAGAGCCGCCGCATGCTCCACAACAAGGAGAAGGCCATCATTATCCTGGACTACCTGCAGCTGGTGAGTCCTCCGCCGGGACGTCGCTCCGAGAGCCGTACCGTCGAGGTCTCCGAGATGTCGCGTGGTTTAAAGATCATGGCCAAGGAGCTTAAGATCCCGCTCATTGCGCTGTCGCAGCTGTCGCGTCAGGTCGAGTCCCGTACCGGCAAGCGCCCGCAGCTGTCCGACCTGCGTGAATCGGGCTCCATCGAGCAGGACGCCGACATCGTTATGTTCTTGGACCGCTCCGCCGATGAGGCCGAGGCCTCGCGTGACGATCGACCCGACGAGGGCGTTACGCGTATCGTCGTGGCCAAGAACCGTTCGGGCCCGATCGGTGACGTCGACCTGATGTTCCTGCCGGCATCCACCAAGTTCTATGAGCTTGATGGGGCGCATACCGAGGAGTAGGACAGGCGCCCGTTGCACGGGTATACTGGGAATGTTTTGTGCTTCTGCGTGCCGGCGTGGCGCGTAGACAGTCCATGAATGTAAGGAGTAAACATGCCGTCAACCGTTTTGGTCGGTGCCCAGTGGGGCGATGAGGGCAAGGGTAAGATTTGCGACCTGGTCGCCGGCGACTTCGATGCCGTCGTGCGCTATTCGGGCGGTAATAACGCCGGCCACACCATCGTCGTCAACGGCAAGAAGTACGGCCTGCACCAGGTGCCCTCCGGCATCATGTATTCCGACCATGTGTCGGTGATCGGTAACGGCTGCGTCGTCAACCCCAAGGTTGTTCTTGAGGAGATTGACATGTTCGAGGCCGACGGCATCACCACCAAGAACCTCAAGATTAGTGGCAACGCGCACATCATCATGCCGTACCACATCGATCTGGATGGTGCTTTTGAGCAGAAGCTCGGCAAGAAGAACATTGGTACCACCAAGCGCGGCATCGGTCCGTGCTACCAGGACAAGATGGCCCGCATTGGCCTGCGCATGCAGGACATGCTGGACGAGGCGCTGTTCCGCGACAAGCTGGAGACCGCTCTTGCCCGCGTGAATCCCGAGCTGGAGCTCATCTACCACCTGCCCACCTACACCGTGGACCAGATCTGCGACGAGTACCTGCCCATGGCCGAGCGCCTGCGCCCCTACATCACCGAGACGAGCCTGCTGCTCAACAACATGATCGACGAGGGCAAGGACCTGCTGTTCGAGGGCGCCCAGGCAACGCTGCTCGACATTGACCACGGCACCTATCCGTACGTGACGTCTTCCAACTGCACCGCCGGCGGCGCCATCACCGGCTCTGGCGTCGGTATGAAGAATGTCGACCGCGTGCTGGGCGTCATGAAGGCCTATATCACCCGCGTCGGTTCGGGCCCCATGCCCACCGAGCTTTCCTATGAGTCCGAGGCCGGCCATACGCTGACCGAGGAGGGCTATGAGTACGGCGTGACCACCGGCCGTCGCCGTCGCTGCGGTTGGTTCGATGGCCCCATCGCCAACTACGCCTCGCGTGTCAACGGCCTCACCGATATCGCCATGACCAAGCTCGACGTGCTTTCGGCCTTCGATACCATCAAGGTGTGCGTTGCCTACGACGTCGACGGCGAGCGTTACACGAGCGTGCCCGAGCATCAGGTGCGCTTTGAGCATGCCAAGCCCATCTACGAGGAGCTCCCGGGCTGGAAGTGCGATATCACCGGTTGCCGCAGCTTTGAGGAGCTGCCGCAGGAGGCTCAGGACTACGTGGCATTTATCGAGGATCTGGCACACACCCGCGTGACGTTCATTGGCGTCGGCGCCGGTCGCGAGCAGATCATCAACCGATTCTGGAAGTAATCGGCACTATTCGGTTATTGCGATATACCCCTTTGCAGCCCAGGCGGGCGGCCGAGGGGTATATTTGCTTTGTAATGGGTCCGCATGGTTGGCGGGCCGTTCATCCATAGAGGAGGCACCCTTGAAGGCGGACACTCAAACCATCGACATCCTGTTGTTGGGCAGCGGCGGCCGTGAGCATGCTCTGGCAGCAAAGCTCGCTGCATCACCGCGCGCCGGCAAGCTCTACATTGCGCCGGGTAACGGCGGCACCGCGAGCTGCGGCGAGAACGTGGTTCTCGACGATTGCGATCCTGCGGCCGTGGCGGCGTTTGCCCAGAGCCACGGATGCGGACTCGTGGTGATTGGCCCCGAGGCTCCGCTCGTGGCGGGCGTTGCCGATGCCGTGCGCGCGGCGGGCATTCCCTGCTTTGGCCCGGGTGCCGAGGGCGCTCAGATGGAGGGCTCCAAGCTGTTCTCTAAGCAGCTCATGGAGCGCGCTGGTATCCCGACGGCCGCCTACGGCTCGTTCACCGACGAGGCTTCGGCTCTCGCCTACGTGCGCGAGCAGGGCGCCCCGCTGGTCGTGAAGGCCGACGGCCTGGCCGCAGGCAAGGGCGTTATCGTGGCGACTGAGCTCGATCAGGCCGAAGAGGCCGTGCGCGAGTGTTTTGGCGGCACCTTTGGTGATGCCGGCAATACTGTGGTCATCGAGGAGATGCTGACCGGCCCCGAGTGCTCGCTGCTGGCCTTTACCGACGGCAAGACCGTGCGCCCCATGGCCACCTCGCAGGACCACAAGCGTGCGCTCGAGGGCGACCTTGGCCCCAACACCGGCGGCATGGGCGTTTACAGCCCGGTGCCCATCGTGACCGACGAGGAGCACGCCACGATGGTGAAGGTCATGGAGCAGACCGTGGCCGAGCTGGCTGCCGAGGGTATCGACTACCGCGGCTGCCTGTATGGTGGCTTTATGCTCACCCCCGCCGGCCCCAAGGTGCTGGAGTTCAACGCCCGCTTTGGCGATCCCGAGACGCAGGTCGTGCTGCCGCGCCTTAAGAACGATCTGGTCGAGGTTATGCTCGCCTGCGCCAACTGCGAGCTTGATCAGATTGAGCTCGACTGGCGTGACGAGTGGGCCGTGGCTGTTGTCCTGACGAGCGCGGGCTATCCCGGCAGCTACGAGAAGGGCAAAGTCATCACCGGCATCGCCGACGCCGAGGCCATGGAGAACGTGACCGTGTACCATGCCGGCACTGCCGTGGTGGACGGTCAGCTCGTGACCAACGGCGGCCGAGTGCTTGCCGTGACCGCGCTGGGCGACACGTTCGAGAACGCTCGCAACCTTGCCTACGAGGCCTGCGAGAAGATTGATTTTGAGGGCAAGACCCTGCGTCATGACATCGGCCTGCGCGCGCTGCGTGGCCGCGACGCCTGGGATGCCTAAAGTCCGAGAGGGATGAGACGGATGGACGAAAAGAACGAAGAGCTCGTGGACGCGCAGATCGTCGAAGAGGACAGCCGCATGTATGGGCACGCCGAGGGCGAGCCTGGTGGCGAGGTCGCTGACGAGCCGGCGCTGGTGCTGGGCGACGACGACCCGCACGATGCCGAGCTGCACGAGAAGATTCTTTCGGAGGAGTGCGCCTGGAAGGGCAAGATCCTCGACGTCCACCGTCTTGAGGTTGAACTGCCCAACGGTCGCCGTAGCGCCCGCGATATCGTTCGCCATCCGGGTGCGGCGGCCGTTGTGGCACTGACCGAGAGCGGCAAGATCGTACTGGTGCGTCAGTACCGCACCGCCATCGACCGCGTGACGGTCGAGGTTCCCGCCGGCAAGCTCGACCCAGGCGAGGACCCGCTCGATTGCGCCAAGCGCGAGCTGCATGAGGAGACGGGCTTTAGGGCCGGTCGCATTCGCTTTTTGACGTCGATTGTCACGTCCTGCGGCTTCTGCGACGAGATCATTCACATCTACCTGGCCACCAAGCTCGAGTTTGATGCGCCCAACCCCGATGATGACGAGTTCGTCAACGTGGATCTGGTGCCGCTGCACGAGCTGATCGACGCCGTGCTCGACGGTAAGATCGAAGATGCCAAGACCGTCGTGGGCGCCTTGGCCTGCGATAGCATCGCGCATCGCCTTGGGGGCGCGGAGCTTTAACGAGTGGGGATAGCCCTGGGGCAAGTACTGCTGATTGCTTTGTCCCAGGGCCTTACGTTGCTGATATATCTTTGAGGATCACATGCTGAAGAGGTTTCTTTCGTATTACAAGCCCCAGATGGGGCTTTTTGTTGCCGATACTGTTTGCGCCCTGGTGCTTGCCGCCATCGACCTGGCGTTTCCTATTATTCTGCGCAATTTGACTGGTGGGCTCTTTACCCAGGGTCAGGCTGCTATTATGCAGGCGCTCGGTATGATCGCGGTTGGTCTGGTGCTGATGTATGCCATCCGTTGCGCCTGTCGCTACTTTGTGAGTTACTGGGGCCACGTGATGGGCGCGCGCATGGAGTCCAAGATGCGCGAGGACCTGTTCGATCAGTACGAGCGCTTTAGCTTTGCGTACTTCGATCGCAACAGCTCGGGTGACATGATGAGCCGCGTGGTCAACGACCTGTTCGATATCTGCGAGGCGGCACACCACGTGCCCGAGTGGATTATCATCTGCGGCATCGAGATCGTCGGCTCGTTTGTGATCCTCTTTGCTATTGCCCCGGTGCTGGCGCTTGCTATGGCCGTGGTGACGGCGGTGTTTGCGGCCATCATGTTTTGGCAGAACATGCGCATGCGCGAGGTCTTTAGCGACAACCGCAAAAAGATCAGCGGTATTAATGCTCAGCTGCAGGATTCGCTGGCCGGCATGCGCGTGGTCAAGAGTTTTGCGAACGAGGAGGCTGAACGCTCCAAGTTCCGCGCCTCCAACGACCGCTATCTTTCGTCCAAAGAGAATATGTATCACGCCATGGGCGTTTACACTGCGACGTATGGCCTGCTCTCGGGCGTGTTGTACGTGATCGTGGTGCTGCTGGGTGGTTGGCTGGTGGCGCAAGGCCAACTGCAGGCGGTCGATATGGCGACCTTCGCGCTCTACATTTCACTGTTCTGCACGCCGCTCGAGACGCTCGTCAATTCGGCCGAAACGTATCAGAAGGCCATCGCCGGCTTTAAGCGCATGGACGAGGTGCTTTCGACCGCCCCGGATATCCAGGATAAGCCGGATGCCGCGGACCTGCAGGTGACGGCAGGCGCGGTTGAATATCGCGACGTGTGCTTTAGCTACGAGGATGTTGAGTTGGGCGAGGGCGGCGCCGACGGACGCCCTGTTATCGACCATATGAATCTGTCCATCAAGCCCGGACAGACCATTGCCCTGGTTGGCCCCTCGGGCGGCGGCAAGTCCACAACGTGTTCGCTGCTGCCGCGCTTTTACGACGTGGCGGACGGATCCATCAGCATCGACGGCCAGGACGTGCGCGACGTGACGCAACAGAGTCTGCGCCGCGCCATTGGCCTGGTGCAGCAGGATGTCTATCTGTTTGACGGTACGATTGGCGAGAACATCGCCTACGGCAAGTCGGGCGCCACGGCAGAAGAGATCGCCGAGGCGGCCCGCCGCGCCAATATCGATACCTTTATCGAGTCGCTTCCGCAAGGCTACGACACCGTGGTGGGCGAGCGCGGCAGCCGTCTTTCGGGCGGCCAGAAGCAGCGCGTAGCCATTGCGCGCGTGTTTCTCAAGAATCCCAAGATCCTTATTTTGGATGAGGCGACGAGTGCTCTGGATAACGAGAGCGAGGAAGCGGTGCAGGAGTCGCTCGAAGAGCTGGCGCGCGGCCGCACCACGATTATCATCGCCCACCGTCTCTCGACTATTAAGCATGCTGACGAGATTGCGACTGTTGAGCATGGTCGCGTTGTGGAACGTGGCACGCACGAGGAGCTTCTCGCCCGTGGCGGCACTTATGCCCGTTACTATCGAATGCAGTTCGAAGGTGCGCGTGCGCACGAGCTCGACTGATTGATACGACAGGAAGTTTATGGCTGACAAGAACCCTTTGACTCCGGAAGAAGTGACGGAGTTATTCTCCGAAATCGATGCATCCGGCGTCTTGGATCCGACGCTCGCCAAAAAGCGTACCGAGCGCATGCGCGAGAAAGAGGCTGCCGTCAAGCGCGGTGACAAGGCGACGCTGGCGCGGCTGCGCAGCGAGGATCGCGCGAGCCAGGCAAAACATATCGACCCGCTGTCCGAGGACGATCCTTCAGGCTCGCAGGTGAGCCATACCATTACGAAGACTGCCATGGTCGTGGTTATCGGCATCTTGGTGCTGATCGTGGGCATGCAGATTGGCTACGGCGTGATGCGCCGTCTGAATACCGCCAATCTGTCCGAGAGCGTTTCGGTCGATACCGTTTCGACCGCGCTCAAGGGCGGCCTTGAGTGGGGCAACGGCTTTACGCAGTTCCCGCTCGACTTTAGCGTCGACGAGGCGGACGAGCGCACGGGTACGGTAGAGGTGACGGTGTTGGACACGTCGTCTGCCAACGAGCTCGAGCTGCTGTCCAACGGGCAGATTCAGGCTGCGGCGCTTGCGACCAACGCGTTGCTCAACGATAAGATCGACCGCGTGGTGTATAACGTGCATGCCTATATCGACGAGGACAGCAAGATCCAGCACGACTCTTTCTTTGGCATGTTCCCCGCACAGGGCCACCAGAGCGCCATTCTGACGTTCGTGTGGACCAAGAGCTCATCGACCGCTACGAACATCGACTGGAAGATGCATATCGTGAGTATGGATGACACGATTTCCGAGTGCATTCAAAAGCAGGTGAACTCGGTGTCGTCGCTGATTGAGGACCCGTCGGTGAGCCAGACCAAGATTGACGAGGAAAAGGCCGAACGTGACCTGGAGCATCGCCTGCACGGTCGCGAGATCTTCCGCGGTGGCAAGCCCGACCGCACGCCGTCCGATCTGCTGGAGCAGGACAAATAAGACGCCATCATCCCGCGTGAGCCAAGCGCCCGCGCGGGATGATTTTTCTGGGACGGGGATTAAATAAGGCTCTGTTAGACCAGGATTGACATACATGTGTCCCCACGGTGCCATATCGTTGACCCCATAGACCGCGATGATGGGG
>NZ_WQPL01000013.1 GCF_018785245.1 Collinsella aerofaciens | reverse complement strand
CTCGGGGGCAGGGACGTTCGGCCGTGCGCGGGCGCCCGGTCGGCGGCCCGTTCTGGGCGCGCCTCAATCGTAGCCCGAGATGGTCCCGGGCTGACAATTTCGACTGTAATGGACGTTCTTAAACGACTAGTCGTTTAAGAACGTCCCAGGTGACTAGGTGAGAGAGGTGAGCGTGTGGCGGATAACGAAGCGCTGTTTACGCCCGAGCTGGTGTTTTTTGATTGGGAGTGCGCGACGCCGGGCGAGGTGTTTGCGCGGCTCGAGGGCGAGCTTGCCCCGCGCGGCTACATTGCCGAGGGTTGGCTCAACGCCGTCCGCACGCGCGAGGACGCCTATCCCACGGGTCTCGCCATGCCGGCGGCAAACATCGCCATTCCGCATACCGATCCGGGATTTGTGGCCAAGCCCTATATTGCGGTGGTAAAGCCCGCCGCACCTGTGACGTTCAACGCGATGGCGGGCATGGGTGCCCCGGTGCCGGCGCAGATCGTCATCAACCTGGGCATTGCCGAGCCGGGCGGCCAGGTCGAGGCACTTCAGGCGCTCATGAATATCTTTATGGACACCGACGCTGCAGCCGATGTGCTCGGCCAGACCACGTGCCAAGGCATGGTCGACGCCATCCGCCGCCACTTTTAGGGCCGGCACTTGGGGACTGTCCCTAACTGCCGGCAGAAAAGGAACGTCCCTAACTGCCGGCTGCCAGATCTGTCCCCTTTGCACCAAAATGGTGCAGATTAACCTGTCCCCCATGCACCAGGTGTGCCGCGGGGGCTGCGTTGTGACACAATGGCGTTTGTTCGATTCGTGATGCGAAAGGCCAAACATGGCAAATAAGAAAAAGAACCCCGAGGTCGCGCCGACGCCCGAGCAACGGTCCCGCGCCGCCTCCAGCTCTCGCAAGAAGCAGCGCAAGACCTATGTGTCCAAGACCGTCAAGATTGTCCTGGTGGTCATTGGCGTGCTGGCGATGCTGCTCTCCGTTTCGGCCATGGCGTGCTCCGGCCTGATGTCGCAGACCGAAAGCGCCGGCTCGGGCTATAAGCTCACCGGCGGTGTGGCTGCCACTATCAACGGCACCAACCTCACCGAGGACACCGTGACCAAGCAGATCATGAGCATGCGCACGTCCTACGGCTACACCAAGGACAAGGACTGGGCGCAGTACCTGGTCGACAATGACCTCACGCCCAAGAAGTACCGCAAGCAACTCATCGACTCCTACACGCAGCAGATTCTGCTTCAGCAGGCACAGAAGGAGAACGGTGTGACGGTGTCGGACGAGGAGGTCGAGAAGGCCTGGAAGGACGCGTGCAAGAGCGCGGGCGGCGCCAAGACCTTTAAGAAGACGCTTAAGACCTACGGCTACACCGAGGACACCTACAAGGATTCGCTCAAGGAGAGCCTGGCGCAGCAGAAGCTCAAGGATGCCGTGGCACCCACCAGCAAGCCCAAGGACAGCGAGATTGTCGATTACATCAATGAGAACCTGTCCAACTACAACGATGCCCGTCGTTCGTCGAATATCCTGATCAAGGTCGATTCTGACGCTTCCGACGAGGACAAAGCTGCCGCCAAGGCCAAGGCGCAGGAGTGCCTGGACAAGATCAACTCCGGCGAGCTGAGCTTTGAGGATGCCGTGGAGCAGTACTCCGACGATACCGGCTCCAAGGATAAGAAGGGCGATGTGGGCTGGGACAAGCTCACTACCTTCGTCGACAGCTACCAGACGGCGCTCGAGGGGCTCAACAAGGGCGATGTGAGCGACGTCGTCGAGTCGACCTATGGTTATCACATCATCAAGTGCACCGACTACTTCCATGTCGATAATCAGGTCGATGACATTAAGCAGGTGCCCAAGGACATCAAGAAGTACGTCTCCAACGTGGTGAAGACGCAGGCGGCAAGCACCGCGTACAGCGAGTGGCTGGAGCAGTACAAGAAGGATGCCGACATCACCGTTAACCCCATGCCCAAGGACGTGCCGTACAACGTCAGCCTGAAGGGCGTCACCAAGAGTTCGACCGACGATTCGTCGACGACTGAGTAATCATGGAGCGGCGCTCGTGCGGGTGCCGCCCACGCTATTGAGGAGGATTTGCAGATGACCAACGAAGAGCTGCAGAAGGAAATGATCGCGGCCATGAAGGCCAAGGACAAGGTTCGCCTGTCCATCATTCGCCAGGTTAAGGCCGAGGTGAAGAACATCGAGGTCAACGAGCGTCGTGATGTGACCGAGGAAGACGTCAACAGCATGATCAAGCGTCTGATTAAGCAGACGAGCGAGACGCTGGAGATGTCCATTAAGGCCGGTACCGACCAGGAGCGTACCGACAACCTGACCGAGCAGGTCAAGATTCTGGAGAGCCTGCTGCCCGCGCAGGTTTCGGGCGAGGAGCTCGAGGCCCTGATCGAGCAGGTTATCGCCGAGCTGGGCGCGACCTCTAAGAAGCAGATGGGCCAGGTTATGGGCGCTCTGGGCAAGGCCACCGGCGGTAACTTCGACAAGCCGGCAGCAGCAAAGATCGTCGGAGCCCGCCTCGCGTAATTTGTTACGCGGTTTTACCAAACCGCGTAACGGCTCGACGCTGCAAACCCGTACACGCGGCAATCTGACGTTCAATTTCAAGGGCGGTTGTATTATTTTCGGGTCTTGAGGGGCGTGACCATTGCGGTCGCGCCCCTTTTTTGACTGGGTACTCATTGGGGACAGACTTAAATGAGTACACAATGATCGGGTACTCATTTAAGGCTGTCCCCAATGAGTGGGTGGAAGGTTGCGGGTTCTTTACGGGAATGTAGTGTGGGCTGCGGAAACGTGGTTCTTTCCGTACAATAGTTCAACTCGTGTAAACGCAGGGAAGGGACATTCATGGCAGACATGATCGAGATCAAGCATCTCAACAAGTACTTTGGCGACCTGCATGTGCTCAAAGATATCAATCTCACCGTCAAGCGCGGCGAGAAGCTCGTAATGATCGGGCCTTCCGGCTCGGGTAAGTCGACGCTCATCCGTTGCGTCGATTATCTGGAGGAGCCTACGTCGGGCGAGGTCGTCATCGACGGTACGCCGCTCACCAAAAAGAATCACCTGGAGATGGCTCGCAAGTACAGCTCCATGGTGTTTCAGCAGTTCAACCTGTATCCCAACATGACGGTGCTGGGCAACCTGACGCTCGCGCCCATCAAGCTGCAAAAGAAGAGCAAGGAGGAGGCGACCGAGATCGCCATCGCCGCGCTCAAGCGCGTCGGCATGGCGCATAAGGCCGGCGAGTATCCGCAGAATCTTTCGGGCGGTCAGCAGCAGCGCATCGCCATCGCCCGTGCCCTGTGCACCAAGCAGCCCATCATTCTGTTTGACGAGCCGACCTCGGCGCTCGACCCCGAGATGGTCCAGGAGGTTCTGGACGTTATGATTGAGCTCGCGCAGGAAGACATCACCATGATCTGCGTGACGCACGAGATGGGCTTTGCGCGCCAGGTGGCCGACCGCGTCATCTTTATGGAGGACGGCCGCATCCTGGAGGAGGGCACGCCCGAGCACTTCTTCGATAACCCCGAGAACCCGCGCTGTCGCGAGTTCCTGTCCAAGATTCTGCACTAGGCGCGGTGATGGACATGACGGATATGACGAGGGCGGCCGTGTCGCGCCGTCACTTTTTGCAGCTGGCTGGCGCCGGCATGCTTGCGCTGACGGGGACCGCGCTTGCCGGTTGCGGCAACTCCACCAGCGGCGAGGGCTCCGACAAGGGGTCCAAGCTTGCGGCCATCAAGTCGCGTGGCCATCTGAATGCCGGCGTTAAGAAGGACGTTCCCGGCTATGGCTATTACGACACCGCCAAGGGCCGCTTTGAGGGCATGGAAGTCGATTTGTGCTACCAGATCGCCGCTGCCGTCTTTGGCGTGAGCTACAAGGAGGCCCGCGCCCAGGAGCTAGTCGAGTTTACCGACGTAACGCCCAAGACGCGCGGCCCGCTGATCGATAACGGCCAACTCGACGTGGTCGCGGCGACCTACACCATCACCGACGAGCGCAAGAAGAGCTGGGATTTCTCGACGCCGTACCGCACCGACTACGTGGGACTCATGGTCAAGAAGCGTTCGGGCTTTACCTCGATTGAGGATTTGGATGGCAAGGTCATTGGCGTGAGCCAGGGCGCCACCACGCAGAGCCTGATCGAGCAGATGATCAAGGACAACGGCTTTAGCTGCAAGCCCGAGTTTAGGGCCTTTAGTGGCTACCCCATCATCAAGAGTTCGCTCGACGCCGGCAATATCGACGTCTTTGCCATGGACCGCTCCACGCTGGCCGGCTATATGAACGAGACCGTTGAGCTGTTGCAGCCTGAGGTCAAGTTTGGCGAGCAGGGCTACGGCGTGGCGACCAAGAAGGGCTGCGACCTTTCGGCCGTGGTCGATCAGGTGATTTGCGATCGCCTGGCCGACGGCTGGCTCGACCAAGAGGTCAAGACCTGGGGTCTTGTATAGGCACATCGTCCAAGGAAGGAATCAAATGCTCGAAGGATTATTTGACGCCGACCGTTGGTCGACGACATTTCAAAACATGGGGCCCTTCTGGGAGGGCTTTGGCGTGACGCTGCAGGTGGTCGTTGCCGGTCTGCTGCTGTCGCTGGTGCTGGGCACACTGCTGGGCGTGTTCTCTACCACCCGTTCGCGTGTACTACGTGCGATCAGCCGCGTGTACGTGGAGTTTTACCAGAACACCCCGTTGCCCGTGCAGGTGCTCTTTATGTACATGGCCGGTCCGCAGTTTTTGCAGGCCATAACCGGTGCCGACCAGCCGGTGCGCATCGCGCCGTTCGTGCTGGGCTTCTTGGGTGTGGGCCTGTATCACGCGGCCTACATTTCGGAGGTCATCCGCACTGGTATCGAGGCGGTTCCGCGCGGTCAGATGGAGGCGGCCCGGAGCCAGGGCTTCACCCGTGCGCAGGCGTACTGGTACATCGTGCTGCCCCAGACGTTCAAGATTATTCTGCCGCCGCTGTGTAACCAGGCACTCAACCTGGTCAAGAACACGTCGGTGCTGGCGCTTGTGGCCGGCGGCGACCTTATGTACCGTTCCGACAACTTTGTGAGTCTGTACGGTTACCTGCAGGGATACATCGTCTGCTGCCTTATGTACTTCATCATCTGCTTTCCGCTTGCCATGCTGGTGCAGTGGCTCGAGCGCCGCTCCAAGGAGCGTCCGCGCGGCGTGAGCCTGGCCGAGCTGGGGCTCGACAACGTAGAGGAGGCCTAGCGCATGGAAATCTTCAACGCGACCAACCTGCTCTACATTTGGGGCGGCTTTGTTAAGACCATCGAGATCTCGGCGCTGTCGATCTTTTTCTCGCTCATCTTTGGCACGGTGCTGGCGCTCGTTAAAAGCTATGCGCCCCGCCCGTTCCGTATTTTGGTGAGCGCCTATATCGAGCTGTTCCGTTGCACGCCGAACCTGCTGTGGATCCTGTTTATCTACTTTACGGTGCAGGGTTTGGACATTGTGATTTCGACCATCGCCTTTACGCTGTTTACCAGCGCTGTTATGGCCGAGATTGTGCGCGGCGGCCTCAACTCGATTCCGCGCGGCCAGTTTGAGGCGGCGCGGAGCCAGGGCTTCGGCTTCTTTGCCACCATGCGCTACATCATTCTGCCGCAGACATTTAAGACGATCATTCCGGCGCTGTTTAGCCAGTGCACGACTGTCATTAAGGACAGCTCGTATCTTTCGGGCATTAACGTGGCCGAGCTCATGTACACGGCAAATGTCGTGATGGCCCATGCGATCGACCTGTCGCAGGTTCTTATGCTCTACGGCCTGGTGTTTGCGATGTACTTTGTGCTCAACTTTGGTATCTCGCTGCTGGTCCGAGCGTATCAGAGGCGAATGGTGGCAGCGTAGAATGTGACAAAGGGATTGTCCCTTTGTCACATAGAGAAAGGAATCGCGATGAGCGATCTGGAGAACAAGAAGAGCCCCGTGGTCATTACCATCGCGCGCGACTTTGGCGCCGAGGGCCACGAGATTGGTCGTATCCTCGCCGATGAGTTGGGGATTCCGCTGTACGATAACGAGCTGCTGGTGCGTGCGTCGCTGCGCGCGGGCGAGTCGCTCGACAAGATGGCCGCCTACGACGAGCGCCTGGCCGTGGAGAACATGGCGTTTTTGCCCGACCGTTACGACGCCCGTTCGTACTCGGATAAGTTGTTCCAAAAGATGAGCCAGGTGATTTTGGATCTGGGCGAGACCGAGAGCTGCATTATCGAGGGTCGTCTGTCCGACTACCTGCTGCGTAACAACCCCAACCACATTGCCGTGTTGGTGACCGCACCCTTTGAGGACCGCGTCGAGATCGTGCGCAAGAAGCGCGGACTTAACAAAAAGAAGGGCGCCAAGCTGGTCAAGCAGCAGCAGAAGGCGCGCGAGGCGTTCTACAAGCGCTACAGCGCCGGAAAGTGGAAGATGACGAGCGGCAAGGATATCGTTGTCAACCGCGCCAAGTTGGGACGCGAGGGCTGTAAAGACGTCATCGCCGCTGCCTACCGCTACAAGGTAGCGCAGCTCGAAGGCTAGCCGATCAATAACCACCACAAAGGGGACAATGAACTGCGCCCCGAAACTTGGACTGAATAAATAGCGACTACGCCGCAAGGGCCTGGTTCCGGAACTCCTCCGGCGTCAGGCCCTTCAATCTTACCTGCCTGCGCCGCGCGTTCCAATGGGCTATGTACTCTTCCAGGTCGCGCTTGAAGTCCCCGAAGCTGCCCCACTCCCTGCCGCGGTAGAACTCGTCCTTCACGTGGCCGAAGAGCTGCTCGGTGGCGGCGTTGTCGATGCAGTTCCCCTTGCGCGACATGCTCTGGGTGATGCCCGCCCCCTCCAGCCTGGAGGTGTAGGACTCGTGCTGGTACTGCCAGCCCATGTCCGAGTGCATGGTCGGCGCCGCCCCGTCGGGCAGGGCCTCGAGGAGCCGGTCGAGCATCCTGTGCTGCTGGGCGAGGTCCGGTGAGGTCGATATGTCGCTCGCCACGATCTCCTTCGTGCAGAAGTCGAGCACCGGGGCCCAGTAGGCCTTGGCGCCGGCCACCTTGAACTCGGTGACGTCGGTGCCGAGCTTCTGCCACGGCCCCTCGGCGCCGAAGTCCCTCGCGATGACGTTCTCGAACGTGCTCCCCACGAGCCCCCTGTAGGAGCTGTACCGGCGACGAGAGCCCCGGCGGCGTATCCCGCACCGGATGCCCATCTCGCGCATCATCTTGAGCACGGTCTTGTCGGCCACGACCGCGCCCAGCTCGGCGCGCAGGCACATGGCTATCTGCCGGTGCCCGCAGCCGTTGGCGGTGCGCGAGAATATCTCGGCCGCGGCGTCGCGCAGCTCGGGCCTGGTCGGCCTCCGCGGGTGCGCCAGCGCGTAGTAGTAGGTCGACCTCCTGAGCCCCGAGCACTCCAGCAGGTGGCGCAGGGAGTGCCCCTCCGCGCGCAGCGCCCTCACCGCCTCGGCCGCCGCCCTGGTCAGAGCCCGTTCCGCTCGACCAGGGCGCGCAATTTTTTTAGGTAGGCGGCCTCGGCCTCGAGCCTGCGGCAGCGCTCCTCGAGCTCCTGCTCGCGGGTGCGGGCCCGGGGTTTCGACCTCGACCCCCTCGGCCTGCCCTTCGGGCGGGGCCGCAGCGCCTCGGCGCCGCCCTCGCGGTAGAGCCTGCACCAGCGCTCCAGCGGGGACTTCGACCTGATCCCGAACTCGGCCATGGCGTCGGCCTTCGCCATCCCGCCGTCGACCACGGCCGACGCCGCGGCGACCCTCTGCTCGAATGTGTAACTGGATTGTTTCCCGCCCATGGACAGCAGCGCCTCGCTTCCGAACGCCCGGTATACCCACTGCCATTCTCTCACGGTCTCGCGGGGGACGGACAGGGCCTCGGCCGCCGGCTTGCAGCCGACGCCGGCGTCGAAGAGCTCGACGGCCCGCCTCCTGGACTCCAGGTCGTGCTTCACCCTGAGGTCTATACTCATGGAAAACTGGAGTGGGTATGATGAATTGGACACCTAGTTAAGAGCGAAAGGTGTTCAAGATGACCCAAAGAAGAAAGCGATACGACAGGCAGTTCAAGGTCTCGGCGGCAAAGGTGGTCCTGTCCGGGGAAATGACGGTCAAAGGCCTATCGGAGGAACTCGGCATAAAGGATTCGACGCTGAGAAGGTGGGCCCGCGAATACGAGGAGATGGGAGACGGCGCGTTCCCCGGAAACGGCTCCCCGAAGATCAACAAGGACTACGAGATCGTGAAGCTCAAGAAGAAGGTCGAGGAGCTCGAGCGCGAGAACGAGATACTAAAAAATTTCCGGGCCTTCTTGAGTCAAGACCATGCGTGAGGTTCGAGTTCCTCAAAGAGCATAGGGGCGAGATCGGCCCCATCAAGAAGGCATGCGGGCTGATGAAAGTCTCGAAATCCGGTTTCTACGAGTATCTCGGCCGGAAGAAGTCCGACGCCCAGATAGAGCGGGAGGCGATCGAAGGTTTCGTCGTCGAGGCCTTCGAGCGGCACAAGGGCCGTTACGGCTACCGGCGCATCAACCGCGAACTGCGAAAATGCGGCATCGTCGTGAGCGAGAAGCGCGTGCTCCGCATCATGCAGAAGCTCGGACTTGCCGGAAAGGGCGCGACCCGAAAACACCGCATCCAGAAGAAGGTCGAGCCGGGAGATCCTCGGTTGAACCTGGTAGAGCGCGCTTTCACCGTGGGCGAGCGCAACAGGCTTTGGGTGGGCGACATCACCTACATACCCACAAGAGAAGGGTGGCTCTATCTCGCAGCCGTGATAGACGCCTTCTCCCGCAAGGTCGTGGGCTGGTCGATGTCCGAGCGCATCACCGAGAAGGTCGCGATCGACGCGATGGAGCAGGCGGTCGGCAGGGAGGGTCCGCCAGATGACGGCAGCCTCGTCTTCCATGACGATCGGGGCGCGCAGTACACCTCCCGTTCCTTCCAGCGGTGTCTGGACTCGCATGGCATAGTCCAGTCGGTATCAAGGCCCGGCACGCCGCTGGACAACGCGGTGGCCGAGTCGTTCTTCAAGACGCTGAAAAGGGAATTGGTGAAAGAGAGGAGCTATGGGACGAGGGACGAGGCCAAGCAGGACATCTTCAAGTACATAGAGCTCTATTACAATAGGGTGCGCATGCATTCCACCCTGGGCTACATGTCTCCAGTGGAATACGAGCGGCAATACGCTTGAGGATCCTTAAAAGAAAGTCCAGTTTATCCTTCCCACTCCAAACCTCCCATTTCCCGATGTCCAAGAAATGGGAGGCAGTTCACAAGCACCTTTGCGGTGGTTTTTGTTTTAGGCCGAGGGGAAGGCCTTGGTGAGACCGGCGCGCGTCTGCGTGTCGGTCTTTTGGTAGATGGAGCTCAGGTGGCGCTGTACCATGCGCATCGAGATACCGAGTTCCTCGGCAACCTGCTTGAGCGGGCGTTCATCCTGGGTCACGGCTATGAGCACGTCGACTTCGCGCGGGGTGAGAGCGTGGTTGGCGATGAAGGCCTGGCGTTGCTCCTCGATGGTGGGGGCGGCGAGTGCTTCTTCTGCCAGCTGCTCGCGCTCGCGCTCCCGCTCGGTTTGGGGCAGGCGGAACAGGCCCGCGGCTACAAACGCCGCGCAGGCGGCGACGAGCAAAACGAGCGCACCGATCATAATGAGGGCAACGTTATCCGAGGTCACGAGAGCAAGCGAGATGCCCGATGTGGTGAAAGCGCATACATTGTTGGCGGCGCGGCCCATGCCAGCCCAAAGGGCGGGCGCATGCATGTGCGGTGCCAGCTGTGTAAAGGTGGCGGTAAAGAACGTGACGAAAAAGCCCGAGCTCAGGTAAAAGACGACAAGGCCTAGGTTGGGATCGGCGCCGGCCTCCACGGCCAGGATGGAAATGGTCGAGAGCACGGCGATGCCGAGCATGACAAGTCCCATGTAGCGGCGCTCGGCAAGGTCAAAGATAAGACCGGCGGCAAGGCCGCTTGCCGCCAAAAAGAGGCGCGGCCAAGTCTGCACGGCAATGGTGCCGTGGGCGTTGGAGAGTGTGACCACGTTGTCGAGGGTGGAGAACAGACAGGCAAGAATCATGACGAGCGCGATGCTCCAGCATGCCTGCTTGGCGAGGGCATGAGAGGACTCAGCAAAGGGATTGATGGCGGGGCTGGAGCTCTCGGCAGCTTTTTGGGGAACGACGCTGAGGGCGGATATGGCGATAGTCGCTGCGCCAAGGACGATGAGCTCTGCGATACCGCCGCAATTGAGCAGGTTGACGGCGAACTGCATCAGGATGCCCGCGGCATAGGCTGCTCCCGCACCGGTGGCGAGCTTGGGATCGTCTTGAAACGCCAGTGAAAAGGCGTGGTGCGCAGCGGCGCCCAGCAGGCCGAGTCCGAGGAATGCGAGGCAGCCCAGAATCTCGAGGGCAAGCGAACCCGTGGGGGACTGGATCTGGGTCAATCCCAGGATGGCGATGGGAACGGCGGCGCTGACAACTGCCTGGGGCTGGCCTTTGCGTTGGGCGAGACCGAGCAGTGGTGCATATCCGATAAAGCCGAGCACGCTCGCACCCAGAATAAAGCCCTGTGCGATTACAACGCGTTCGGCACCGGCGAGCAGCCCGACGTTGACGTCGAAACGAAACTCGGCGGCAAGGAAGGCGAAGGTGAAGAGCGCGAGTGCCAGAAGCGCGTTGATTTTAGGCCTGCTCAGGTTCAAGGACGGTCCTTTGGGTGGACGAATAATCGTGTCCTCGATTGTAGCGTTCCCGGGACGAGTGTGGCGATGGCGAAATCATATTGAATTAAACCGCAGGTAGAGGCCTAGGTTCACATCTACGAACCTAGGCATATGGAGTCATTTGGCACATCTTGGTGGTACAGGACCACCACAAAGGGGACAGGCACCTTTGTGGTGGTATGTCCCTACGACCAAGGAGGCCGTTATGAACGTAAGCCACTTTGACAAGCAAGCTCAACGTGAGTCCACCTGCTCGCTGGTTCACGGTACCTGGCGTTGTGTGGGTGCCAAAATAGCTTGCGCCGGCGCGTGTGCGCTTATGGTCGGTCAGTTGCTGCTGCCGAGCGTGGCGCTGGCGACGGAATGCGCCGATCCCGCCGCTGGGACGGATGAGGTTGCCGCGGCTCCGGTGACGCCGACGGTTGCGGAGGATACGGCTGCAACGACCGCGCCAGCTGCTTCGACCGCGCCTGCAACCGATGCTGCTCCGGCGGCGCAAGCCACCGTTGAGCCTCAGCAGACAATCCCAGCCGATGCCGCCAATGAGCCTAGCGGTGCTGCGCTCGCTGGGCAAAACGCTTCTGGCGACGACAACGCCGCCATGCCGGCGAGCAACGCCATCATGCCCTGTGGCGTGACCGATGTGACAGGCGGGGGCGGCGTTAGGGTCAATACGACCGTGGTCGATCATTATACGAACTGCGAGCTTTCGGACAACATCACGCTCGAAAAGGGCCAGTCGTATACCCATGATTTTCCCGATGTTGAGGGTGGCATTCCAGAAGCGCTTGCGAGCGAAGTTGTCGAGGTTAAGTACTACAGGGCCGATGCCGCTTCGGGCACTCTGGTCGAAGTTCAGGATGCGTCCATGTCCGACGTGACGGCTCGCTTCGAACCCGTTGGCAATCACATGAGGCTGACGCTGACCTTTACGGGTGGCGCGGCAGGCGGCTCGTATCGACTCACGCGCAATGAGGCTCTCTATATTGGCTCGGCACTGGAGTATACCGGAACTGACTATGAAGGCAGCTCGACTATCCTCAACGAAACCAGGTACGATTATTACCTCCGCTACGCCATCAATAGCGAAATTACGCTCGTTGCGTCAGAAAACGAAGCCCTCCATAACCTGAACGTCAACGACGTGAAGACCAACTACGCGCCCGGCGAGGCGCCCCGCGCGACCGCGACGATTCCCGCTGCTGACGCCGACAAGTACGAGATCGCCTACGAGTGCTGGGAGGAGATGGATGGCAGCGACCCCGCGGAGCTCACGCCCGTTGCCTTCTGGTATTCCGACCCCGCCAAGTATCCGACGGGCGCGAGGAGGATCGAACACTTCGAAGAGGGCAAGTTCTACATGTATTCCGTCGAGCTGAGGCTCAAGGGCGACAATACCGTGGGCAATGACTGCATGATGTACGTCAACGGCCATTGGACGCACCACATCAAGACCGTCAACGGCGTCTTCGCGCCAAACGCTGACAATATGCTGTGCGAGCAGCCGATCGACGAATGGCGGGCCATCGACGTTATCGAGATCAACGGCGCCACGACCACCTTCAAGGCAGGCGATAAGCCGGTCTTTACGGCGAATGTTCCGACGGGCTCCAACTTCCTTCCTCAGTGTGAGTACTGGACGGGTAGCGACGGCAGCGAAGTGAACTCTCAGGAGTTCTGGGATCAGAACATCACGAACCACATCGACGCCTTTAAGCCTGGCGTGACCTATCGCTACGGCATCTACCTTAAGTCGGCGCGCGGCTTCTACTTTACGCCCAACACCAAGCTGGTGATCAACGGCCAGGAGTGCGGCTACCAGGTCGCGGATAGCGTATCCGATGAGGACAGCGGCTGGATTTACACCCTGTGGCTCAACACCGATCTGACCTTTACGCTTGAAGCCACGCCGACTCCCGATCCGCAGCCTACGCCGGATCCCAAGCCGACACCGCAGCCTGAGGTTAAGCCCGAGACCAAGCCCGAAGTGAAGCCCGAGACCAAACCCGCGGCCAAGTCGGCCACGACAACCGCCACGACCAAGACGGTTGAGAAAACCACGCAGGCCAAGAAGAGCGATGCTGTCCTGGCTACCACGGGGGATACCACCGCGATGACGGTCGCCGCCCTAGGCATCGCCGGCGCAACCGTCGCCGCCGCCGGCCTCGCCGCGACAAAGCGCCGCAAACGTTAGAGCTGGGTGACGGCTCTCGTTCTCGGCCTCAGCAAAATCTCAATCTGTAACACCAAACTGTCCAAAACGCCTCTAGATGTTACAGATTGAGATGAACCGAATGGCCGCCAATCTAATGTCTCGATCTGTAACACCAAGCGGGGAATTTGACCTCTAACTGTTACAGATTGAGACAAAGCGGGGGCGGCTGGCACAATATCTCGATCTGTAACAACTACAAGGCTCAACGGGCTCCAGGTGTTACAGATTGAGACAAAACGAGCAAGCAAGTCCCAAACCACCACAAAGGTGCCTGTCCCCTTTGTGGTGGTTTGGGCGGCCGGCATAGAAAAAGTCCCCGCCGGGCGTGTGCTCGACGGGGACTTTGCCGTTTGATGGCTAGCGCTGTGGGTGATTACTCGCCCAGCAGGCTCTTGGTGATGGAAGCGGCGGCCTTCTTGCCGGCGCCCATCGCCAGAATGACCGTAGCGGCACCGGTGACGATGTCGCCGCCGGCCCAGATGCGGGGATCGGTGGTCTGGCCGGTCTCCTCGTCAGCGACGATGTAGCCCCACTTGTTGAGCTCCATCTTGCCGCCGATCTTCTTTGCGAAGGGGTTGGCGTTGGTGCCGATAGCCGAGATCGCGACGTCGCAGGGAATCTCCTCGATGGCGCCCTCGATGGGCACCGGGCGACGACGACCGGACTCGTCGGGCTCGCCGAGCTCCATCTTCTGGACCTTGACGGCGCACACGGAGCCGTCCTCGCCAGCGACAAACTCGAGCGGGGAGACGAGCGGCAGAACCTCGACGCCCTCGGCCTTGGCATGGTGCAGCTCGGCGCGACGGCAGGGCATCTCGTCCTCGGTACGACGGTAGGCGATGATGGCGTGCTCGGCGCCCAGACGCTTGGCGGTACGGACGGCGTCCATAGCCACGTTGCCGCCACCAAAGACGACGACGTTCTTGCCGTGCTTGGTGGGGGTGTCGTACTCGGGGAACTTGTTGGCCTTCATCAGGTTCACGCGGGTGAGGTACTCGTTCGCGAAGAAGACGTTGGGCAGGTTCTCGCCGGGGACGTTGAGGAACTTGGGCAGGCCGGCGCCGGTCGCCACGTAGATGGCGTCGAAGCCCTGCTCGAACAGCTCCTCGGCTGTGGCCATGTTGCCCACGACGGAGTTGTACTCAAACTTGACGCCCATGTCCTCCAGGCCGTCGATCTCGCGCTTGACGACCGCCTTGGGCAGACGGAACTCGGGGATGCCGTAGACCAGCACGCCGCCGCCGGTGAAGAATGCCTCGAAGACGGTGACGTCAAAGCCGTTGCGGGCGAGCTCGCCGGCGCAGGTGATGCCGGACGGGCCGGAGCCGACGACGGCAACCTTCTTGCCGTTCTTGGGGGCCATCTTGGGCGTGGAGGCGAGCTCGGGGCGGTCACCCAGGAAGCGCTCGAGCTGGCCGATGGCCACGGGCTCGGACTTCTTGCCACGGATGCACTTGCCCTCGCACTGGTTCTCCTGCGGGCAGACGCGGCCGCAGATGGCGGGAAGCATGGAGTCCTCGCGGATGGTATCGAGAGCGCCGCCGAAGTCCTTCTCGCGGATCTGTTCGATAAAGCGGGGGATGTTGATGTTGACGGGGCAGCCCTCAACACAGAACGGCTTCTTGCAGTTGAGGCAGCGCTCGGCCTCGGCCAGCGCCATCTCCTCGGTGAAGCCCTTGTCGACGGGGCGGAAGTCGCAGGCGCGCTCGGCAGCCGGCTCCTCGTTATCGGGGGTGCGGGGCGACTTCATATCGGCAACGAAACGACCGTTAACTAGTGGCATGCGCAGCTCTTTTCCTCATAGGCCTTGAGGGACTCGCCCTCTTCGGAACGGTAAGCGGCCTGGCGGGCACGAAGGTCATCCCAGTCGACCAGGGTGGCATCGAAGTCGGGGCCGTCGACGCAAGCGAACTTGGTCACGCCGCCCACCTCGACGCGGCAGCAGCCGCACATACCGGTGCCGTCAACCATGATGGGGTTGAGCGACGCGGTGATGGGGGTGTCGTACTTCTGGGCGGTGAGGGTCGAGAACTTCATCATCGGAACGGGGCCGACGCAGAAGACCTGGCTCACGGCCTTGTCCTGCAGCAGGCGCTCCAGCGGAGCGGTGACAACGCCCTGCTCGCCGTAGGAGCCGTCGTCAGTGGTGATGTGGATGTGGTCCTCGTCGAGGAGCTCGCGGAACTGGTCCTCCATGAGCAGGAGGTCCTTGGTGCGGGCGCCCATGATGGCGTGCACCTCGTGGCCGGTCTCGACCAGGTGCTTGGCGACCGGGAAGGCAATTGCCAGGCCGACGCCGCCGCCAATGACAGCGCAGGGGCCCTCGGCCATCTCGGTGGGAACGCCCAGCGGGCCCACGACGTCGCGCAGCGACTCGCCGGCCTCGTAGGTGGAAAGCATCTCGGTGGTCTTGCCGATCACCATGAAGATGAACTCGACCCAGCCCTCGTCACCGTTCCAGCCGGCCAGGGTAAACGGGACGCGCTCGCCCGTCTCGTTGGCGCGAACCATGAGGAACTGTCCAGCGTGCGCATGCTTGGCGATTGCAGGCGCCTCGATGCGGAACTTGAACACCTTCTCCGAGAACTGCGTCTTCTCCAGGATCTTATACATAGAACCCCTCTCTTGTTAGGGCTGCCGAACCGTGCCTCCACGGAAATGGACGGTAGCCCGAATAAAACCGTACGCGCACAGGCGTTGTGCAGACATACGGTGCAAATTATACCCTCATGGACATGTCGCTTACGTGTGTCTTTGGCAGGTGGGAGCAGGGTTTATCCACTTTGGCCTACCAAATAGGGGCAGGTTTATTTTGGTCAGCCTTATCAGGCAAAACGGCAAAGGGGCCGGCCTCGGGTTGTGATGAGGCCGGCCCCCTTTGGGGCGCTGCATATGTATGGCGGCACAGGGTTTATTACGGCGCGGCTGTCATGGCGTTTCCGTAGATAAAACCTGCCAAAATAACCCTGTCCCTAAATAGTAGGTTTTAGTGCTTGCCGTTGGCGGAGGCGGCGCCGTTGACATGGTCGCGAGCATAGACTACGCCGTGCACAATCGCCAGGCCGGCGGCGTCGGCCGCGCGGGCGCAGGTGTCCTGGAAATCCTCGGCCTCGCGGGCGCGCAGCTGCTTAAGCACGTAGTCGGCGACGGCCATCTTGCCGGGAGGGTTGCCGATGCCGGTGCGGATGCGGCTGAAGTCGCGGCTGCCCATCTTATCGATGATGGAACGCAGGCCGTTGTGACCGGCATGGCCGCCGCCCACCTTAACACGCACGTCGCCGGCGGGAATATCGAGCTCGTCGTGGATGACGAGCAGCTCCTCGGCCTTGATCTTGTACTCGCGGCAGAGTTTGGAGATGGGCCCGCCCGAGGTGTTCATGTACGACTGCGGCTTGACCAGTACAATCTGGCGCTTGCCGCCCTCTTCCTCGGGATCGTTGATGTTGATGAGCGCGATCTCGGCGCCTGCTTGGTTTTTCCAGTACGTGACGCCGGCCTGACGGGCCAGCTCGTCGATTGCTTTGAAACCAGCGTTGTGACGGGTCTCGGCATATTCCTCGCCAGGGTTGCCAAGTCCGGCAACCATGCGAATCTTAAGCGGCTGTGCAGCTGCCATGTTCATCCTTTCGTTGATTTGTCGCCTGCTATGGTGAGCGACCCCGTTGCTGCTGTCAAATGGCGGGTGATTGAGGCTGTATGAGGGCGTTTGGGCAGTCGTCAGAAGCCGGGGTGGACAGTTAGTTCAGATTTGTATAAACCAAGAGGTCTTTGACTGTCAAAATTGGGACCGCGGAACTGCCACGGCGCTTTGGGGAGCACATTTTGCGCTATTTCAGATCTTTCGAGTCTTCAAATGAGGTGACTGGCGCCGGGATGGCGGCAAACTACCTCGATATTAGCCGTCTTTTTATACAAATCTGAACTAACTGTCCAGCCATGCTAGGTAACACTGGGTAAAAGTCTTTTAGACCGGCGCGAGGCCGATTCCGGCCCGCAGGGCGTTGAGCCAGGCAGCCTGACGCTTGCGATAACCCTTGATGCGGTAGCGGAATCGAACCCCCGCAAGTCGATGCATCGTCTGGGCGAAGGCTTCGAGTGCAACAAGGTCCTTCATTTGGTCACGATTGATAACCAGGACGTGGATACCCATGGCTTTAAGGCCATTGTTGCGACTGCCATCGTGGATGCGGGCGTTTTGAAGCTCATGTCCAATTCCGTTGTATTCGTTGTCGATTCCGGCGGCCGGGCAATATAAGTCGCAGATGGCGTAGGGGATGCCCGAGGACATGTTGACCGCAAGGGTGTCGAAATCGACACGATAGTTGAGCAGCAGGCCTCCCATGGGCAAACTGCAACACCCGAATCCGCCAAAGCGCATGGGCGCGCCCAGGACGGCGAACATCAATGATTCCGCTGGGGATGCGGATCCGGCCTGGGCGAGTTTGACAGCCGTACGAAACGAGGCGTAGGAACTACTTTTGGCAAACCGTGCGACTGCCTCGAGTTCTTCGATGGTTGTAGCGGGTTCGCATCTATAGTGTGCCTGTTCGTAGCGTGTTTCGGCTGGCTTTTCGGGTGTCGGTTGGTCGCCCTGGCAATCGAGGTCGTCCATCGCTTCGAAGCTGTTGGCCTTGGGCCACGTGTCGTCGTAGGCGATGGGGTAAGTTGCCTCGGGCGGAAGTGAGTAGGTTCCGAGCAGCTCCATAAGGAGCATCAAGGTTTTGGCGACTGATTCATTTTTGGAACAAAGCATGGCTGTCATGGCAGGAGACGTTGCGTAGATGTCGGCCTCGACGTGCATAATTGCACCTTCAGGAAGAGGAGTGGAGAGAATATGCTGAAGAAGTCGCTTGTCGGGGCGCCTGTTGTCTTCGTTTGAAACGAGAAGATCGAGCAGTTCGGAATCATCTTCATTCCAGGCGTCGAGTATCGAAAGTGCGCCAAAGTCTATCGCGTCATTGTTGGGAATGCAGCCAGCCAAGGCCTGTGCTTGCTGTTCGCTATCAACGGAGTCCCAGGGTAGGGCAGAGTACGCCCGTCGTGCGCGACGAATTGCGCGGAGGGCGGAGAGATGTGAAATCACGGTCGTCATAGCTATAACGTACTAAGTTGGCGGCAGAATGCGACCGCCATACCGTTCTTTTCGCTCAGCGGGGCGCTGCGCGCCATGAACGGCTGGGTGTTATGAAATCGGTGGAATCGGTTGAGGGGATTGCAGGAAATTGAGCTCTGCCGCGAAGGTTGACGATAGCTACTGGACAGTTAGTTCAGATACGTATAAGACGACGGGCGTTCGAGGCGTTTCTAAGGGCTTTCTAGGGCGATTTGAGGGTAAATATGCGGCGGTCGTACTCGAAAGCGATGAGCTTTGGGCAGTATGGCGTTCGCCGGGGAGCTCAGAACGGCCTTTGGAGCTTTAAAAAAATACGTATCTGAACTAATTGTCCAGGGAAGGTTGTCGAGGGGTAGAAAAAGGGTCGGAAGCGAGCTTCCGACCCTTTAAAAACACCAAAGATGATGAGATGCACGCTGGATTACAGCGCGAAGTCGCCGCCGACGAGCGTGGAGACGGGCTCCTCGTGGTAAACGGCGGAGATGGCCTGAGCGAACTCCTCGGCGACCGAGATGGTCTTGATCTTGCCGCCGACCTCGACGGGAATGGCGTCGGTGACGAGGCACTCGACGATCGGGGCGTCGTTCAGACGCTCGATGGCCGGACCGGAGAAGATACCGTGGGTGGCGCAGACGTAGATATCGCCAGCGCCCATAGCCTTGAGCTCCTTGACGTTGGCGCACAGGGTGCCAGCGGTGTCGATCATGTCGTCATTGATGATGCAGGTCTTGCCCTTGATGTCACCGATGATGCCCATGACCTCGGCGGCGTTGTGGCGCGGACGGCCCTTGTGGGCGATGGCCAGGTCGCAGCCGAGCATGTCGGACAGCTTTTTGGCGGCCTTGGCACGACCCACGTCGGGGGAGACGACAACCAGGTTGTCGGTGTCGAAGTGCATGTCGTTGTAGTACTGGCCAAACAGCGGCAGCGCGGACAGGTGGTTAACCGGGATATCAAAGAAGCCCTGGATCTGACCCTGGTGCAGGTCGAGGGTAATGATGCGGTTGACGCCGGCGCGCTCGAGTAGGTTGGCGACGAGGCGGGCGGTGATGGGCTCACGCGGGCCGGCCTTGCGGTCCTGGCGGGCATAGCCGTAGTGGGTGATGACGGCGGTGATGGAGCGGGCGGATGCGCGCTTGGCAGCGTCGGTGGCGATGAGCAGCTCCATGAGCATGTCGTTGACGTTGCCGCCGGCCACGGACTGAATCAGGAAGACGTCGGCGCCGCGGACGGTCTCGTCGTAGCGGGCGTAAATCTCACCGTTGGCGAACTGCTTTAGCGTAAGGCCCGAAAGCTCGACCCCAAGGTACTCAGCGATCTTCTGAGCGAGGGGACGGTTGGAGGAACCGGAATACACGCGGATGGACTTGCGCATATTCTCCGACTTCTCGGGATCATTAATCGGCATTACCCTTCTCCTTTATATCGAATGCCATATAGATGCCTTGTTGCATTGTAACCGCGCGGCGGGGTTAATCGGGTCTTGATAACGTCTTTACCGTCAACGGACACGAACCGACCACTCATCCGGTTGCGCAGGTCACGATAGAAAAAGGAGCCGCCCCCATGGGAACAGCTCCTTAGATGCTTGGTAAAACGTTATACCTCGTCGTCCTCGTGCAGACGGCGGCGATAATCGGCGGCCCAGCCCTCAATATTTATCTGGCGGGCACGACCCAGGCCAAGTGCGTCTGCCGGGACCGGCTCGGTGATGACGGAGCCGGCGGCCACGAGCGCGCCGTCGCCAATCTGGGCGGGCGCGACCATCATGGTGTCGGAGCCGATGAAGGCATCCTTGCCGATGACGGTCTTGTGCTTGTGCACGCCGTCGTAGTTGCAGGTGATGGAGCCCGCGCCCACGTTGACGCCGGAGCCCATGGTGGTGTCGCCGATGTAGGACAGGTGCGGCACCTTAGAGCCCTCGCCGATCGTGGACTTCTTGATCTCCACGTGCGTGCCGGCCTTGGAGCCGTCGAGCATATGGGTGCCCGGGCGCAGGTAGGCGCGCGGGCCGCAGTCGACGCCGTTCTCGATGACGGCCTCGACGGCGATGGTTTCATCGATGGTGCAGCCGCTGCCGACGGTGGTGTCGGTGAGGCGGCTGTTGGGGCCGAGCTGGCACTCCTCGCCCACGGTGACGTGGCCGATCAGGTGCGTCTGCGGCCACACGACGGTGTCGCGGCCGATGACGGCATCGGGACCGATCCAGGCCTGCGTGGGATCGATGAACGTGACGCCCTCGGCCATCCAGTGCTCGTTGATGCGGTCGCGCGCGATGGCGGTGAGCTGCGCGAGCTGAATGCGGCTGTTGACGCCCAGGCCGTCGCGGTAGTCGTCGCAGTGGAAGATGGAGACCACCTGGCCGTGACCCTTGAGGATTTCGAGCATGTCGGGCAGGTAGTACTCGGACTGCGCGTTGTCGTTGCCGATCTCGTTAATGTGGGCGGCGAGCTGCGCGCCGTCAAAGGCGTAGCAGCCGGCGTTGCACTCCAGCAGCGTGGCGGCCTGCTCGGGTGTGCAGTCCTTCTGCTCGATGATGCGCTCGATCTGGCCGTCGGCGCCCAGCTTGATGCGGCCGTAGCCAAAGGGGTCGGGCGGGGTCATGGTCATGACGGTGCAGGCGAGCTCGCCGGTGGCGACGGTCTGCGCGAACTTGGCGACGGTGTCGGCGGTGATGAGCGGCAAGTCGCCGTTGAGCACGACGACGGGGCCTTGCGTGATGCCGCAGGCCTCGAGCGCGACCTTCACGGCGTGGCCGGTGCCCAGGCGCTCGGTCTGCTCGACGCACTCGACCTTGGTGGCGCTGTTGGCGTAGGCGCCGTCGATGAGGGCGCGCATCTCGTCGGCGTGGCTGCCGATGACGACCACGACGCGGCTGCAGCCGGCCTTGATGGTGGCGTCGACGATCCACTGAACCATGGGCTTGCCCAGGATCTTGTGCGAAACCTTGCAGTGGTTCGACTTCATGCGGGTGCCCTCGCCGGCGGCGAGGATAATTGCGGTTGCGTCCATGTGATCTCCTGTTACGTTATAGAGACGTGTGCTTGGAAACGATACACGGCGCAATATGATACCGCAGGCATATGTTGAGCGCGTAACGATTGGATTGCGGCGGTTGAGGCTTGCGCCGCCGGCGTGGCGTTTGCGCTGGCCGTGCATGGCGGCGGTGCTGCGGAGCTGTCGTTTGAGCGAGGGGACGGGGGTGCCCGTGGACAACATACGAGAGGAGTTTGGCGGCGAGCCCGTCGCGGCATTCTCGATGTCGCATCCAGCTGTGCCGGCGCTCTATATAGTGCTGACGCTGGGGCTCACCATGTTCTCGATGCAGCCGGTGCTGATTGCGCTGTCACTTGCGGGCGGGTTGGCGTATGGATTTGCGACGCGTGGGGCTGCCCGCACGCTGGGCGCACTTCGCTGGCAGCTGCCGGTGATTTTGATTATCGCGCTGGTCAATCCACTGTTTAGTGCCTCGGGCTCGACGGAGCTGTTCCGTATTGGCATGCGCGCGGTGTATCTGGAGAGCATGGTATACGGCCTGTGCATGGGCGGGCTGTTTGTGGCGAGCGTGCTGTGGTTTGAGGCCGCGGCGTCGATGCTCGAATACGACAAGGTGCTCGCGCTTTTGGGTAACGCCGCACCGGTGATCGCGCTCATGATCTCGATGTGCATGAGGCTTATCCCGCAGTTTTTGCGCCGCGGCCGTACGGTGCTGGCGGTGCAGGATGCGATTGATGTGCCGGGCCGCGCGCCGGCCGACCCCGTGCGCTCGCGCCTGCGGGCATCGAGTGCATTGATGGGCTGGGGCATGGAAGATTCGTTGGAGCGCGCGGACGCGATGCGCTCGCGCGGGTGGGGCGCCGCGACGCGTCGTACGACGTATGCGCGGTATCGGCTGGGGCGCAGCGACGTTGCCGCGCTGGTTGGGCTTGCGCTGTTTGGTGCTGCCGCGGTGGCGGTGGCGTGGACCGCGACGACGCAGTATTCGTTTTATCCGCAGCTCTCGGTGCCGGCGCCGTGGCCGGGCTATGTCGTGTGCGCTGCCTGGATGGTGCTGCCTTGCGCGTTGCACGCGATTGATGAGAAGAGGTTTGGCTGATGGCTCGGTTGGATAGCTGCTCGGTAACGGGCGGGGCGTGCGGCTCCGATGTGCCTGCGATTGAGGTGCGGGGCCTTAGTTTTGCCTATCCCGGGGCCGAGGCACCGGTGCTCGAGGGGCTTGATTGGCGTGTTTCCCAAGGTGCGTTTGCGCTGCTTGTTGGCGGTACCGGTTCGGGCAAGTCGACGCTACTCTCGCTGCTCAAACCCGAGATCGCGCCGACGGGCGAGCGCGCTGGCGAACTGCGCGTGCTGGGCGAGAGCGTTGCCGACATGGATGTTCGGACGTCCGCGGAGCGCGTGGGCTATGTGTTCCAGGATCCCGAGAACCAGATCGTGTGCGAGACCGTGTGGCACGAGATGGCGTTTGGCCTGGAAAACTTGGGGCTAGCGCGTGACGAGATGCGTCGTCGCGTGGCCGAGACCAGCTATTTCTTTGGGCTGGAGGATTGGCTCCACCGCGATACCGATACGCTTTCGGGTGGTCGCAAGCAGCTGCTGTCGTTGGCCGCCGTGTTGGCGCTCCGCCCGCGCGTGCTGCTGCTCGATGAGCCCACGTCTCAGCTCGACCCCGTTGCCGAGAAGAGTTTTCTGCATGCGCTGTTTCGCGTGAATCGCGAGCTGGGCTGCACGGTTGTTGTGGCGACGCATCAGCCGCGCCCAATGCTCGAATACGCGACGTGTGCGTACCGGATTGAGGACGGTCGCGTGCGCGAGGTGGCGGATATGGCTTCTTTGGGACGCCGAGAATCGCTGTTGTCCGATGACATGTTGGGGTGGGGTGCCATCCGATGTGCAAATAAAGGAGTATTCAGCAGGCGTGAGGACAATTTGGGCTCTCTGGAGCCGCCCGGGGACGTATCGAGCGCGAAAAAAAGTTCGGAATTGGACAAATCGTCTGAATTTGTGGCGCAAACGTCGCTCGAGAACGGCTCGGAAGCCTTCCCGCGCACGGATGGAAGCAGAATACTCCAAAAAATGCACGCTGGGTCGGCTACCACCCTGGCAGGGAGCTGGTTTCGCTACGATCGCGCGGGCGGTTGGGTGCTGCGCGGGCTCGATGCGTCGTTTTCGGCTGGCGCGGTGCATGCGGTTGCGGGCGGTAACGGCTGCGGCAAGTCGACAATGCTTTCGGTGCTGGCGAAGACCGCCAAGCTGCAGCGCGGCCGCATGGTGCGCGGGGCGGCCTCGGCGGCGCTGCTGCCTCAGAATCCCAAAGCATTGCTGGTTGCCGAGACGGTTCGCGATGAGCTGATGGAATGGTCCTCGACCTGCGGATATGACGAGAACTTGGCGCGGGAGCGTGCGGTGCAACTTGGACTGGACGGCCTGGAGACGCGCCACCCCTACGACCTCTCGGGCGGACAGCGCCAGCTGCTCGCACTGGCAAAGCTGCTGCTGATCGGCCCCGAGCTGCTGCTGCTTGACGAGCCCACGAAGGGCTTGGACCTGGAGAGCCGCCGCATCATCGCCCGCGCCCTGCGTGACCATGCGAAGGCTGGCGGCACCGTCATCATGGCTACGCACGATTTGGACTTTGCCGAGCAGGTAGCCGACGACGTCGCCATGATGTTTGACGGCGAGATTGCCTGCATGGAGCCCCCGGCCGACTTCTTTGCCGACAACGTGTTCTATAGGGCGTGATGGGATGACGGATTATCGCGTTTCGCGCCTACTTGCAAAACTGGAGATCCCGCTGTTGTTGGCGGTGCCGGCGGTGATGGCTGCCGCGTTGCTGGCGGGTGTTGAGCAGGCAGCGTTGGCCATGCTGGTTGTGGTGGCGTTGGTACTTGCGCTGTTCTTTGCGGGTTACGAGGCATCTCGTCCGGGTTTGCGCCAGATTATGCCCACGCTGGTGCTGGCGGCGCTGGCGGCGGCGGGGCGCATCCTGTTTGGGCCCATTCCCGACTTTAAACCGGTGAGCGCCATCGCCATTATCGCGGGGGCGACGCTTGGTCGCCGCAATGGTTTTATGGTTGGCGCGCTGGCAGCGCTGACCAGCAATTTCCTTTTTGGGCAGGGCATGTGGACGCCGTGGCAGATGTATGCCTGGGGGCTCGTGGGATACGTTGGCGGTGTGCTGGCGTATGCGGGTGCGTTCGACCGCGCCGACGGCACCGTGCGCATGCCAGCGCTGCTGGCGTACGGCTTTGCGTCGGGCCTGCTCTATGGCGTCGTGATCAACGCGTATGACATCATTGGTTTTGTACAGCCGCTTACTTGGGCGGGTGCCGCGGCGCGTCTTGCCACGGCAGTGCCGTTCGATATTACGCACGGCCTTGCGACCTGCGTGTTTTTGGCCGCCTTGTACAAGCCTTGGTGTCGCCGCATTAACCGTGTCGTCGTGAAATACGGGCTGTAAGGCATTTCGCATTCCCTCACGAACTTGCGGTGGAATAGTTCTCGTTTTTGGCTATTTGCTGCCCAAACAGGAACTATTCCACCGCAACTTATAGGGGGAGAGGGGCCACACAATCTGTTTTCCTCTGTCCCCCCAGGAATTACTTGGGGCTAGAGTTCTAGCGTGAGGGTGACGGGGCAGTGGTCGCTGCCGAAGATGTCGCCGCGGATGCCGGTGTCGCGTACGTTGTCGGCGATTGCGTCGCTTACCAGGAAGTAATCGATGCGCCAGCCGGCGTTGTTCTTGCGGGCATTAAAGCGATAGCTCCACCAGCTGTAGACGCCCTCGACGTCGGGGTTTGCCGCGCGCCAGGTATCGGTAAAGCCGGCGTTGAGCAGCTCGGTAAACTTGCCGCGTTCCTCGTCCGAAAAGCCTGCGTTGCCGCGGTTGGACTTGGGGTTCTTAAGGTCGATCTCCTCATGCGCCACGTTAAAGTCGCCGCAGGTTACGACGGGTTTGCCGGTCTCGCGCTCGAGCGCGTTCAAAAAGCCGCGGTAGGCATCGTCCCAGGCCATACGCACGTCGATGCGCGCGAGCTCATTTTGTGCGTTGGGCGTGTAGACATCCACAAACCAGAATTTGTCGAACTCGAGCGCGCAGACGCGGCCCTCGGTTGCGGCTTGGGCGACGAGCACGGCCGCCTCGCCTTCGCCGGCGTAGGGCAGCAGCGCATCGGCGCACAGTACGCGCAGCGGCTCCTGGCGGCTAAAGACCGCGGTGCCCGAATAGCCTTTACGCTCGGCGTAGCTCCAGGTTTGGTGATAGCCGGGCAGGTCAATATCGACCTGGCCTTCTTGCAACTTGGTCTCTTGCAGCGCCAGGATATCGACGTCGAGTTCTTGCGCGATCTGGATAAAGCTCGGGTCCTTTTTGAGCACGGCGCGCAGGCCGTTGACGTTCCACGAGGCGAAAGTGTAAGTCTGAGGCATGGTGTCCTTTCGACGGGGTTGGCAGGCTTAAGATTAGCGCAACAGGGGCGGGGTGGGATCCGCGCATGCTGACTTAAAGGCCGCATGCTGGGACGTCGCTCAACGCTGCCCGACTAACAAGGACGGAGGACTCATATGACGCAGGCAATATCGGACCCCAGGCAGGCCTCCGCCGCGCTGGCGGATCTGTTTGACACCCACAAGCGCGTGGTCTTCTTTGGCGGCGCGGGTGTTTCCACGGCAAGTGGCATTCCCGATTTCCGCAGCGTGGACGGCCTGTATCACCAGCAGTTTGCCTATCCGCCCGAGACCATGCTGTCGCATAGCTTTTACGAGGCGCATCCGGCGGAGTTCTTCGACTTTTACCGCACCAAGATGATCGCGCTTAACGCTAAACCCAACCGCTGCCACACCAAGCTGGCCGAGCTGGAGCGCGCCGGTAAGCTTGATGCCGTGGTGACGCAAAATATCGACGGCCTGCATCAGATGGCCGAATCACAGCGCGTGTTCGAGCTGCACGGATCGGTCCATCGCAACATTTGCCAGTCGTGCGGCACGGTCTATAGCGCCGAGTGGATTTGCTCGCGCGAGCACGAGGATGCCGCGGGCGTGCCTGCGTGCCCCGCGTGCGGCGGCCGCATCAAGCCCGATGTGGTGCTCTACGAAGAGCCGCTCGATGAACATGTGCTGACCGGTGCCGTTGCCGCCATCGCCGCGGCCGATGCCCTCATTGTGGGCGGGACCTCGCTCGTGGTGTATCCGGCGGCAGGCCTTACGCGATACTTTACCGGCGATACGCTGGCCATATGCAACCTTGCTCCCACCGATCAGGATGCAAATGCCGACCTGCTGATTTCTTGCGACATCGCGGCCGCGTTTGCGTTCTAGCCCGCGCGCGCGGATACAATAGAAAGACTGAGTGCAAAGCGACCCCGCCGCCAGCTCCCCAAGCTCGGCGGCGTGGGCATTTTAGGAGGATGTTCATGGCGAACGACAGCAAGACATGGCGGTGCGGAAAGTACGAGCTCAGCTTTGACCGTCCGCGCATCATGGGCGTCCTCAACGTGACGCCCGATTCGTTCAGCGATGGCGGAGAGCACTTCGACCCCGATGCCGCCATCGAGTACGGCCTGGCGATGCTCGACGCCGGCGCCGACATCATCGACGTGGGCGGCGAGTCCACGCGCCCTGGTTTTACCCCGGTCAACCCCGATGAGGAAGCGCGCCGCGTGCTGCCCGTGGTGCGCGCGCTGGCCAAGGAGGGCGCCATCGTCTCGATCGACACGCGTCATGTAGCGGTTGCCAAGGCGGCCGTGCGCTGCGGCGCCTCGATCGTCAACGACGTGACCGGCTTCACCGATCCCAAGATGGTCGAGTTTGTTAAGACGAGCACCTGCGGCGTCATCGTGATGCATGCCGGCGAGGTCGCCGCGCCCGCCCGCACGCACGCAACGGTGCAGCTCGATACCTCGGCTGCGGCGTTTGTTGCCGAGAAGGCACGCGAAGCGGCTGCCGAGGCCGCGCGCGAGGCCGAGAAGCCGGCCCGTCGCCGTCGCGGCAAGTTGCTGGGCGAGCCCAAGGTTGAGGCCAAGCTTCCGGGCGGTGTGGTACAGCCCTCACTGCCGTTTGGCGAGCCGGAGCCCACGTCCGAGCCTGCAACCGAGCTGGGGCAGGAGACGCCGGCCGCCGAGCAGGCTGCTGCCGCCGAGACCGTCGCGCCCGCGCCCGAGGCCGCGCCCGAGGCCACCGAGGCCGCATCGGAGTCCAATGACCGCCTGGCCGCCATGATGCGCCGCAGCGCCCGCCGCGAGGAGGCCTACGTGCCCACCTCTCAGCTCCGCCGCTTTACCCTGCCCGATTCGGCGCCCATCATGCGCCGCGTCATGGGCTTTCTGTCCGACCAGGCCCGCACACTCATCCATGCCGGCGTGTCGCGCGACCGCATCTGCATCGATCCTGGCCCGGGCTTTGGTAAGTCGGCTAACGAGGACATCGTCATCCAGCGTGAGACTGCCAAGATGGCGTCACTGGGCTATCCGCTCATGTGCGCCGTGTCGCGCAAGCGTTTTGTGGGTGCTGTCTCGGGCGTGACCGAGGCCGCCGCGCGCGATGCCGCCACGTTTGGCGTGTGCCTGGGCGCCATCCAGGCCGGTGCCAACATCGTGCGCGTGCACGACGCCGCGGGTTTTGCGCAGTTCCTGAACGGTTACTGGGCCGTCGCCAAGCCGCAGCCGCGCCGTGCGTTTGTGGCCGTGGGCTCCAACTTGGGGCATCGTTGCGACAACATCCGCGCCGCGCGCGACATGATCGCCGAGATTCCGCTCACCTGCGTGTCCAACTCCTCCAAGATCTACGAGAGCGAGCCGGCCTACGAGACGCGCCAGGACGCGTTTGCCAACGCCGTCATCGAGATCAAGACCGAGCTGGCGCCGCTGGTGCTGCTTGACGAGCTCATGAAGATCGAGGCCGAGCTTGGGCGCGACCGCTCCAAAAAGGCCAAGGCCAACGGTCCGCGCACCATCGACCTGGACCTGCTGTGGATGGACGGCGAGACTCACGGCGGCAAAAAGCTGCGCCTGCCGCATCCTCTCATTGGCGAGCGCGACTTTGTGCTGGTGCCGCTCGAGGACCTGATGCACGACCCGGCGCGGTTCTTCCGCTACAACGGTGTCGAGGTCAAGGAGCCCGAGGACCGCGTGGGCCATATCGTGGGCGAATTGGGGCGTATGTAGATGATCGAGATGAATGCTGTTGTCGCCGGTACCGAGCTTGACGCCGCGCGCGACGCGGGCCGCGAGGGTGCGTCCGCGGGCTGGTGCGCTTGGAGCGCGGGCGATGCTTCGCTGACGTTTTCGCTGATCGTGCGCCCGGACGTGAACATGCATGCCTTCCACGGCCTGCCGTTTGTGGCTGCGATGGGCATGATGGACGCGCTCGTGGGCACGGCTTCGACGCCGGGGTTGGGCCTTGCCGGTAAGGTGGGTATCCAGTGGCCGAGCGATATCGTGTGCGGTGCGCCTGCGTTTGAGACGTCGCTCGCGCGTGTTGCCGTGAACGGCGGTGCCGCTGCTGCGGGCATGTTCGGTGCCGTGACGGTGGATATTGAGCGTTCGGCGCTGGGCGAGCTTGGTGTGGACGTGGCTGACGAAGCGCTGGTCGAGACGCTGGCCGCCGCCGTGCTGGCCCGCGTGGACGCTTGGGCGGTTGTTGCCAACACGCCGCAAGGCGCCGCAGGGCCGCTGGCTCCCGTGCTGGGCGAGTACTTCGACATGGTGCCGCTGCTGGGCCGCCAAGTTGCGGCGGTGTCGCCCAACGGCCTGCCGCTTGCGGTCGGTGTGTTTGCAGGCCTGGACATCTGGGGCCGCGCGACCATTAAGACCGATGCCGGCGAGCAGGAGTTTCCGCCCGAGGCCGTACGAATTCGCGGGCTGTAGCGCGGGGCGTTCGCGCCCAAAGATAGACATGACAACAAGACCCTCCTCGGCCTGTGCCGGGGAGGGTTTCGCCTATCTGGGGAATGGGTTGCCAGCGCCCTATTCCTCAAAACTGAAAAATTTTCGTTTTTGAGGAATAGGATTAAGGCAGCTCGGTCTTTCGCGAGGTATATTCGCTATAGAGCCTATTCCTCAAAACTGAAAATTTTTCAATTTTGAGGAATAGCGATAAAAGACCGCGAGGAGGCCCCAATGAAACTCATCAATAGAACGTCATATATGGACACGTTGACGAGCCTTATTGGCGTGCCGGACATCAAGGTCATCACGGGCATCCGTCGTAGCGGTAAATCAAAATTGCTCGAGGCCCTCCGCGATTACGTGGAGGCAAATCTGTCCAATTCGAATGTCATCCATATCAACTACAACCTCGATGAGTTCGAGAATCTGCTCGAGTATCACGCGCTGCTCGCCTATGTAAAAGAGCATCGAGTGTCCGGCAAACAAAACTTTCTGCTTATCGATGAAGTTCAGATGTGCGACGGTTTTGAGCGTGCGATCAACAGCCTCCACGCATCCGAGCAGTACGACATATTCATTACCGGATCGAATGCCTTTTTGCTGTCGAGCGATCTGTCGACGCTCTTTACGGGGCGTACGTTTGAGATCGAGGTTTTCCCATTCTCGTTTGAGGAGTATCGACTCTATGGCGACGAGGGCGAGGTCGACCGCGACTTCGATGAGTACGCGAGAACCGGCGGTATGTCCGGCTCCTACCCTTATCCACTGCAGGAGCAGCGTTATCAATATCTCTCCAATGTCTTCAAAACGCTCATCGTGAGAGATATCGTGCAGCGGCATAACGTGAGAAACGAATCGGCGCTGCTGCGCATTGCCGATTACATGATGGACAACGTATCCAACATAACGTCGGCACGTAACATTACGGATATTTTGAACGCGGATGGGCTAAAGATAACGAACAAGACGGTCGGCACGTACATGGGGTGCCTGTGCGATGCGTTTGCCTTCTATAAAGTTCGTCGGTACGACATCCGCGGCAAAAAATACCTTAAGAGCGGCGAGAAGTATTACCTGGCAGACCACGCGTTCAAATACGCGCTGCTCGGTACACGTGATATGGATTGGGGACGCGTATACGAGAACATGGTGGCAATCGAGCTGCTGCGCCGCGGATACGAGGTATACGTCGGCGTGCTCTATAAAAAGGAAATAGACTTTGTAGCAATCAAGCGAAGCGAGAAGCTCTACATTCAGGTGAGCGACGACATCAGCTCGGATAAGACATTTGAACGCGAGATTTCACCACTGCTGAGCATTGGCGACGCGTACCCCAAGATGATTCTCGCCCGCACGCATCACGAGGCCACGGACCGCAATGGGGTGCAGATCGTGGACCTGGCGAGGTGGCTGTGCGACGAGGCCTAGCAGAAAGCCCTATTCCTCAAAACTGAAAATCTTTCGATTTTGAGGAATAGGGCCGATGCGTTGCCTAGTTCGCCGCTCGCGCTCGTGCTCGACTTAAGCCCCTGTCCTATCCCAGCTCCTGCATGCGGCGGTAGATTTCGCAGATACCCTTGATGGTGAGCTGTCCGTCGACCACGTCGAAGGCATCGGTCGAATCGGCGACGATGCTGGCGAGACCGCCCGTGGCGATAACGGTGGCATCCTCGCGGCCCAGCTCGCGCTTCATGCGCGCGACCAGGCCCTCAGCCATGGCGGCGGCGCCCGTTACGGCGCCGACCTTGATGCACTCCTCGGTATCGCGGCCGATGGCGTGCTCGGGCGCCTCGAGCGGCACGCTGGCGAGCTTGGCGGCACGGGCGGCAAGCGCGTCCATGGAGATGCGGATGCCCGGCGCGATCGCTCCGCCAATGTAATAACCGTCCTCATCGATGACGTCGATATTGGTCGCGGTGCCAAAGTCCACCACGATTGCCGGCGCGCCGTAGAAAGTCTCGGCCGCAACGGCGTTGGCGACGCGATCGGCACCTACGGCCTGGGGGCGCGCCGCGCGCAGCTTGGTCACCGCGGCCGTCTGCGGCCCGATGACGATGGCGTCCGCGGCAATGCGGTCGGCCACGGCGTGCCACTCGCGCGAGAGCTGCGGCACCACGCCCGCAAAGGCGATTGCGTCGACCGCATCGAGCGAAAGGCCGTACATCTTAAAGAAACCCATCAGGCGCACGTGGATCTCGTCGGCGGTATAGGAGCGGTCGGTGGGCATACGCCACGACTGCACCAGCTCGTCTCCGTCAAACAGGCCCATGGCCGTCTGCGTGTTTCCCATATCGATAGCGAGCAGCATGTCTACTCCCAGTGTTGGCATAAAAGGACGCGCACCATTGTATACGCGCCGCCGACGGCGCTCGGCTGCGATTCGTTTACGGTGATAGGGGCTGAGGGGTTTTAAATATGAAGGAATTATGCTCTACGAGATTTTCCTTGCCGCTTACCGAACTCCCGCGTAGTATTCTTTCTTGCGCACATGAGGCGCCCAGACATTGCGGGGTGGAGCAGTCTGGTAGCTCGCCGGGCTCATAACCCGGAGGTCGTAGGTTCAAATCCTGCCCCCGCGACCAAGAACTTGCAGCTCGTCGGCCTAGCCGGCGAGCTTTTTTGTTATTCCGGGACTGTGTTTTCGGTCCAATTCTCGGCCTCTCAAACAAAATCTCGATCTGTAACATCTAGACCCGATTTGGGCGGCTTGGTGTTACAGATCGAGATATACCGGTGGGTTGGGTCGTGTTTGTCTAAATCTGTAACACGAGGGACGGATTTTGCCGAGTAACTGTTACAGATTTAGATTTTCTAGCAGGCGGGTTTGGTTTGTCTCGATCTGTAACAGATAGGGGCCAAAAGTGGGCCTAGCTGTTACAGATCTAGATTGTTGAGGATGGGCCGAGAGGAATGTCTCGATCTGTAACAGTAAGACCCGGTTTTGCCGCGTAACTGTTACAGATTGAGACAAACCGACGGGCCGCCCCGCCCCATCCACCTGCCGCCACCTGATATTCGCCGATTTTCGTTGTGCCGCTGTGCCCCCATGCCATATCCTCTAGACAACTACACGGCATCATCGCCGTCGCGCCTACAAGAGAGGAATATCCATGACCGCACCTGCATCCAAGCTGCTCCAGCCCATTACGGTTGGCCCCCTTGAGCTCAAGAACCGCATTATGTTCCCGCCGTTGACCACCGGCTACGAGGAGCGCGACGGCTCCATTGGCGAGCGCAGCCTGGCTTTTTACGAGCGCCTGGCCCGTGGCGGCGTGAGCTACATCGTCATCGGCGACGTTGCTCCCGTCATGACCGCAAGCCCCACGCCCAAGCTGGCAACCGACGCCCAGATCCCCACGTTTAAGGCGCTGGCCGATGCCGTCCACAAGCACGGTGCCAAGGTCGCGCTGCAGCTGTTCCACCCCGAGTACGACGTGCCCGGTGTCGGCCGCATGGTCATGGGTTCCATGGCCGCCGCCAAGGCCGCGCAGGAGGCCAAGGCCGCCGGCGACGAGGAGACCTTTGCCGCCAAGATGGCCGAGTCCAACGAGATCCGCAACCAGGCCTACGCCAAGCTGCATCACGACATGCAGCACTTTGTGAACGAGGCGAGCGTAGAGCAGCTCACCCAGATCAAGGAGGCCATCGCTGCCTCGGCCGCTCGCGCGCAGCAGGCCGGCATCGACGCCATCGAGGTCCACGGCGACCGCTTGGTGGGTTCGCTGTGCTCGGCCATCCTCAACCAGCGCACCGACGAGTACGGTGGCTCGTTCGAGAACCGCGTTCGCTACGCGCTGGAGGTCGTCGCTGCCATTAAGGAAGCCGCGCCGCAGCTGATGGTGGAGTACAAACTCCCCGTGATTATGGAGAACCCCGACGGCACGCCGCGCGGCAAGGGCGGCCTGCAGCCCGACGAGGCCTGCGAGTTTGCCAAGCTGCTTGAGGGCGCGGGCATCGACATGATCCAGGTCGCACAGGCCAACCACACCGGCAACATGGGCGACACCATTCCGCCCATGGGCGCCATGCCCTACAACTGGACGCTGCCCGTGGCCGAGCGCGTCAAGGCCCTGGTCTCCGTGCCGGTGGCAACCGTGGGCCGTGTTGTCTCGGTCGAGGCCGGCGAGAAGATTCTGGAAGACGGCGCGGCCGACATCATCGCCTACGGCCGCTCGCTCATGTGCGACCCCGACATTGCGCTGAAGGCCGCCACGGGTGAGCCCATCCGCGAGTGCCTCAACTGCAACAAGGGTTGCGTCGACGCGATTCAAAACCGCAAGTACATTTCGTGCGTGCTCAACGCCGAGAACGGCGACGAGGCGACCATCGCCATTAAGCCGGGCGAGGGCGACAAGAAGATTGCCGTGGTGGGCGGCGGCATCGCCGGCCTGGAGGCCGCGCGCGTGGCGGCCAAGCGCGGCTACGACGTGACCGTCTACGAGGCGAGCGACCATCTGGGCGGCCAGATTGTGCTGGCGGCCGCGCCCCCGCGCAAGGACGAGATCATGCGCTCGGTCGAGTATTACGAGAAGATTCTGCCCGGTCTGGGTGTGAAGGTTGAGCTCAACCATGCCGCTACCGCTGAGGACCTCAACGCCGCCGACGCCGCGATTGTGGCTGTGGGCGCACACGACGTGGTCATTCCCGTTCCGGGCGCCGATTCGGACAAGGTCGTCTCGAGCTGGGACGTGCTGGCCGGCAAGGTGGAGCTTACGGGCCGCGTCGCCGTCATTGGCGGTGGCCTGGTGGGCACCGAGACTGCCGAGTACCTGCTGCAGCACGGCTGCGAGGTGGCGATCGTGGAGATGCTCGACAAGATTGCCGCGGGCGAGTCCGAGACCATTCTGCCGCTGATCATGAGCGACTTTGCCGAGCACAACGTGGAGCAGCACGTGAAGACCCGCCTGACCGCCATTACCGACGAGGGCGTGGAGGCTGTTAGCACCACCGAGGACGGCGCCGAGGAGCCGGTGAAGATCGCCTGCGATTACGTGGTGATGGCCGTGGGCTCCAAGGCCAACGCGTTTGACCTGGATGGCGTGACGGTGCCCGTGACCTGCGTGGGCGACTGCTCGGGTGAGCGCACCGCCGACATTGCGAGCGCCATTCGCACGGCGTATCACGCAGCCAACGAGCTGTAGTTGAACATCGCGGCCAGGCGGGGCGGTAGCACGGATCCGTCTCGCCCGGCTGTGCCCCGTCGGGTGTCAACCGGTGCGGGGCCTGCAAGCGCAGCAGGTCCCGCCCTTTTTGTTTTGCTCCGGTGGATGGCAATGCGCGGTAACCATGAGGAGTGAGGACGTCTACTGCCTCGCAGATCACTCAAAATTATTGGGGGAGGGGTTAATAACTATATCCTCTATATCAAAGGACATAAAGAGATGCCAATTTTGTTGACAAGCGAATGACGATTAGCTGCGAGTCAGCTACCAGCGTAAATAATCGATAAAGAAATGTCGTAATTTGGTGCCAAATGCCCAGATAACGCCGCGTCTATTTTAATTAACTGCTTTGAGCAAACAGTAAAATGCTACTATCTAACTTGCACGTAAGAAAGCAGATTAACGGTTAAGGCTAAGAAGTGGCAGGTATGTCGGAAGCAACTAGGACTCGCACGCATGCGCCCGAGGTTAGGCAGCGCGCCGTCGAGATCCTCCAAGAGGGGGTCGGTCATCGCGCCCTCGCCGCGGAGCTTGGCATTCCCCAGGCCACGGCTCGTCAGTGGGCCCGCGCGTATGCCGTGGGCGGTGCCGACGCCGTTCTCAATGCCGGTTCGCATCATCACACCTACTCGTACGACGTAAAGCTCGCTGTGGTTAAGGACCGTCTGGAAAACGGCTTGACGGTTCGCGAGGCCATGATCAAGCACAAGATTCCCAGCGAGTCTTCGGTCAAGGCTTGGTGCCGTCAGTACCGCGAGAGCGGTGAGGCCGCACTGGTCGATAAGCCGCGCGGTCGCAAGCCGCGCGTTAAAAAGGCGGAATAGCGAACGGGATGGTGCGCCCACGGGGGCGCATTTTTCTTGCCGCCCCTCTGCTCCAATGCGGACGTGCCCTTACCCCGTACGCCTAAAACTCCCCAGTTGACCGAAAACCTGCCGCCGCTGCTCCTCAATTGAGCTATAACGTTAAACAATTGCAGCGTTTTTGCATGGGGGAGTGATGGTATGACGCTACTGTATTTCCTTACCCTGTTTCCGCTGGTACCGGCGCTGAGCATGCTGCTCGCGCGCGGTGACCGCGCCCGCGATGCGGTGGGGCTCATAGGTTCCGGCATTATTATGGCGGTGACGGTTGTAGTCGCCGTCATGTTTTTTGGCACGGGTCCGCAGAGCTTTGAGGTTGCCCCCGGTACCTCGCATGTGCTCTCGATCATCAGCTCCGTCATCGACGTCATCCTGTGCGCCGTCATCCTATACAACGCGTACAAATATAGGAACGCGCTCACCACGGTGCTCGGCATAGTCCAACTGGTGGGCTCGCTCGGCTTTGCAGCCATGACGCTGCCCGCGACCGAAGCCGTCACCGCAACCCCGCTCTACCTGGACTACATGAGTGTGATCATGGTGCTCGCCGTTGGCATTGTCGGCAGCCTTATCTGCGTGTATGCCCTGGGCTACATGAAGGACTTCCAGGCCCATGACGAGCACGAGGCCGCGCTGCGCGGGCAGACCGCGCCCGACCGTCGCCCGCAGTTCCTGGCGCTCATGTTCCTGTTCCTCTCGGCCATGTTCGTCATCGTGACGAGCGACAACCTTGAGTGGCTGTTCTGCGGCTGGGAAATCACCACCGTGTGCTCGTTCCTCATGATTGGCTACACGCGCACGCCCGAGGCCATCAAAAACGCCTTCACCCAGATCATCCTCAACATGCTGGGCGGCATCGCGTTTTTGGCGGGCCTTATGTTTCTGCACGTCAACGGCATGCCGCTGACCATCTCGGGCATGATCGAGCTTTCCGGCGCCGGTACCGCGCAGTCCGCACTGCTGGTGATGCCGGTCGTCCTGCTATCGCTCGCCGCCCTTACCAAGGCCGCACAGATGCCGTTCCACACTTGGCTGCTGGGCGCCATGGTTGCCCCCACGCCCACGAGCGCCCTGCTGCACTCGTCAACCATGGTCAAAGCCGGCGTGTTCCTGATGGTCAAGCTGAGCCCGCTCTATGCCATCTATCCCGTGACCGGCTTTATGGTCACGAGTGTGGGTGCCATCACGTTTTTGCTCGCTGCCCTCATGGCCATCTCGCAGAGCAACGCCAAGCGTGTGCTCGCGTACTCCACCATTTCCAACTTGGGCCTCATCAGTGCCTGCTTGGGTGTCGGCGCGCCCGAGGCCGTGTGGGCCGCGATCTTCCTGATCCTGTTCCACACGGTGGCCAAGTCGCTGCTGTTCCTGTGCGTGGGCACCGCCGAGCATCATATCGGCAGCCGCAATATCGAGGACATGGACGGCATGTTCAGCCGCATGCCGCACCTGACGCGTCTGATGATGCTGGGCATTATGGGCATGTTTGTGGCGCCGTTTGGCATGCTCGTGTCCAAGTGGGGCGCCCTGGTGGCGTTTGCCCAGACCGGCAACGTGCTCATGATCATGGTGCTTGCCTTTGGCTCGGCCGCGACGTTCTTCTTCTGGGGCAAGTGGCTTGCCAAGCTTTCGGGCGTCGACCCCACGGCTCAAAACGTCGAGGTCAATGTCCATAAGACCGAATGGATGGCGCTCAACACCATCGCCGCGCTGCTGATTCTGTGCTGCGTGGCGTTTCCGGTTATCTCGAGCGGTCTGGTGTCGCCTTACCTCGCCATGGTGTTTGGCCGCGTGCCGTACGTTATTGGCAAGGACGCCATGTATCTGATGGTGGTTATCGTGGCTTTTATCGCCGTGGTGCTGCTGACTTCATTCCGCGTGAGCAACAAGCCGCACGTCAACGTGTACCTTTCGGGTGTGGGAACCGACAAATATCGCCATTTCCGCGGCTCGATGGGACACGAGGTGAAGGCCGAAAAGCGCAATTGGTACTCGGAGGACGCCCTTGGCGAGAAGCGTATTGGCCCCGCGGGCAGCGTCGTGTGCTGTAGCATTATCTTGTTTGCGCTGCTGTGTTGCGCGTGGATTGGGCCCGAGCGGCTTGCCATGAGTGCGCCCTCGGTGCTGCGCGGTAAGTATTTCGAAGGCTCGGGCGTCGTGGGCATATTTATTGGTACCGTGGTGTTTGCCCTGCTGGCGCCGCTTGTGGGCGGCCTGATTGACGGTCTTGACCGTAAGCTTTCGGCTCGCATGCAGGGCCGCGTGGGCCCGCGCCTGCTGCAACCCTTCTACGATGTGGCCAAGCTCCTGCGCAAGGCCCCCGCCAGCGTAAACACCATGGACGACACCTACATGGCGTGCGCGCTCATCTTTACCGTGGTGGGCGGCGGCATCTTTGTGTCGGGCTCCAACACGCTGCTGTGCGCCTTTATGGTGACGCTCGCCGCGATCTTTGTGGTGCTGGCGTCCGCCTCGACGCAAAGCCCGTTTGCCCAGGTTGGCGCCGATCGCGAGCTGCTGCAGGTTATGAGTTACGAGCCTGCCGTTCTGCTGATGAGCGTGGGCCTGTACCTTGCCACCGACAGCTTCGATTCCATTGCCGTGACGGGGCAGTCGGCCCCCATCATCGTGTACAGCGCACCCATTTTCCTCGCGTTGCTCGCGGTGCTTACCATCAAGCTGCGCAAGTCGCCGTTTGACCTTTCGTACTCGCATCACGCGCATCAGGAGATTGTCCAGGGCGTCGCCACCGAGATGAGCGGCGGCACGCTGGCCAAGATGACCCTTATGCACTGGTGCGAGACCGTGCTGTTTTTGATGTGGGTGGGCATGTTCTTTGTTTGGGACAACCCCGTGAGCTGGGTTGTAGCCCTGGTCGTGATGGCCGCGACGTATTTTGTCGAGGTGCTGATCGACAACACCTTCGCCCGTAGCACCTGGCGCAGCTGCTTTAAGCTCGGATGGGGCGTGGCGCTGGTGTTTGGCCTACTCAACCTTATGCCCATCCTCGTCGACGTGTTTATTTAGGAGGCGGCATCCATGGATCATAAAATGTCGCGCTCGCCGTGGGTTATTCATTACGACGGCTCGAGCTGCAACGGATGCGATATCGAGGTGCTGGCCTCGCTCACGCCGCTGTTCGATGCGGAGCGCTTTGGCGTGGTCAACACCGGCAACCCCAAGCATGCGGATATCTTTTTGGTGACGGGGTCGGTCAATGCCCAGAACCTGCCTGTCGTGCGCCAGATCTACAACCAGATGCTCGAGCCCAAGTGCGTGGTGGCGTGCGGCATCTGCGCGTGTTCGGGTGGCGTGTTCCGCGACGCCTACAACGTGATCGGTGGCGTGGACCGCGCGATTCCCGTGGACGTGTACGCGCCCGGGTGCGCCATTCGCCCCGAGACCGTGATCGATGCCATCGTGGAGGCGTGCGACATCCTGGACCAGAAGGAGGCCGTGATGCGCGCCGGCGGTGACCCGCTCACCGTGGGTGGTGCCGCTACCTGGGACGGTGGCGTTGAGCTGGGCGAGGACGGGTTTGTGGCTGCGGGGGTCGGCGACGCCCCTGCCGGGACGCCCGCCGCACCCGCCGCTGGCGACGCACCCGCTGGGACGCCAGCCGCTGCAAAGGAGGCCGAGTAATGCAAAAGGCAATCTATACCACCGTCGGGATCGACGAACTCCTGTCGCATGTCCAGGCGCTCAAGGGCGTCGGCGCGCGCTTTGTGCAAATGCACGCCGAGCGCAACATCGACGACGGCACGTATCGGCTGGTCTATACGTTTATCGACGTTCGCGCTGTCCAGGAGCATATTGCGCAGGACGGCAGCTATGCGATCGAGAACCTGGTGGTTGAGGGAATTGATCAGTACCAGGAGATTCCGTCCATCAGCTCGTATTACCCGGCGGTGTTCCCGTTTGAAAATGAGGCCCACGACCTATTTGGTCTTGCCATCACCGATATGCAGATCGACTTTAAGGGCTTTTTCTACCAGGTCTCGACTGCCGAGCCCATGAGCGTCATCACGCCCGAGGTGAAGACCGCGCGCGAGAAAGCCATGAAGGTCCGTGCCACTGCCGAGGCCAAGGCGCGCAAGGCCGCGGCCGAGAAGGCCGTCGCTGCCGCGGCTGCGGGGGAGGGTGCCGCGGGTGCCGGCGATGCTACGAGCGCCGCTGCCGCCCAGCCCGCTGCTGCTGCCGGCTTCGATGCTCAGCATGACGATGCCGCTGCGAAGGCCGCGCTCAAGGCCGCCGAGATGGAGGCAAAGCTCGCCGCCATGGATCCCGAGAAAGCGGCCAAGGTCCGTGCGGCGCTTGCCGCCAAGGCCGCCCGCGACAAGCAGAAAAAGGAGGCGTAAGGTCCATGGCACATCGCTCCGTTATTCCGTTTGGCCCGCAGCACCCGGTGCTGCCCGAGCCGCTTCATCTGGACCTGGTGATCGAGGACGACCGCGTCATCGAGGCAATTCCGCAGATCGGCTTTGTGCACCGCGGACTCGAGAAGCTCACCGAAAAGCGCGACATGCACCAGTTTGGCTACATCGCCGAGCGCATCTGCGGCATTTGCGCCGTGGGCCACAGCTGCGGTTATGCCAGCGCCTGCGAGCGTATGCTCGGCATCGAGGTGCCCGGCCGCGTGCAGTATATCCGCACTATTTTACACGAGCTTTCGCGCATCCACTCGCATCTGCTGTGGCTGGGCCTGCTCGCCGACGCCTTTGGCTTTGAGGCGCTGTTCTATCGGTCGTGGACCCTGCGCGAGCAGATTCTCAAGAGCTTTGAGAGCACCTGCGGCGGCCGCGTGATTCTGTCGATCAACGAAATCGGCGGCCTTAAGCACGACATTGAGGACTCCGAGCTGGCGGGTATTGTCCAGACGCTCGACGCCATGCGCCCCGACTACGAGGTCCTGGTGCATACGTTTTTGGACGACAACAGCTGCGGCGAGCGCCTGCATGGCGTGGGCGTGATCAGCAAGAAAGACGCGCTGGATCTGTCGATGGTCGGCCCGTTCGGCCGCGCCTCGGGCGTGGATTACGACGTGCGCATGTTCGGCGACGGCGCCTATGCGGATCTGGCCGCGTTTGAGCCCATCGTTGCTACCGATGGCGACTGCTATGCCCGCTGCCAGGTGCGTTGCGCCGAGGTCACGCAGGCCATGGACATTATCAAGGAGCTTGTCGGCAAGATTCCGCACGACGGCATCGGCGGGCGTACCAAGCTCACACCGGCCGACGGCGCGCGCGGCGAGGTTGTGATTGAGCAGCCGCGCGGCGAGGCGTATTACTATGTGCGCGGCAACGGCACCAAGAACCTGGACCGTTTCCGCGTGCGCACGCCGACGTCGCAGAACTTGGCGGGTCTGACGCATGCGCTGCAGGGCGTACTCCTTGCCAACGTTCCCATGATTATCCTGACCATCGACCCCTGCATTAGCTGCACGGAAAGGTAGGCGCGGCATGAGTTTGCTGACATTTGCCAAGACGGCCTTGGGCTCTATGGTCAAGCAGCCGGTTACGGTGTGCTATCCGCAGGAGAAGCTCGCGGCGCCCGAGCGCTTGCGCGGGCATATCGTCAACGACATGGACGTGTGTATCTGCTGCGGCATGTGTGCGCGTCGCTGTCCGGCGGGCGCGCTCGCAGTCGATCGCAGGGGTGGAACGTGGTCGATCGACCCGTATGCCTGCGTGGTGTGCGGTGAGTGCATCGAGAGCTGCCCCAAGCACTGCCTGACTATGGACACCGCCCGCACCCCAGTCGCAGCGGACAAGACTCCCACAGTAGAAACCAAGCCGGAATAGCGCTGGAATAGGGCCGGTGGGGCAAAAATGCCCCATCGGCCCCGCGCTTAAACGCGCGGTTGGGCCGCCACGAACAAAACTATGCCGGATTACGGGGCTGGATAGCGAATCTCCGACCATACAGAAAATCGCAAAAACAAAACCGCAGGTAGATAGCCTGCCGTTTTTCAAAAAATGAGGGTATGGATGAGGGCCCCGACTTTTGCCCCGTAATCCGGCATAGTTTTGAAATGGCACCATACCCGTAACAGCTCCTGATCCCCCCAAGGACGGAGGAAAGTGGGTCATTTTTGCCTGATGGCTCCGAGTCGCACCCGTTTTCCTGCGAAAACGCCGTGTCTCAACTTTGGTGAGACATGTGTCTCACGCTCAAAACCGAATCTGGAACATGTGTCACCTGCCCTAATTGTGTCTCATTCCGTAACTTTAGGTAGTGTCGAGAAAGTTGGTGTAAGGGCCCTTGCGGCCCCTGTGTCCGATATCCGGAATCAGTTGATATCCTAGGCCGC
>NZ_WQPL01000012.1 GCF_018785245.1 Collinsella aerofaciens | reverse complement strand
CCCATTGTGGCACCCCGAGCCCGCGGAAAGAAGCTGCGCCGCGGGGGAGGCGGCCCCCAATGGCTTTCTCATATCGTCTTACGTTGCTTCGAACGTTGCTTGAGTGCCTCGGAAAGCCCGACGAGCGCCGTGGAGAACGAGACCAAAGCGGTCAGAAGTCTCACGAAATCAATCAGATCGGTCATGGGCATCACCTCCCATCAGATGGAGGGCGTTGCCCGGCACATGGAACTGCCGCCAACAGTATCAATTCTATCAAAGCGCAGTTAGATATGCGAATGTTTGTTCGTATTTCAAGAGACCAGCGTCACCTGTGACAAAAGGGCTGTCCCTTTGTCACATTATTCGATTACGGTGCAGGAATTCTGCTTGTGCATGGTGGCAAGCATGTGTTTGGGGACGGCGTGGGCCATGCAGCTACCGATAGTCGCGCTCGCGGCGGCCTTGGCCGCGTCACTGCCGTTTTTGGTCGCGTAGCTATGGCGGAAGCGTTTGAGCATGGCGATGTCGTTGCCGCCGTCTCCGTAAACCGCGACCTCGTCCTCGGCAATGCCGTAGTAGCCCGCCAGCCAGGCCACACTCTCGCCCTTGTTGCACGCCACGTCCGTGATCTCAAACATCACCGGATCAAACGGCGCGTTGACCACACGGTCCGAGCGCTCGGCCAAATACGCCTTAAGGTCGCGCTCCAGCTCGGGCGAGGTCACGCGACAGTTGATCTTGCACACATCGTGGCGCAGGATGTCACCGATCGACTGGTCGAAATACTGTTCCTCGTGGTACCCGCCACGTGCACGCATACCGCGCATCACGATGCGCTTGATAGGACTGTCTTTTTTAAAGCCTGCCTGGTGCATCTCGAACGATCCACTCGAGAACATGCCATCGGGCGTGGAGCAGTCAAAACAGATATCCGGAAACTCCTTGAGCAGCTCCTCGGTAATCTGCGAGTCGATGGTCCAGGTCCTGAGCACCTCGCCATGGCTGTCGCGCACGATGGACCCATTGGAGCAGCAGACGTCGAGTGCCAGGCCCGTAAAGCCATGCTCGCCAATCGGCAGCGTCGAGCGCCCGGTCGCGGGAACCACATGCAGGCCGGCCTCGGTCAGCTCGCGAATGGCACGGCGGATGGTCCCATCTGCCTCGTGCAGGGCGTTCAGCAGCGTTCCGTCTAAGTCACTCGCAAACATCTTGATCATGGGCATGCCTCTCCTTCGTCTGCACGATATTGTAGACGAGAACGGGCGCGCCCCAAGAGAGGCACGCCCGTCAGGCGAAAGATTGTCCTACACCGCAGCGGGGCCGTGTTCGCCGGTACGGATGCGGATAACCTCCTCGACCGGCTCGACCCAAATCTTGCCGTCTCCAACAGTGCCGCAATCTTGGAAACGGCGCGGCAACGGACGCGAAACGAACGGGAAATACGCGAGCAAGGGAGCCGTGAGCGCGCCCATCCCGGCTAGCGCCGAAACAGCTCGTGGGCGCGGTCGCGGAGATTAGTTGCTCGAATGACACCTTCGTAGCGATTGATGCGCAGACGCGGGAAGGCATTGAAAAAGCGCAGGTCGCGTCGGCTGAGCGACACGCTTGGCACCGGACGGCTCATGCGCTTGCCGGCAAGGCGACGACTGAGCGACGGACGCGGCATGTTCGGCGCGGCATCGGCCACGCGGCGGGCAGCGAGCGCCAGGCCGCGAGCACCATCCGAGATAAACGTCGGCATCGAAGCCTTCTCGCGCAGGGCATCGAGCGTCGCGTCGCCCAGCTCCGCCAGCCACGCGTTAACGGCACGGCTGCGGATGTGCGTCTGTGCCACCGAGTCGATCGCCGAATCGGGAATACGTTCGAGCATGGAGTCTGACGCATCGGCAAGCGACTCATTGATGCGGTCGGCAAGGTCGGCCCGGACGCGCTCCAACTGATCGAACAGACGCCGCCAGCTCGCCAACGAGCACACCGCGTCGACCATCATCGCGACCGCGACGATAAAGGCGGACAGCCGCACAATCAGCACCGGCAGATGGGCAAGCAGGCCCAACACCGCCGGCTCCACCACGCGACAAATGCACAACGCACCCAGGCCAAACGCGCATGCCCAGTACAGACAGATGCGTCCGTGCAGGTTAAACGGCAGGTGCGAATAGTCCCAAAAGCGAGCGCCTGTTGTTTTTTCCAGCAGCACGCCCACGCTGTACTCAATCACGCTGCATACGAGCGCTGCAGCGACAAACTGGCTCGACGCGTCAGGAATTCCGCGCAACAGCAGCCAGCAGGCAATGCCGCCCGCGCCATAGATGGGGCAACACGGTCCCAGCAAAAAGCCGCTGTTGGCAAAGCGTCCGTGGTTGAGCATGGCGCAGACCGTCGACTCCCAAGCCCAGCCGCAAAAACCGTAGAAGGCAAACGAGAGCACCAGCGCAGAGAGCGGACAGGCGGCAAGCGTCGCGCCGTCAAATGCCATGTCGATCGCGGTCCCCACCGTCTACCCTCTCCTCTTCTCGCTCGATTCGCTGCTCACGCCATCGTCCGCCTCGTCCATGCGCCGCAGACGACCGGCGACCGTCTCGCGCAGCGCGCACCATTTATCTGCCAGGCACACAATCCATGCCTCACGACACGTCGGCGGCACCGGTACCAGCGGAAACATATGGCGCGCGATGATATTCCGCTCGCGCGGCGTCAGCTCAAAATCCTCTTCGGCACGCGCCAGAGCAAAAAATGGATGCCGGAATCCGTGCAGTCGATGGCTCGGGTCGGGATCGTGCCAGTCATAGAGAAAGTAATCGTGCAGCAGGGCCCCGCGCAGCAACGAGGCGCGGTCAACCGAGACACCGACGCGGCCCAGGCGCTCGGCAAAGGACAGGCTCGCCCGCGCTACCGAAGTCACATGCGCATAGACCGTCACGTCACCATGCTGGATAAACTCGCGCGTCAGGTCCAGACGGCCCATCTGTGCCAGTTGACGGGCAGCATAGTCGACCTCGTGCGCGATTTTCTCGGCACGAACGACATCGGACATGCTGCCTCCTTCCAGCGACTCACGGCGACAAGCCACGGCCTGTGCGCAATCGATAAAAACATCATGGGACACATCAGTATGGCATCAGACAAAACGTTTTGCCCCGCCAGTTGGCGAATTACCGCGCCGCCGTCACATATCAAACGCCAAAATGTGCGAGACTGTTTTGTGCAATTGTGCCGGCCGAGGGAGCGCCGGCGCTCGATTCGCATGGAGTAACCCACAACGATGCTGCTTACGCAAACGACAACGCCCGAGGACGTCAAGGCTCTTAATCGCGTCGAGCTCCCGCAGCTCTGCGACGAGATTCGCCACGCCATCCTCGAAAGCTCCGCCGCTGTCGGCGGACACGTTGCCCCCAACCTGGGCGTCGTTGAGCTCACGGTCGCGCTCCATCGCGTGTTTAACTCCCCCATCGACAAGATTGTCTTTGACGTTTCGCACCAGACCTACGCCCACAAGGCGCTGACCGGTCGCGCGTACACTTATATCGATCCGGAGCGTTATGGCGAGGCTTCTGGCTTTGCCAATCCCGACGAGTCCGAGCACGACCTGTTCGCCATGGGCCACACCTCCACATCGGTGAGCCTGGGCTGCGGCTTGGCACACGCCCGCGATCTGGCGGGCGACAGCTACAACGTCATCACCATCATTGGCGACGGCTCGCTTTCGGGCGGCTTGGCGTTTGAGGGCTTCAACAATGCCGCCGAACTCGACAGCAACCTGATCATCATCGTCAACGATAACGACCAGTCCATCGCCGAGAACCACGGTGGCCTCTATCGCAATCTGGCCGAGCTGCGCACCAGCAACGGCACCTGTGAGCGCAACGTTTTCCGCGCGATGGGACTCGACTACCGTTATTTGGACGCCGGCAACGACGTGTTGGCCCTGGTCGACGCGCTGCAGGAACTGCGCAATATCGATCATCCCATCGTGCTGCACGTCTCCACCGCCAAGGGCAAGGGCTTTGAGCCGGCCCAGAGCGACCCCGAACGCTGGCACCACGTGGGTCCGTTTGACATGGCGACTGGGCGCAAGCTTTGCCCGGGCCATCCGAGCGAGCCCGCGCCGCGCACCTATGCTGACATTACGGGCGAGGCGCTCAGCGCCGCCATCGAGCGCGATCCACAGGTCGTTGGCATCACGGCCGCCACGCCCTACATCATGGGCTTTACACCCGAGCTTCGCGCTGCCGCCGGCAAACAGTTCGTCGATGTGGGCATTGCCGAGGAGCACGCCGTGACCTTTGCCACCGCGCTTGCGCGCTCGGGCGCCAAGCCAGTCTTTGGTGTGTACGGTACGTTTTTGCAGCGCGCCTACGACGAGCTGTGGCACGACCTGTGCCTCAACGACGTCCCCGCAACCATTTTGGTGTTTGGTGCGTCAATCTTTGGCACCACGTCCGAGACGCATCTTTCGTTCTTTGATATTTCCATGCTGGGCGGTCTTCCCAACATGCACTACTTGGCGCCGGCCTGCATGGAGGAATATCTGTCCATGCTGAGCTGGTCGCTCGACCACCGCGAGCATCCCGTGGCAATCCGCGTACCGGGCATCGGCCTGGTAAGCCGCCCCGACCTTGCGCCCGCCGAAGACACCGACTACAGCGCCGTTCGCTACAACGTGGTGCGTCAGGGCCGCGACGTTGCCGTGCTCGCGCTTGGCGATTTCTTTGAGCTGGGTGAGCGCGTGGCAAACCGTCTGACTGCCGAGTACGGCATCGAGGCCACGCTCGTCAACCCGCGCTTTGCAACCGAGCTCGACCGCGAGTTCCTCGACAGTCTTGCCGCCGAGCATCGCGTTGTCGTCACCCTCGAGGACGGCATCTTGGACGGCGGCTGGGGCGAGCGCGTGGCATGCTATCTGGCATGCACGCCGTTGCGCACGCGCACCTTCGGCATCGCCAAGGGCTTCCCCGACCGCTACGACCCCAACGAGCTGCTCGCACAGAACGGCATGACGATCGAGAACATGGCCGCCGAAGCCGTAAGGCTACTCAACGAGTAAGAAAACCTCCGCGAGGGAAGCACCCCTGCGGAGGTTTTTATTTTCCCAACTCAATTATCTCGATCTGTAACATCTAGGGCCTGAATTCCCGTCTAACTGTTACAGATTGAGACAAAACAGCGAGGCAGGCCGCCACATCTGCAAGATCCACCACAAAGGTGCCTGTCCCCTTTGTGGTGGTTTTCAAAACGCTATCTCAGCTGTAATAATCGACGTTTGCCCAGATAAAACCTGCCAAAATAGACCTGTCCCTTTTTGGTAGGCAGAATAACCCATAAGGTAAGTATGTTTCTGAGTTATTTCGTGTTGACCCATTTGAGCGCGATAGGGTATAACTCTACTCAACCGCTAGGGATTTTATTGAGAAAGGTGTTCTACCATGAGCAAGAACCTCTCCCAGCAGGTCGTTCTCGACCGCCGCGGCTTTGTCGCCGCTACCTTCGCAACCGTCGCCGGCCTTGGTCTTGCCGGCTGCTCCGACACCAGCGCCGAGGCCGACAAGGGTTCCGCCGCCGGCTCCTCCAAGGGCTCCGAGGATACCGAGGTTTCCGCTACGCTCGATGCCAAGGCATTCGACAAGCTCGTCGACAACGGCCCCAAGGCCGATGACGACGCCATCGCCGCCAGCACCTGGGCCACGGCCGTCAAGGACGCCGGCGTCTTTAAGATCGGTGGCGTTCAGACCTCCACGCTCTTCTCCCTCCTCAACGAGAAAGACGGTCAGACCCGCGGCTTCGACGCCGGTATCGCACAGCTCCTGTCCAACTACATTCTGGGCGAGAACAAGGTCGAGATCACCCAGGTTACCTCGGACACACGCGAGTCCGTCCTGCAGAACGGCCAGGTCGACGCTGTCTTTGCCACCTACACCATCACTGACGAGCGCAAGAAGCTCGTCTCCTTTGCCGGCCCCTACTACTACACGCAGCAGGCCATCCTGGTGCTCGCCGATAACGACGACATCAAGAGCGTCGACGACTTGGCCGACAAGAACGTCGCTGTCCAGTCCGGCTCCAACGGCCCCGCCATCCTGGAGGAGTTCGTTCCCAAGGCCAGCCAGCAGGAGTTCAAGACCGACGAGGAGGCCCGCCAGGCACTCCAGCAGGGTCGCGTTGATGCCTACGTCATCGATAACAACATGCAGCAGAGCGCCCTGGTCCGCGAGCCCGGCAAGTACAAGATCGCCGGCAAGCCCTTCGGCAGCAAGGAGCCCTACGGCATCGGCCTGCCGCTCGATTCCGACGGCGTCGCCTTTGTCAACGACTTCCTTAAGAAGATCGAGGACGATGGCACCTGGACCGAGCTGTGGCAGGTCTGCATCGGCGACCGTACGGGCGACACCAATGTTCCCGAGCTGCCCGAGATCGGCGCCTAAACAGCGAGCCTAGTAACGGCCGCAACGAAACCATACGGAAACGCACGATGTGCTTTATTGCGATAAACTGTTTCCTTACTGAGTTGTCGGGGCTTCCGCACACACGGGAGCCCCTTTCCTTATCGGCGGGAGGTCCGCATGAGTCTCTCCGAGCTCTGGTCGCTCTATGGCCAGAACTATACCGACGCGCTGCTCGCAACCTGGGGCATGACGCTTGAGTCGTTTGTCATCGCCATGGTGCTGGCCATCGCCGTCACCGTGATGCGCGTGTCGCCGCTCAAGCCGCTGCGCGTCTTTGGCGACCTGTATGTCCAGGTCTTCCGTAACATCCCTGGCATCGCGCTGCTTATCATCGTCGTCTACGCGCTGCCGCCGCTCAAGGTCGTCCTGCCCTACCGCGCCTGCGTTATCGTCGCCACGGTCCTTTTGGGCTCGGCCTTTGGCTCCGAGAACTTTATGAGCGGCATCAACACCGTCGGCGTTGGCCAGGTGGAAGCCGCCCGCTCGCTGGGCATGAGCTTTAACCGCATCCTCGCCAAGATCGTGATTCCGCAGGCGCTGCGCTCGAGCGTGCTGCCCATGACCAACCTCTTTATCGCCGTCATGCTCACCACCGCGCTAGGCAGCCAGGTGCCGCTTAAGCCGCAGGAGCTCACCGGCGTGGTGAGCTACATCAACACGCGCTCGCTCGGCGGCGTCGCCGCGTTCTTTATCTCGGCGCTCGGCTACCTGGGCACGGCCTTTGTGGTGAGCCACATTGGCAACTATATCGATAAGAAGGTGAGGATCCTCCGATGAACAAGCATTCCTCCCCTGCGCTTACCATGCGCGATGCGCTCTACGAGGCTCCCGGCCCCAAGATGCTCGCCAAGATTCGCATCGGCACCGCCATTTCGCTCGTTACCGTGGCCGCACTCGTCGTCCTGGTACTGCAGCGCTTTTATGTGACCGGCCAGCTTTCGGTCCACTACTGGTATTTCTTTACGCACCTCACCACCTGGAAGTTCCTGCTTGCCGGCTTTGAGGGCACCGTTAAAGTCGCACTCACCGCCGGCGTCATTGCGCTGGTGCTGGGCTTAGCCCTTATGCTCGGCCGCACGAGCGATATTAAGCCGCTGCAGCTGGTCTGCCGCGTACTCACCGATTTCTTCCGCGGCGTGCCGAGCCTGCTGTTCATCTACTTCTTCTTTTTGGTGCTGCCCCAGTACAAGATCGCGCTGCCGTCGTTTTGGATGCTCACGCTTCCCGTCGCGCTCGCTGCGGCCGGCGTACTTGCCGAGATCTTCCGCGCCGGCGTCAACGCCGTGCCGCGCGGCCAGGTCGAAGCCGCCCAGGCGCTCGGTCTCTCCAAGGCTAAAATCACCTTTAAAATCGTATTGCCGCAGGCTATTCGATTTATCATTCCGTCGTTGATTTCGCAGCTTGTGGTCGTGGTCAAGGACACCACCGTCGCCTATGTGGTGAGCTACCCCGACCTCATGCAAAACGCCCGCGTGCTCATTACCAACTACGACGCTCTCGTGTCGGTCTACCTGGTAATCGCGGTCATCTATATCCTCATCAACGTCGCGATCAACAAGGCCGCTGTCTATGTTTCGCACAAGACCGGCGCGACCATCATCCGCTAACGCTTTACCATTTCGAGTCATTAGGAGCCGAGCACCATGGCACAGAGCACTTCTTCTACCGGCAATCAGCCGCTGATTGAGCTCAGGCACGTCGATAAGCACTATGGCGATCTACACGTCCTCAACGACATCAATCTCTCGGTCGACCGCGGCGAGGTCGTCGTTGTGATCGGACCCTCGGGCTCGGGCAAGTCGACCATGTGCCGCACCATCAACCGCCTGGAAACCATCGACTCGGGCGAGATCCTCATCGAGGGTGAGCCCCTGCCGCAGGAAGGCAAGGATCTTGCCCGCATGCGCGCCGAACTGGGCATGGTGTTTCAGCAGTTCAACCTGTTCGCACATATGACCGTACTGCAGAACGTCATGCTGGGACCGGTCGACGTGCTGGGCGTCTCCAAGGACGAGGCCCGTGAGCGCGCCATGGACCTGCTGGGCCGCGTGGGCGTGGCCGAGCAGGCCGATAAGGTACCCGCACAGCTCTCGGGTGGCCAGCAGCAGCGCGTGGCCATCGCCCGCTCGCTTGCCATGCAACCCAAGGCAATGCTTTTTGACGAGCCCACGAGCGCCCTTGACCCCGAGATGATCAACGAGGTGCTCGAGGTCATGGTCCGTCTGGCCCAGAAGGGCATGACGATGATCGTCATCACGCACGAGATGAACTTTGCCCGCCGCGTGGCCGATCGCGTCGTCTTTATGGCCGACGGCCAGATCGTGGAAACCGGCACGCCCGACGAGTTCTTCAGCCACCCCCAGACCAAGCGCGCCCAGGACTTCCTCAACTCCATCAAGGGCCACTAACCCAATTGCCGCGCGGGGCAAATTCATCACCAGCGTTTGCCCCGCGCACCCCTGTGCCATGTCCACCCGGATTCGAAAGCAACACCTATGATCGGAACCCGTACTTCCTCGTCCTATACCCCGCACGTCGACGTCGCCCCCGCCGACCGTCCGCTCATCCTCGTCGCGCCGCGTTGGGAAGATGCAAAGCCGTTTTTAAGCGAGACGCTCTCCCCCAACGAGGAAATCGCAAGTGTCTTTGTCGATGCCATCCTTGCCGCCGGCGGCCTGCCGCTGCAGATGTCCATCACCGAGGACATTGAGGTTATCCGTCATTACGTCGATATCGCCGACGGCATCGCCATTCCCGGCGGCCCCGATGTCAATCCCAAGCGCTGGGGCGATGATCGACCCTACGATCCCACCCTCTGCTGCGAGATCCGCGATAGCTTTGAGTTTAAGCTGGTCGGCGAAGTGCTTCGCGCCAAAAAGCCGCTCTTTACCACGTGCCGCGGCACACAGCTGCTCAACGTCGCTACCGGCGGCACCCTGTGCATGGACGTGCCAAGCCTGGGTGCGCGCGAGGGCCGCACGCAGTGGCGCCATACCCACGTGCTCAACGACCCCGTGCATCCCGTCGAGGTCGTGCCGGGCTCGCTGCTCGACCGCGCGGTTGGCGGCGCCAGGCTGATCCAGACCAACTCCGCACACCACTGCTGCGTCGATCGTCTGGGTAAAAGCACGCGCTTGGTCGCCAAGGCAACCGACGGCGTTCCCGAGTGCATCGAGGTCGAAGGTCAGCCGTTCTGTCTAGGCGTGCAATGGCACCCCGAGTACACGTGGAAGACGCTCGAGACCGACTTTAACCTGTGGAAGTCGTTTGTCGAGGCAGCGGCCAAGGTTAAACAGGCCCGCTAGCCCGCGAACCGCATAACAGATAAGGGCGCCCCGCCGGCCACATGGTCCGGCGGGGCGCCCTTTTGCCTATACGCGGCAGGCACACAGCCCAAGGCTCACAACCTCTTACTCGCCCGCCTCGCGCAGAGCCGACATCGTAGCCGCATATTGCTGCTGCAGCGCATGCATTCCCTCGCGAGCGTCGTCAACGGCATCGGCGCCGCGCAGCGCCTCGGTCACCACGACCGCCGGCTCGTACAGATTATCGAATCCCAGGTTCTGGCTCACGCCCTTGAGCGTGTGCGCTGCCATAAACGCACCTTCGGCGTCTCCTGCCGCCATGGCGGCCTCCAGCTTGTCCATGCTCTCGTCATCTAAAAACTTGAGGGCAAAGCGGGCAAGCATTTCCTCGCCCATCAGCCGAGCGCACGCGTCATCATAATTGGCGCCAATCTTCTCATACGCCTCACGCATGGAAATCATGGATTAAAAACTCCTTTGGTCAAACCAAATCGTGGGAAACGCGACGACATCGGCGGGGCGTGCCAACGTCTCGGCAATACGGTCTTGCACCTCGAGCAGGCAGTCGAGCAACAGCGGGTTAAACTCACCGCACTTACCGTCCAAGATCATCTGGATAGCCTCCTTGTGCGGGATAGCGTCCTTGTACACGCGCACGCTCGTCAGAGCATCGTACACGTCGGCCACCGAAACCACCTGTGCGGCAATGGGAATATCGTCGCCCTTAAGGCCATCGGGATAACCCTTGCCGTCCCAGCGCTCGTGATGCCAACGCGCAATCTGGTACGCATATTCCATAAGCGCATTGCCGACGTGATGTCGGCCCAGCTCAAGCAACATGTCGGCGCCAATCGTAGTATGCGTCTTCATAATCTCGAACTCCTCGGACGTAAGGCGTCCGGGTTTGTTGAGAATCGCATCGTCAATCGCCATCTTGCCGATATCGTGCAGCGCCGAAGCCAAGGCAATCGTGGAGCGTTCCTCGTTGTCGAGGGAAATGGTGTCGCTACGCTGGACCAGACAGCCAAGCAGCAGCTCGGTCAGCTTTTCGATATTCGTAACGTGCCTGCCGCTCTCGCCATTGCGAAGTTCCATGACACCGGCCATGATGTCGATGAGCATGCGACTGTTCTTGACGCGCTCGTTGTACTGCTGGGACAGCAGGCTCGTCAGGCGGCGCTGTTTGGCGTACAGACGGATAGTGTTGCTTACACGACGGCGCACGACACGGGCGTCAAACGGGCGGCTGATATAGTCCGAGGCGCCCAGCTCGTACGCACGCAGAACCACATCGTCGGAATCTTCGCTCGAGATCATGATGACAGGTAGTTTGTCAACAACCGATCGGCGCGACAGATCGGCCAGCACCTCAAAGCCGCTCACGTCCGGCATGACAATGTCCAGTAGCACGAGCGACAACTCATCGCCATAGCGGTCGACCATATCGAGCGCCGTACGACCGTTATCAGCCTCGAGGATGCAATACTCGTCCTTGAGCATCTCGTTGAGAATGGCTCGGTTCATCTCGGAGTCATCGATGATAAGCACCAAAGGCTTTTCGTTTTGGAAGGCCTCGATGAAATCGCCATCGGTCACGACCGTACCGGCTTTTGCCTTAGCACGGCTCAGTAACTGGACAGCGCGGCCAACGCCCTCATCAACCGTCTCGCCATGAATGCGAACGCCACCAACACATGCCGTCAAGCTCACGTGCTCATGGCCCGGAATAATCGCGGAACGAACGGCATCGGATACCTGACGCAGGCGACGGGCGAAGTCATCGGAGGGAATATCGGGCATGACGGCCACAAACTTGTCGCAGCCATAGCGCACAAGTTCGTCAGTCGAACGAATACCGCTGCGTATGGCTGTCGCCACGGCACCGAGCGCAAGGTCGCCGGCATGGCGGCCGCACGTATCGTTGAAGACCCTAAAATCATCAAGGTCGATCACCGCAACGCCGGCCTTCATGCGGGCGCTACGGAGCTTTTCCTCGTAATATCGGCGATTGCGCACACTCGTCAGCACGTCGGTGTAGACAAGGTCCTCTTCTGCAGCCTCTTGTTCATCGATCGGACGCACCATCAGCAAGACACGAGGCTCACCCTCGACCTTTAGAGGGCGTAGGCGAGCGCGGTACTCAACACCATCGTTGAGCAGTTGCTCCGACACCTCATCGGAGTCTGCCAAAGCCTCAAGACTCAACTGACGCAGACAAGGGCAGCGATCGCCGGCGAGCAGGCAGTTAGGCTCGCTCTTAATCTGATCGGCCGACAGCAAACGCACCACGGGGTAGGTCTTCGCGACGCGGGCGACCTCAGCGGCAGCCTCCTCGTCGGTTAGATTGACCTCGTGATTTTTGCGCATATGGGGCCCTTTCTATCGTTATGCACGGCAACGGTGCATATCAATTGGTACAAGGGTAACATCTAACAGCTGAAGGCAAACGCGCGATTATCGTTACATTTTTATGACCTGGCCAGCGGCGGTAATGGAGCCGCGGGCGCGCGGTTATGGACGCATTCGTTAACAATGACGAAACGCTAACAACCCCTCTCCCCGCAGGTCATCGAGCGTGCTAACGCTCCAAGACATCACGAACGGCATTTGCCGCCGTAACGGGGCGATCGCGCAGACCGTTATGCGCGCCCGGAATCGTCACAAGGGGGCAATCGAGATATTCGGCAGCCACCCTCGTGCCCGCCTCGCGGGGCGTGCCAACCGAGAGCTCGCCCAAGAACACGGCCGACACCGCCTTTGACGCGCGAGCGTGCTCCCAGTCGGGAGCATATGTCATATTTGTTCCGTATTCATTGGCCATAAAGCAACGACCATTGCGCAGGGCATGTTTGACTTCCGCTTCGGTCGTCCCAGGAGCCTCGGGGTCCAAGTCGCCGAGGGCTCCCAAGAAAAGCCGGAGCGCCCTTGAAACCTTTCCCGCCGCAATCATATCGAGCAAAACCGGAGCTGCGCCCATACCGACACCTTTGGCCGACACAGCCGGCTCATGCAGAATCGCACGGGCGACGAGATGGGGTTCGGTGCGAAGAAGCTCCAGCGCAACCAACGTACCGGCACTATGCGCAAGCACATTTGCCGGAGCGCCAACGTGTTCGATCACGGCTTGCAGGTCGGCGGCCTGAGCGGCAAGATCATAGCTGCCGTCTGCCGCATCGCTGCTGCCACCGCAGCCGCGGCGGTCGTAGGCAATTACGCGGTAGTTGCGGCTGAGCTCACAAGCGATACCGTCGAAAAATGTGCCGTCGACACAAGCGCCGTGCACGCACACCAAAGCAGGAGCATCAGGCGACACATCCGGGCCGGCATATTCGCGACAGGCAATCGTGGTGCCCGCATTCTCGACCGTAAAATCCATGTTGTGCCCCCATCATCAATGCCCATCCAGTTGCACGTCAGTACGGTTGGATGGACCCGCATTGCCTTATGCCTTGTTAACAAATTAACTGTACCCGAGCCGAGGCTTTTCATGGCGCAGCATAATGAGCGACGTGAAAAAACGAAACTTGTAAAGCAAGAGCCCGCACCTTGTTTTGGAGCCGATGCTATGCTTAGGCACAATTGTCTTGAGGAGCATATGCCTATGTCTACGTTTCTAAATGCCAGCCCCATCTTTGGGCCCGTTCGCAGCCGTCGCCTTGGTCTCTCGCTCGGCGTCAACATGATGCCGGCCAGCGGCAAAATCTGCACGTTCGACTGCATTTACTGCGAAAACGGCCTCAACGCCGAGCGCCCCTGTCATGAGCCGTACAACACAGCCGCCGTGGTACTCGACGCGCTCGAGGCAAAGCTGCGCGAGATGGCAGTCGAAGGTGAGCTGCCCGATGTAATCACGTTTGCCGGCAACGGCGAGCCCACCGCCGCACCGGAGTTTCCGCAGGCCATCGCCGGCGCTGTCGCGCTGCGCGACGAGCTTGCCCCAAACTCCAAGATCGCCGTGCTCTCCAACGGCACGCGCGCCGACCGTCCCCAGGTACACGACGCGCTCATGATGGTCGACGACAACATCCTCAAGCTCGATACGGTCGACCCGGCATTTATCCAGCTGCTCGATCAACCCGTTGGCCCCTACGATGTGGAGCACCAGATCGAGACGTTCGCGAGCTTTAACGGCCACGTCATTATCCAGACGATGTTTTTGACCGGCGAACACCAGGGCAATCCTCTCGACAATACCGGCGAGGAGTACGTTGGCCCTTGGCTCGCGGCACTCGAGCGCATTCGTCCGCAGGAGGCGACCATCTACACGGTGGCGCGCGAGACACCGGTCACCGGCCTTGCCAAAGCAGCACCCGACGTCCTCGACGCCATTGCCGCGCGTGTGCGCGCCCTCGGCATCCCCTGTCAGGCGAGCTACTAGCAAAACCACGCAGCAGCTAGTGCCCGCCACCCCGCTCCATCAGTTGCGGTGATATAGTTCCTGTTTATGCTGTTAAACCGCTTAATCGGAACTATATCACCGCAACTTTTATGGACGCGTGGGTGGGCTATACTAGCTGCGGATGAAAGGAAGTTAGCCATGTATGACAAAGGACCCGTGCCCGGCCGCAACGACGCCTGCTGGTGCGGCAGCGGCAAAAAATATAAGAAATGCCATAGCGCCTTTGATGAGCGCCTCGAGCGCTTGTGGGAAGAGGGCTGGGAGGTTCTGCCCCGCACGCTCTACAAGACGCCCGCCGATATCGAGGGCATCAAGCGCTCGGCCGCCATCAACGTGGGTGTGCTCGATTACGTAGGCGAACACATCGCCGCGGGCATGACCACCAACCAGATCGACCAGATGATCTACGACTACACCGTCGAGCACGGCGGCACGCCGGCCGATCTCAACTACGAGGGCTACCCCAAGAGCGTGTGCACCTCGATCAACGATGTGGTCTGTCACGGTATCCCCTGCGATACAGACGTGCTGCACGAGGGCGACATCATCAACGTGGACTGCTCCACGATTTTGGACGGCTACTTTAGCGACTCGAGCCGCATGTTCTGCATCGGCGAGGTCTCTGCCGAGCGCCAGCGTCTTGTCGACGTCACCCGCGCCAGCGTGGAGGCGGGCCTGGCGGCCGTCAAGCCATGGCTGCCGCTGTCCGTTATGGCCGAGGCCGTACAAAAGACGGTCGAGGACGCCGGCTTTAGCGTGGTGCGCGAGTACGGCGGACACGGCATCGGCAAGGAGTTCCACGAGGACCCGTTTGTGGGCTTTACCACCGAGGCACCCGATGTGGACACCATCATGGCTCCGGGCATGGTCTTTACCATTGAGCCCATGGTCAATGCCGGAGCGCCCGACATCAAGATCAGCAAGGGTGACGGTTGGTGCGTGCGCACCAAGGACGGCAGCGATTCGGCCCAGTGCGAGGTACAGCTCGTGGTGACCGAGGACGGTTACGAGCTGCTGAGCTGGTAGCCGTGGATGCGCCGGATGCTGACGGGCACGCTCGTCTTGCATCCGGCGTTTTTATTTGAACGTTTTGCCTGATAAAACCTGCCAAAAAACCTGTCCCTTTTTGCAGGTCGAGCGGAGAGGACTGCTTGTGAACATCCTGGTTTTGCTGCCCGTCAATGACCGCCATCGCGCAATTCTTGAGTCGAGCGCTCCGGGCGAGGACTTTATCTACACGAGCGCCGACGCCGCCACGCGCGAGCAGGTCGCCGATGCCGACGTGATCCTGGGCAACATCGACCCTGACATGCTCACGGCATGCGAGCATCTCCAGCTGTTGCAATTGCAGACCGCCGGCTATGACGACTACCTTGCCGCCGGCACCGTACCGGCCGACGCCAAACTGTCTTGCTCGGTGGGCGCCTACGGCCAGGCCGTAAGCGAGCACATGTTTGCCATGGTGCTGTCTATGATGAAGCGTCTGCCCGGCTATCACGATCTGCAGCGTGAGCATCGCTGGAAGGATTTGGGGCCGGTTACCTCGCTCAAAAACGCCAACGTGCTGGTGCTGGGCGCGGGCGATATCGGCGGCCACTTTGCCACGCTCTGCCGTGGCATGGGTGCGCACGTCCGCGGCATCAAGCGCCATCCGCTCGTCTACCCCATTGTGTTTGAGGACATGGACGGCATGGATGCCCTGTCTGAGCACTTGGCGGAGGCAGACGTCGTCGCATCCTTTATGCCGAGCACACCCGAGACCCGCGGCCTGGCGAACGCCGAGTTCTTCGCCGCGATGAAACCGAGCGCCTTCTTTGCCAACGGCGGCCGCGGCGACCTTGTGGTCGCCGACGACTTGGTTGCCGCCCTGGAGTCGGGACATCTCGCCGGCGCCGCGGTCGACGTCACCGACCCCGAACCGTTGCCTGAGACAAGCCCACTGTGGGATGCGCCCAACATGCTCATCACGCCACACGTCTCCGGCTGGTTCCACCTAGAGGCCACACTCAATAATGTGGTCGACATCGCCGCGGAGAATCTGCGTCACCTGCAAGTCGGCGAAACCCTGCGCTGTTGGATTGAGCACTAATCTTGTTCCGCCGTTCTAACGAACGGCGGACCGGTCGACGCTGCGCGCCGCCCAGAGCGACAATTTGTCATTCAAAAGGCGAGGCATGACCAGAAGGTCAATACCTCGCCTTTTTCATGCCAACTTGTTCGCTCTGGACGTCGCTCGCTGACGTTTGCCCAACCCGCGGTGTCTTAACAATTCCGTCCAGCTGGTGGTATTGCGGCATTTGCCCAGATAAAACCTGCCAAAGTAAACCTGTCCCTTTTTGGCAGATTTTAGAGTTCCACACTTTCGGCACCGTTGATGGTTAGGTCGCGCTCGTAGAAGGCCGTGAGGGCGCGGATGGCGCACATCACGTCGCGCACGCCGCCGGTCTCGTAGCTTGAGTGCATGGCCAGCTGCGGCAGGCCCACGTCCACGGCATGCATGCTCGCCTGCATATTGGACAGATTGCCGAGCGTGGAGCCGCCGGCCATGTCGCTCTTGTTGGCGAAGGCCTGCGTGGGCACGTCGGCGTCATCGCAGATGGCCTGGAACACCGCGCGGCTAAAGGCATCGGTGCAGTAGTGCTGGTTAGCAGCTTCCTTGACGACGATGCCGCCGTTAAGCACCACCTGGTTGCGGGCATCGCACTTCTCGGCATGGTTGGGATGCACGGCATGTGCGTTGTCGCAGCTCACGAGCATCGAGGCCGCAAGCGCGCGGTGGTACGACTCGTCGTCAAAGCCCAACGATCCGTTGATGCGGCGCAGCGCGTCGGCCAAGAACGTCGACATGGCACCCTGCTTGGTCTCGGAGCCAACCTCCTCGTTATCAAAGCAACAGAAGACCGAGACGTTGTGCGCGTTCTCGGCGCCCAAAAATGCCTGTAGCGAGGTATAGGCGCAGGCCAGGTCGTCAAGCTTGGGCGTCGAGATAAACTCGTCAGCCCAGCCCCAAATGCGCGCATCCTGACGATTGACCAGGAACAGATCGCGGCCCAGAATCTGCTCGGGCTCGACGTCCAGCTCATCGGCAATCAGGGCATCAAAATCTCCCTGCTTGAGTTCGCCGGCGCTAATGAGCGGGCACAGGTCAACGGCTCGGTTGGGAGCAAAGCCCTCGTTAACGCCGCGGTTCATATGGATAGCAAGACTCGGAATGATGGCGACTTCGCGCTCGGTGGCGAGCAAGCGACTCTCGATACGGTCGCCCTCGCGCACCAGCACGCGGCCCGCGAGCGCCAGCGGGCGATCGAACCAGGTGTAGTCAATCATGCCGCCGTAGGCCTCGGTGTTCAGGCGCAGCGTCTCGCCCGCGCCGTCGAGCTCGGGCACGGCCTTAACCTTAAACGTCGGCGAGTCGCTGTGCGACGCCGTGAGCTGAAAATGATAGTCACCGGCAACGCCGTCCTCGCCCCACGTCGCGGCCAGGTCCTCGCCCACCTTAAAGGCAACAACGCTCGAGGTGTTGCGCTGCGTGTAATAACGCCCGCCCGGCTCGATGTCCCACGCCGCGTTCTCGGGCAGGTAGGTAAAGCCTGCCTCGTCGAGCTCGGCCATAATGGTCGCCGCCGTATGGAACATGCTGGGACATGCCTCGATAAAGTCGATAAGGTCGTTGGCGGCCTCGATATCGTCGGCCGTCACGTGTACGCGCTCGGGCGTTTCCTGATCCGTCATGCTCTCCCCTTTCGCTGGGTTGATGGTCCCCTCCAGCATACCCCGCCACGCCAGCGCCGCACTCTTCATTCCGTGCTTAATTCCGCGCCGCTCACCAAGTTGAGCCATCATGCCCGCGCTCCTTTTGCGACAATTGCGCTAACAGGACGAGAGGAGCCGTCATGAAGCCACGTAACATTGCCATCGCCTGCGGTGTCGCGGGAGTCGCCGTCAGCCTTGCCGCTGCCACCGGTATCGTTTATCACAAGCAAATCAAGTCCGCCGCGTCGCTCAAACGCTTGACCGGCTACGCGGATGGCTATGACCTGTATGCAATCGACATAGCCTACGACTACGATCTTGATCGCATCATCGCCGCTGGCGTGCGCGACGACCAGGCCTACATCGATGCCGTGGTGGCGCAGGTGCTGCCCGGTGTGCCGGCACATGTCCAGGCACCCCAGTTTGCCTGCAGCGCTTTTGTCGCCGTAGATGCCGAAGGCCGTGTGCGCACCGGTCGCAATTACGACTTTAAGGACGACACCTCGGCGCTGCTGGTACGCAATCACCCACACGGCGGCTATGCCTCAATCGGGCTTGCCGCCCTTAACAACCTGGGCGATAACACTCCGCTTAACTCCGTCGCCGGACGCGCCGCCGCACTCATGGGCCCGTTTGCCCAGCTCGACGGTGTTAACGAATGTGGCGTGTCCATTGCCGTACTCACCCTGGATTCCAAGCCCTGTGACCAGGACACGCAACGCTCCGTCATCAATACCTCGCTCGCCATCCGTCTGGTGCTCGACCGTGCCGCCACCACGCAAGAAGCTGTCGACCTACTTTCCGCCTACGACATGCACGCCATGGCAGGACGCGATTACCACTTCTTTATCAACGACGCCGCCGGTGACGCGCGCGTAGTAGAGTGGGATCCGCGCGATCCGGACCGCGCTTTCAAAGCGACTCCTGTACGCCAGGTTACGAACTTCTACGCCTGCTATGGCGACGAAGTGCTGCCCAACCAAAAGAATGACGAGCTGGGCCATGGTAAAGAGCGCGCCATCGCAATCGCCGATGTCCTTGACGCCCATGTCGGTGCCCAGGACGAGGCAGTCGCTTGGAAGGCCCTACGCGCTGCAGCGCAAGAACCCAATCCGAAAGACATCACCAGCAATACGCAATGGTCGGTCGTCTTTGACAATACCGAACCCGCCGCCGCCATTACGCTGCGCCGCCACTGGGGCGACGTCGACGCCTTCGCACTGTAAGGACCCAGGCTCGTCGACCTTACGCTCGCCTGACGTTGTTTACATTTCTATACGCTTGAGCTAACACGTTTTACCCCCGTATCAACAGTGTGCGGGGGTAAACTTATGCGCATGTTATAACTTGCCCGGAAGGATTCATCATGCTTAGGATCGGTCTTCTTACCAGTGGCGGCGACTGCCAGGCGCTCAACGCCACCATGCGCGGCATTGTCAAAACGCTTATGACCAATAGCGAAGAGCCTATTGAAATCTATGGTTTTGAGGACGGCTACCAGGGCCTTATCTACAGCAGATTCCGTGTCATGACTCCCGCCGATTTTAGCGGCATCCTCACCCGCGGCGGCACCATTCTGGGCACGAGCCGTACGCCATTCAAGCGCCTGGACACTCCCGAGGCCGACGGCGTCGAGAAGGTGCCGGCGATGGTCCACACCTATCATAAGCTGCAGCTCGACTGCCTGTTTATGCTGGGCGGCAACGGCTCCACCAAGACCGCCAACCGCCTGCGCGAAGAGGGCCTCAACGTTATCGCCCTGCCCAAGACCATCGATAACGACACCTGGGGCACCGAGTTGACGTTTGGCTTTACGAGCGCCATCGACGTCGCTACCAAGTGCATCGACGACATTCACACCACCGCCTCAAGTCACGGCCGCGTGTTCGTTATCGAGATCATGGGTCACAAGGTTGGCTGGATTCCGCTGTATGCCGGCGTCGCGGGCGGCGCAGATGTCATCTTGATTCCCGAGATTCCCTACGACATGGATAACGTCATCAAGACCATCGAGCATCGCATGGAGACCGGCAGCCGCTTTACTATCGTGGCCGTCGCCGAGGGCGCTATCTCCAAGGAGGACGCGGCGCTGCCCAAGAAGGAGTACAAGAAGAAGCTCGCCGAGCGCACGAGCCCGTCAATCGTGTACGACATCGCCAAGGAGATCGAGGCCAAGACCGGTCGCGAGACCCGCGTCGCCATCCCCGGCCACACGCAGCGCGGCGGCCAGCCCGACGCCCAGGACCGCATCTTTGCGACCCAGTGCGGCGTCGAGGCAGCGCTCGGCTGCCTGCGCGGCGAGTTTGGCTACATGATTGCCCTGCGCGACGGCAAGATGTGCCACATGCCGCTCGAGGATGTCGCCGGCAAGCTCAAGTTTGTCGATCCCCAGAGTGATCTGGTGCGCGAGGCCAAGGCGCTGGGCATCAGCTTCGGCGACGAATAGCCTCGGCTGGAACCGCCCCCATCGGAGCCCCCAGGGCTTACCTCCCAAATCGTCCTCGGACATGTCAGGACCCCGCCGTGTGCTTCGCGCGGCGGGATCCTTCCGTCCTGCGGAAAGATTTGGGAGGTAAGCCCTGGGGCCTCCTGCGGTAACTAGGGAGGCCGTGGCTATTCGTCTTCTTGCTGCGGGTGCCTGGGGTAGGATGCGGCGTGCATTTTTGGGAGTATTCAGCAGCCGAGGGTGCCTGCATACTGGATTTTGGGCGAAAGGCAGGCACCATGGGCCGCATCCTGTAAAAAAAACGAGCGGCTCTAGAGGCGTTGGGACTCAGAATCGGGGCTTTCAGCGCGGTTTTGTGCACCCGCCCCCGCGCCCGCGGACCCCGGGATGCTGAATACTCCGGAATTTGCACGGCGCCCCCTGGGGTACCTGTGGGCAAAAAGCAACCGCCCCGTCAAAGTATGCATTTGGCGGAGCGGTTTATGCAAAAATACTGCTGCGGGCGCGTCGGCAGCTCGCTAGAACTTGAATCCCAGGACAGGTTACTCGGCGCTCTTGAGGGCGCCGACCATGTCGATCTTGTTGAGGGTACGATTGGTGGCGAGGTTGACGATAAACGTAAAGCCAAAGGAAAGCACCACGGCGAGCACGTAGCTTAGCGGCTCGACCTCAACATCAAAGTACAGCGACGGCATCTGCAAAATGTACGTAAAACTCTCGGCCAGCAAGCCGCCCAGTGGCACGCCCAGCGCGGCGCCAATTGCCGTGAGGATCAACGTCTCCTTGTTGACGTAATGGTGCACCTCGCCACGGCGGAAACCAAGCACCTTGATGGTCGCCAGCTCGCGCTCGCGCTCGGAGATATTCGTGTTGGACAGCGTAAACACCACCACAAACGACAGGCACGCCGCCATAAAGGTCACGAGCACCACGACGGAATTGATAATAGTGAAGTTCGCCTCAAAGTTCTCCCAATGCTCGGCCGTGCTCGAAATCGAAAGCCAGCCGTCACTCTTAAGCTTCTTGCTAAACGCAATCTGGTCGGCCGACGAACCCTTGAGCAGCGCAAAGATGCCATTGAGGCGAACGCTGCGCCCAAACGCGCGCTCATAGGTGCTCTGCGTCATGTAAAGCGTGTTGCCCAGATAGTTAAGCGAAATGTCGCTGACTTTGACCTTGGCGACATTGAGCGACGAATCCTGGACGTGCGCCGTATCGCCCGGTTGAATCCCCAGCACCAGCTGTGAACTCTTACTCAGATACACGTCTCCGTCACGCAAAGACAGTGGCTCTTTGGACTCATCCTCAAGGCGAACGTAATCGCCCAAGTCACCCGTGCGGTCATCGGGCACCACGATCAGCTGCACGGTCTCGCTCTTTCCGCCGAATGTAAAGGTAACGTTGTCGGTCATAATCGGCAGCGTCGAAGTCACGGTCACGTTGGAATCATTGGCCGCGCCGCGCTCATCCAATGCCGCGCACGTCTGCGAAAAATCGTCGGGATTGGCGACCGCCAGCAGGTCGTAGCGCGTGATATGCCCGTACTGTTTGGGCGAAAGCGCCACCGACGTGTCACGGATACCCATACCGCAGATCACGAGCGCCGTGCAGCCGGCGATACCGAAGATGGTCATAAAGGCACGCTTTTTGTAGCGGAACAGGTTACGTGCTGCCACCTTGTTCAAAAAGCTCATACGTCGCCAAATAAAGCCGATGCGCTCAAGCAAGATGCGCGAGCCGGCACGCGGGGCCTTGGGACGCATGAGCGAGGCGGGGGTCTCGGCCATCTCGTGGCGGCAGGCAATAATCGTAGCACCCACCACGCCCACGGCAAATAGCGCCACCGACACGAGCGACGACACGATGTCGTACGAAAGCAGCATCTGGGGCAGCGAATACATGTCGTCGAACACCGTAAACAAGAACAGCGGCAGGCCCACAAAGCCGATGATATTGCCGAGCACGCCACCGATCAGACACGCCCACAGCGCATAGTCCACGTATTTGGACAGGATGCGCCCGCGCGAATAGCCGAGCGCCTTATACAGGCCGATGAGCGTGCGCTCCTCCTCGACCATACGCGTGGCGGTGGTAAGGCTGATGAGCACGGCGACGATAAAGAAGATGAACGGGAACACCGTGGCGATAGCCTCAATTGACGAGCTATCGCTCTCCACGCTCGAGTAGCTTGCGATATTGCCGCGGTCCTGGATGTACCAGGTGCATTCGCCCAGATCGGAAAGCTCGGCGCGGGCATCGGCAAACTGCTGGTCGGCGGCGGCGCGGCGCTGATCCAGGTCGGTCTGCGCTTGCACGCGCTCCTCGCTGCCCTCTGCCATGCGATTGATGTTGTCCTGCTCAATCCCAAAGAGCATATTCGCCTGACGCTCAGCCGCGTCCAAGCTCGCCGGCGTGTCGACCGTCAGCTCCTGGGCGCGCGCCTTCTCACGCTCCTCGCGGATCTTCTCGATATTGCCCTTGACCTCATTGATCTTTGCCGCGTAGGAATCCGAATAGGAGTTGAGGCTCTTGGCTCCCTCGACGATCACGTGGACCGCGGAGTAGGAAGAAGATGTCGCGGCGTCCTCGCTCACATAGAACTTATAGTCCGCCGCCGAAGCAGCGCGAAAGGCGTTGACTGTCGAGTCAGAACTTACATCAGTGGGGTCGAGGACCTCAGCCGTAATGGTGTAATCGCCCGCGGCAAACTGGTCCTTGGCGCTTTGATTGGACGAGCTCGCGTCATTGGCGGCAAAACTCACCGTATCGCCGATTTTCTTGCCCGATGCCTTCAGGAACTTCGAAGTCACCGCGACTTCATCGGCGCTCTCGGGCAAATCGCCGTTCACGAGCACCGGCTGATCGATGTTCTCCTTGGAGAGACTCTGCACGACCACGCGCTCGCGCGTTGTGCCCACGGCGGTGTAGGCGGTCTCGGTGTAGATGCCCTCGGCCGTTTCGACGCCATCGACCTCTTGGATGGCGTCGAGATCATCGTCAGTCAGGCCATAGGTCGACTGCACGTTAATGTCATAGACATTTTGCTGGTCGAAGTAGGCATCAACCGAATCACACAGGTCCTCGCAACCCGCCTTAAGGCCGCACATCACGCTCACGCCAAGCGCGGTGATGACCACGATTGACAAGAAGCGCTTAAGACTGCCTCGGATTGTGCGGTAGATGCCACGGCGAAACACCGTCGGCACCATATCGTTTGAGCTTTGGGCAGTGCGGTAGGTCGTAAAATCCTGCTCGCGCTCCGTGTTCTGCGCGTCGCGGCGTAGGCTGTTTTGGCGGTCCTGGTCCATGGGCGCTACCACTCGATCGTCTCGATAGGCACGGGATTTTGCTGGACCGTCTCGCTCTCCACGCGACCACTCTTAAAGCGAATCAGGCGATCGGCCATGGGCGCGAGCGCGGAGTTGTGCGTGATGATGATGACCGTAATGCCCTGCTTGCGGCAGGTATCCTGCAGCAGCTGCAAGATCTGCTTGCCGGTTTTATAGTCGAGCGCGCCCGTGGGCTCGTCGCACAGAAGCAGCTTGGGGTTCTTTGCCAGTGCGCGGGCGATGGACACGCGCTGCTGCTCGCCGCCCGAAAGCTGCGCGGGGAAGTTGGCGAGGCGCTCACCCAAGCCAACCTGGCGAAGCGTCTGTTCGGCATCGAGCGAATCGGGGCAAATCTGTGCCGCGAGCTCGACGTTCTCAAGCGCCGTCAGGTTGGGAACCAGATTGTAGAACTGGAAGACAAAGCCGACGTCGGCGCGGCGGTATTCCACGAGCTGCGCCTCGTTAGCGGAGCTCACATCGCGCCCGTCCACCGTCACGGTGCCGGAGGTCGCCGTATCCATGCCGCCCAGAATGTTGAGCGCCGTGGTCTTGCCGGCACCCGAGGCGCCCAGGATAATGGCGAGCTCGCCGCGCTCGACCGTAAAGCTCGCGCCGTCGAGAGCGTGGATGCGAGCATCGCCCTCGCCGTATGCTTTGATGACGTCTTTGAATTCGATATAGGCCATCGATCGGTTCCCATCTGGTCGGATAACTCTTTAGTATTACCCATTTCGCACCGACCAAAAAGGGACAGGTTCATTTTGGCAGGTTTTATATGGGGAAACGGCAGCTATAGATGAGGCGCCGGGAAGGTAGGGAAATCATCGACAGGGTCAGGCCGACCGCCAAACACAACGCACGCATCTCTATCTGTCAGCCAAATCATTCGAACAGTTGTTCGTTTCTATGATATGATTCCGTTATCTAAGCTGGCCAATACGCAGAAAGGCGGCCAACATGGCGTTCGACTTTAAGAAGGAATGCAAGGAGCTCTACAAACCTGCAAGCAAGCCGAGTATCGTAACTGTCCCGCCTATGAGCTACGTTGCCGTTCGCGGAAAGGGCGACCCAAATACCGAAGGTGGCGAGTATCAAAACGCCCTGCCGCTGCTTTACGGCATCGCCTATACCGTCAAGATGTCGAAGAAAGGCTCAAGGAGTATCGAGGGCTATTTCGACTTTGTGGTACCGCCGCTCGAGGGTTTCTGGTGGCAAGATTCCCCGAGCGGTGACATCGATTATGTACGCAAGGACGATTTCAACTTTATCTCGTGCATCCGCCTACCCGATTTCGTCACCCGAGATGACTTTGACTGGGCAGTCGTGGAAGCCACGAACAAAAAGAAACTGGACTTTTCCGCCGTCGAGCTGCTTAAAGTTGACGAGGGTCTCTGCGTTCAATGCATGCACACCGGGCCCTACGACAACGAACCGGCGACCGTAGACGCTATGCATGAATACACGACCGAGCAGGGCTATGTTCCCGACTTCTCAGACACCCGTTTCCATCACGAAATCTATCTCTCCGATCCGCGCAAATGTGCACCGGAGAAACTTAAGACTGTGGTTCGTCATCCTATCAAGCGCGCTGAATAGCGTGGAGCGTCATTTCACGCGCCAGGTTTTAAACCAGCCAACCAGCCGCCTCCTAGGCCGTCCGGTAATTATCTTGACGCGGCCCGTCGCATCTAATAAGTTTGTTTTGCTAAAGCTGGAAAGCCTCTCAACGATGCGCAACTCCAGCTCTTTTTATATCAAGAGGCTTAAATGAAATACCAGAAGTCGTGGATATCCATCAACGAACAGATGGCACTATTGACAGAAAACAAGGGTCTTAAGTGCTCTGATCAAAGCGAACTCGAGCGAGCTTTGGTCGAAGTCGGCTACTACAGGCAAAGCACTCGAACGCTACTCCTCGTACGCGCCCTCAAGCCGAAGCAGCCACTCCTTGCGATCAAGCCCGCCGGCATATCCGTTGAGCGAACCATCGGCGGCAACCACGCGATGGCACGGCACAATAATCGAAATGGGATTACGCGCGACCGCGGCCCCCACGGCACGGGAAGACACAACGGGGTCCTCGTTTCCCGGTACACGATGTCGAGCCGCAACACGCTGGGCAATCTCGCCATACGTGGCGACCTCGCCACGCGGAATAGAAAGCAGCTCGTACCAAACTTCACGCTGAAACGCCGTGCCAATCAAATGCAACGGCGGCGTAAACCGAGGTTCCTGCCCTGCAAAATAAGCATTCAACCAAGCCCAAGAACGCTCGAGCACCGAGGAGGCCGCACCATTTGCGGGATTCACCGACGACATGCCACCGGTACCGGAAACCGCGTCGGCGCCTTCAACATGTTCGGAGTCTTCCCGGAGAAGCGTGGAGCCAAAATGCTCCTGCCCCTCAAACCAAAGTCCCGTCAGACCGCGGCCATCAGCGGCAAGCAAGATTTCGCCCAAAGGCGAAGCAAACGTCGTCGTGACCACCAGCGGCTCCTTTCAAAACTCCGCAACATAATACCGCGAATTGTGCAGACAACCCCAATCGACCCCAAAGTCACCCCAGGCAGTAGGCGCGAACGCGCCGCAGCTGCCGGCCGCGCCCCACAGCCCCCCAAGGCGGCAGGCGCAAAGCGCCGTGGCCGCCGCCGGGACTAGGGCCCGCAACAGCCACGCGCCCCAACATCAGCCCAGCGGCCCCAACCAGCAACGGCCCCATCGCAGGCCGCTCGCAACAGCGTCACCGCAGGCGGGGGCCGGGCCCAGTTTTCAGAACACTCCGCAGACCAGTGTGGCGCCTTGTCCGCGGCTCCGAAGGAGCAGGACAAGGCGCCACACATGGTCGAGGACGTTCTGAAAACTGGGCCCGGCCCCCGCCGGACAGGTCACACTACTCGCAGAGCAGCTTAGCGATCTGGACGGCGTTGGTTGCCGCGCCCTTACGGATTTGGTCGCCGCAGCACCAGAAGGTGATGCCGCGCGCAGCCTCGGGGTTCGAGATGTCGCGGCGCACGCGGCCGACCCAAATCAGGTCCTGGTCGGAGGTGTCCATCGGCATGGGGAAGCGGTCGTGTGCATCCTCGGCAGCCATATCGTCAACCAGCTTGACGCCGGGAGCAGCAGCCAGCGCAGCACGAGCCTCCTCAACCGTTATATCGCGCTCAAACTCGAGCGTAATGCTCTCGGAGTGCGAGCGCAGCACAGGCACGCGCACGCAGGTGCAGTTCACGCGCAGCTCGGGCAGGTGCATGATCTTGCGGCCCTCGTTTTGCAGCTTCATCTCCTCGGAGGTAAAGCCCTCCTCCTTGACGCCGCCAATCTGCGGAATCAGGTTACTCGCCAGCTGGGCGGCAAACGCGCGCGGCTCGGGAATCTCCTCGCCACGGCCCAGGGCGGCCAACTGAGCCTCGAGCTCGGCCATGCCGGGAGCGCCGGCACCCGAAGCCGCCTGATACGTCGAGACGATCATGCGCTTCACGCCGGCGAGCTGATGCAGCGGCCACGTAGGAACCAGGCCGATGATGGTCGCGCAGTTGGGGTTGGCGATAAGGCCGTGATGCCACTTGATATCGTCGGCATTGATCTCGGGCACGACCAGCGGCACCTCGGGATCCATGCGGAAGGCATGACTGTTGTCGACCACGACGGCGCCGCGCTTGACGGCCTCGGGCAGCAGCTCCTTCGCGATATCGTCGCCGGCGGCTCCGAGCACAATGTCGCAGCCCTCAAAGGCCTCGGGGCAAGCCTCTTCGATCACGATTTGCTCGCCGCGGAACTCAACGGTCTTGCCCGCGGAGCGTGCACTTGCCAACAGCTTGAGCTTGCCAACCGGAAACTCCTGCTCGTTGAGGCACTCGAGCATCTGGGTGCCCACGGCTCCCGTCGCGCCCAAAATAGCAACCGTGTACTGTTTCATGCTTCCCCCTTTAAAGGTTTTGGCTTTTGCCCGCACGCCGAGCAGGCTGATTATTGTTGCCAGTGTATACAAGAACGGGGCGGGCACGAAACCCGCCCCGTCGAAACGAAACCGAAACGAAACGCCCCGCCGTAGATTTTTGGCACTTGTCCCAAAAATGCACCGGGACGGCAGCTACTTGCAGAGCGCGGCCAGGGCGGGATCGACCGGTGCGGGGACCTCCAGGTCGGAGACCTTCACAATGCCGTTCTCATCGGAGAAGGCACGGTAGATGGTCTGAATCGCCAGGTCGAAGTCCTTCTCCTCGACACCGATAATGATGTTGATCTCGTCGCAGCTCTGCGAAATCATGCGCACGCTCACGCCGGCCTGGCCAAGCATGCCAAACAGATGGCCCGAGATACCTGCGCGGCCACGCAGGTTACGGCCGACGGTCGCGATGAGCGCCAGGCCCTCGACAACCTCGATCTCGAGCGGCTCGACCTCCTGCTGAATGTCGCCCACGAGCGAGTACAGCGAGTCGTGCACGTCCTGCTCCTGCACCACGGCGCCAAAGCGGTCGACACCGGTGGGCATGTGCTCGACGGAAACGTCATAGCGCTCGAAGACCGAAAGCGCGCGGCGCATAAAGCCAACACGGGGCTTGGTGCGGTCGCGGGCAACGTTGATGGCGACAAAGCCGCGCTTGCCGGTCACGCCGGTAATGATGGGCTCTGCCTCACCCTCATCAGCCGTCTCGCTAATGATGGTGCCGGGGTCCTGCGGCGCATTGGTGTTCTTGATGACCAGCGGAATACCCGCCTCGCGCACGGGGAACACGGCCTCCTCGTGCAGGACGCTTGCACCCATGTACGAAAGTTCGCGCAGCTCCTCGTAGGTAACGCGCGCAATGGGCTGAGCCTCGGGCACAATGCGAGGATCGGCAGAATAGAAGCCCGAGACGTCGGTCCAGTTCTCGTACAGGTCGGCACCCAGGCACTTGGCCAGGATCGAGCCGGAAATATCGCCGCCACCACGGTCGAGCAGCTTGATCTGGCCCTCACGCGTCGCGCCGTAGAAACCGGGCATAACAAAGCCGCCCTGCTGGCCGTACTCCTGCACCAGCTCGGAGGTGCGATTCATGCTGAGCGTACCGTCATGATGGAACGCCACAACCGTCGCGGCGTCCAGGAACGGCAGGCCCAGGTACTCCGCCATCAGGCGAGCGGTGAAGTACTCGCCACGGCTCACGAGCTCCTCGGTAGAGTAGCCGCCCGAGCGGGCGCGCTCGGCAAAGGCCGCGAACTCCTCGCGGATGGGATAGGTGAGCTCCAGCTCGTCAGCGATATCAAAATAGCGCTGGCCAATGTCCTCGAGCAGCTCCTCACACGACACGTGATACTTAACGTGCGCGTTAACCAGGTAGAGCAGGTCGGTCACCTTGGTGTCGCCCTTAAAGCGGCGGCCGCAGGCGGAAACCACCACAAAACGGCGGGCAGGGTCGGCATCGACGATGGCCTTGATCTTCTTGAAGTGTTCGGCGTCGGCGACCGACGAGCCGCCAAACTTGGCAATCTTAATCATGGACTGGAGGTTACCTTTCTAAAAAGCCTCTGCGAACCTATTTTGCGCGCTCTGATACCATGGGTTCACCGATTGGGACCAAGGCATCCGAGGAGCAGTGTTATATGGGAACTTATCATAGTACACGAGGACGCACTTTATCGTGCTCAAGTAAGGTGGCAATCCGCACCGGCATCGCTCCCGACGGGGGTTTGTTTGTCTCGGACGAGCTTGGCACTCAGCAGGTCGATATCAGCTCGCTTGCAGATAAATCGTACTTTGAAATCGCTCAAGATGTGTTGGGAATGTTACTGAATGATTACACGGCCGAAGAAATTTCGGCGTGTGTCGACGAGGCATACCGCGGCACGTTTGCGAGTGAAGAGGTTACGCCGCTCGTCAAACTCGACGCTGCGCCGGGCGCTGACTCCCCCCAGACCTATGTGATGGAGCTCTTTGGCGGCCCCACGAGCGCCTTTAAGGACGTCGCCCTGCAGATGCTCCCCCGTCTGATGGCCCGCACTTCCGCCAAGGACGGCGGCACCGAGCGCATCATGATCGTCACCGCCACATCGGGCGACACGGGCAAGGCCGCGCTCGCCGGTTTTGCCGACGCTCCGGGCACGGGCATCACCGTCTTTTATCCCGAGGGCAAGGTCAGCCGCGTCCAGAACCTGCAGATGTCCACGCAGGAGGGCGACAACGTCGCCGTCTGCGGCATCCGCGGCAACTTTGACGACGCCCAGAGCGCCGTCAAGCGCATCTTTGCCGATAAGGAGCTTGCCGAGCGCCTGGAGGCCGCTGGCACGGTGCTTTCGAGCGCCAACTCCATCAACGTTGGCCGCCTGGTACCGCAGGTCGTCTACTACTTTGCCGCCTATGCGCAGCTGCTGCGCGCCGGCGCCATCGAGGCCGGCGATGCCGTGGAGTTCTGCGTGCCGACCGGCAACTTTGGCGATATCCTGGCCGGCTACTATGCCAAGCGCATGGGTCTGCCCGTCGCCAAACTCGTCGTGGCCAGCGACAAGAACAACGTGCTCGCTGACTTCCTGACCACCGGCGTTTACGACCGCAACCGCCCGTTCTTCACGACCATCTCGCCGTCGATGGACATCCTTATTAGCTCCAACCTGGAGCGTATGCTTTATTTCCTGTCCGATGGCGACTGCGAACTCGTTGCCGGCCTTATGGAGCAGCTGGCACAGACTGGTCGCTATGAGGTGCCCGCCGAGCTGCTGGCCAAGATCCAGAGTGTGTTTGGCTGCGGCTGGGCCAGCGAGGACGAGGTCCGCGCTGCTATCAAGAACTGCTGGGATGCAAACGGCTATGTGATCGACCCGCACACCGCTTGCGGCTATCACGTCTTTGAAAAGGTCGCCCCCGCCGAGGGCGCCAAGGCCCGCGTGCTGCTTTCGACCGCCAGCCCCTACAAGTTCCCGCGCGCCTGCTGCGACGCCCTGGGCCTCGACGTTCCCGAGGATGATTTTGAAGCCATGCGCGTGCTCGAGCAGGCCACCAATACGATCGCACCGGCACAGCTCGCCGAACTCGAGTCCAAGCCCGTCCGCTTCGAAGACGTCTGCGACGTCGACGAGATGACCAGCTACGTCGACTCTGCAGCAAAACGAATGAGCACCAACTAGATCCCTTATTAAGCGCCGGCGAAAGCCGGCGCACCTTCTTTTATCAGATACCCACCGGGATGATGACGAACTGACATGCGGGTCTGCCTGTTTAGTTCGTCGCGAGTTCCGCACGAGCCGGAAAGCACTTAATGTGCTTTCCGAGCGAGCCAGGACTGCCCGAGCAGCGAACTAAACAGGCAGACCGCCCAGGAGATTCCCATGATCAAGATCACCGTCCCTGCAACAAGCGCAAACCTAGGCATCGGCTACGACACCCTCGGCATGGCCGTCAGCCTCTACTCGCACTTTACCTTTGAGCGCGCCGACAAGCTCACCATCACGGGCTGCCCCGAGGAATTCCAAAACGAGAACAACCTGGTCTACGTGAGCTTTGTCGATGCGCTGGCCGCATGGGGCGAGCCGGCTTTTCCCGTCGCTATCGACATCCAGACCGACGTGCCCGTCGCCCGCGGCCTGGGTTCCAGCTCCACCTGCGTCGTCGCTGGCATCATGGCGGCCGCCGCGCTGACGGGCCACACCGTCGACCGTGCCGAGCTTGTCCGCATTGCCACCGAGGTCGAGGGCCATCCCGATAACGTCGCCCCTGCCATCCTGGGCGGTGCCGTTTGCTCCTTTACGCCGACTGATTCGCTCCCCCAGTGCCTGCGCTACGAGGTGAGCGATCGCCTGCGTTTTATTACCGTGATTCCGCCCTACGAGGTACACACGAGCGAGGCGCGCAAGGTCGTGCCGCAGGAGATTCCGCTCTCCACCGCCGTGTGGCAGATGGGCCGCATCGCCGGCATGACGCGCGGCCTGGAGACCGGCGACCTTGACCTGATTGCCGCCGCCAACGACGACCGCATCCAGGAGCCCTATCGCCGCCGCCTCATCCCCGACTACAACGCCGTGCGCGACACCTGCCTTAACGGCGGCGCCAAGACCATCTGGATTAGCGGCTCGGGCTCGACCCTCATGGCTGTGACCGACGACACCATCGTGGCAAAGTTCCTGCAGGTCAAGCTGCGCGAGCAGTTCCCCAAGTGCGATACGCATATTCTGACGTGCGACACGGAAGGCGCCCAGATCGAATACCTGTAGTCGCCGTCCCGTATACTCGCCGGGGAGGCCAGGGGGCTTTGCCCCCAAATCGTCCTCGGACATGGCAGGACCCCCGCTGCGCACTTCGTGCGGCGGGGGTCCTGCCGTCCTGCGGAAAGATTTGGGGGCAAAGCCCCCTAGCCTCCCCTATGTTAACTTCACCGGCGGCGGCTACAGGGACCTACGCTCTGGAAAGTCGCCGGGCTGATAGTTTGGATTTTTATTGATAGGGGCTCTTGCTAGGCTGGAGCACTTCCTAGAGGCGGGCATCGGCTGTGTGCTTGGTTTAGACGGCGCCGGTTTCTTTGTATTCGAAGACTGGTTCTAGGAGGTCCTCGATGTTGCAGTGGAGGGCTTTTGCTATGGCTCGTACGCTTGTTACCGAGGCTTCATTGATGTTTCTCTGACGCTGCTCGTACATTTGGATTGAGCGGAGTGACACACCCGATTCGTATGCCAGATCTTGTTGGGTTTTCTTGAGTCTCTTTCTTGCTAACGCAAGTTTGGTTTGCCTGGACGCTTTTTTCGCCATATCGCAGACGAGGCGAGCCACGCGTTCCTCCGAGGCTTCGTGCCAGGGATAGTACAGACTGAGCAGTGCGTCAAACGGAACGACATGCAGCAGGTCTTCGAAAGACTCTCCTAGGCGCCACTGAAGGTATGCCAATATCCAGCCTGTCCAATATTCCGGTGTCTTTTCGAATCGGTAGGTTCGATTTGGCATCGGCCTTGATTGATAGCCGGACCTTTCGGCAATGAGCGCGAACAGCTCAACGCCCGATTTTCCCGACACTACCCATGCATTGCCGCGCTCAAACTCTCGAGCAACCCCGCTCAGGCAAAAGAGTTCAGCAACTTCCGATCCTTCTGCTCCATAGTCATTGACGGCATAGTCAAAGCAGTCGCCGAGGTTGTTCATTGCATCCTCGAGGTAGTAGACGGGGTATGTCCTACTCGGCCCACAATCCGTTAACTCTTGGATCATTCAAATCAACCCTCCCTGCCATCAAATCCCTAATGTCGACACCATCAGAGTCAAATCCGTTTACCGTATCCAGGTACTTTCGTCGAGCGTTCTGTTCTCGCTCAAATCGTTTGGGATAAAACTCAGCTCCCGAAGCCTGCTTCCAATCGCGGAACTTAATCGCCGAGAACGCACGCTCACTCATAAGCGCATATTGAATGCCCAAATCCCCCAAAAACATAATGCGCTGCAATTGCCTGAGCGAGATCATGCCGTTGACAAACTGTCTTGCAAACGAGAAATAGGAATCGTCTGCACGATAGCCTCGAATAACGTCATAGGGAGAAATATCAATCAGGCAGTTATCCAGCAGATAACGAAGCCCCTCGCGTGCTACTGGCGTTGAAACATTGAACTCTCTGTTATTCGCCAGAATTGCAAGCCAGTTGAGAATCGAGAACTCACCTGATTCCAAATCCAAAATCGCAAGGCCATCTAAATCAAGCTCATATCGATTGGCAATGCCATCAGACTCGGTCCGACATGCCCACTCCATTGCCATTTCCTCATGCGGTGTGCAATAAAACCCGCGCCCATAGTCATTGAATTGCCTGCATTTATCCAACGATGGATGCTCGACAACAACCTCCGACCCGTGCCAAAGCTCCATATCGACCTCCTAAAAAATATCACCCCAGTGATAGTTTACCAATAACTATCACTGGGGTGATATGAACGGGGGCTTTTGACGGTTTAACCCTGACTAGAGGCAGGCCTCGGCGATGCGCTTTTTTAGTTCGTCGATACCCACGCCGGTCTGGGAGCTTGTGATGATCACGTTCTCGGCCGGAACGTTGAGCTGCTTTTTGATGGCTGCTGCCTGGCGGGCCTGCTGGGTGCGGCTGAGCTTGTCGGCTTTGGTGAGGCAAACGATAAAGTTGAACTCGTTGCCCTGTAGGTAGTCGATCATGTCGTGGTCGAGCTTGCTGGGGTCGTGACGAATGTCCACCAGCGAGACCACCAAGTTAAAGCTGCGCTCGGAGTCGAAAAAGTCGCCGATAAGCTCGGCCCAGCGGTCGCGCTCGGCCTTGGAGCGACGGGCGAAACCGTAACCCGGCAGGTCCACGAAATGCACGTCATCGGCCTCAAAGAAGTTGATGTTGCTCGTCTTGCCCGGCGTACTGGAAACCTTGACTAGGTTCTTGCGGCCAAATAGCTTGTTCATAATCGACGACTTGCCCACGTTGGAGCGGCCGACAAAGCTCACCTCGGGGCAGGTGGACTCGGGAATCTGCGAAACCTTGCCATAGCTGGCGACGAACTTGGCAAGCTGGTAGTTAATGGAATCGGCCATGGACACTCCTTGGTCGTAGGTTCTTACAAATAGACGCGCTATTGCGCAGCGGCAATGCGGCGGACGATATCGAGCGTAATGTCACTTGCGACACGCGCGTACTCGAACAGATCGAACTCTCGCTCGCAAATTGCATCGTACGCCTCGTCACAATTATCGCTGATAGCGCGCAACACCAGGCAATCGACACCATTTTTGGTTGCGACATGGGCAATTGCCGCGCCCTCCATGCCGACACAATCGGCATGCGTCGCCTCGATAGCGTCGTTGCGCATGGTGGCGCCCGTCACAAAGCGGTTACCCGTGGCAATCGTGCCGACCAGGAACTGCTTGGTGCCCTCGTTCGAAGCGACTGCATTTTTCGAAGCGTCAACAAACCCACGTCCAGCAAGCACGTCGGCGGCAATATCGACCAGCGCGGGCGTCGAGCCAAACTCCTCGAGCCCCGGTGCGGACTCGGCGATAAGCGCGGTATCGGTATCCAGATAGCGTAGGCGTTTGCCAATGACCACGTCGTCGATATGGAGCTTGGGGTTCAAACCGCCCGCAATGCCCGAAAACACAACAGCCTGCGGAGCATACTTGCTAATGAGGTGCTGTGTTGCAGCGGCGGCGTTCACCGTGCCCATGCCCGCCGTTGTGGCGACAACTGTCAGGCCGTCGAGCTCACCGCTCACAACGGTCAAGCCCGCCTCCCGTGCCTCGCAAACGTCGCTCAGCTCTTCCTTAATCTGCATGATCTCTTTTTCGAGCGCACCGATAATCGCGATGGTAGCCATACCATTCCCCAAACCTATACGAAATTCTCAACCAAGGTATGGTACCAGCATTTTGTTTGACCTCGCCAAACGAACACGCTAAGCCAGTGCAGCTCGCGTATCAAACAGAGCCTTTGCAATCGCGGCCGTAACCTCGCTCGAACGGTCACTCCATGGCATCGATGTCATGACGCTCATGACATAGGTACGGCCATCGATGTCGATGAGGCCTGCATCGCATGTCGAATAGTAACCATCCTCGCTAATCCAGCCTGCCTTGTTGCGCACCAAAACCTGCTCGTCCGCAATGCCATCGCGAATAAACGAGCGCGATGTTGATGTCAGAAGGCCCGACAACCACTGTGAAGTCTCGGTATCCATGCTCAGATACTCGCTCATCTCACGCCATAACCTCGCAGAAGTGCGCGGGCAGTAGGTCGGAAAATCACTCATCGGATCCAGTGCCGTATCGTAACCGATGCCAAGACCGACAATCCAATCCTCGTAACCGACACGGTCAAACGCCGCACGTAACGCAATAAACGAATCGTTGTCTGAATAAACGACCGCGGCCTCGATCAAGTCGCGTACCGTCTGCCAACCCATGTTGTAGCCACCATAGGTGCCAAGGAAGTCATCGAGTGAAACCTGGCCCGTCTCGACCAGAGATTCGCAGATGTACAACGCATAGAGTGCCTTGTAGCTACTCGCACCGTACACCTCGACATCAGCGTTATACGTCACGCCCTTACCGCTCGACAGGTCGTAAAACACCACGCCCACATCGCCCAGCTCCTGCGCCTGGTCAAGCGCATTCTGGAGTGCGGCGAGGTTCTCATCCTCCAGGGCGAGGATCTGGTCATCAACCAGTGAGAAGGTCTGCACGGTATCGCCTGAGGGAATATCGTTAAAGTCCGCCTTCGAAAGCCCCGTCTTGAGGTTCGCTGTCGACAGGGTTTGACTTGCGGTGACTTTAGATTCAGAGACCTTTTTGTTTTGCGTCTGTACCGTTGACGCATCTGAATGTGCCATTCGCTCCGATGCGTAGGTTTTGGCGGTAATTCCGAGGATAATAACCGCCGACGTTAGCATCCCAATGGCGGCAATCTTCCTCACGCGGATGCGAGTGTCGGCAAGGCCACACGAAGACGTGTCCTTCGTCTTATATCTGCTGCCATGCTGCGGCACATACTCGTCCCGCGATGCGATGTTTCGCACGTGGTCTCCTGACTGCTACCGTTTATATACGAGCAGCATGATACCGAGCAGGCATTTCTTTCCAAAGATATTCAGCGGCGTTTAAGGTGTCTTTAAAGAAACCACAAGCGTATTTATCCAAATGGCACGATTCTGTTGCGCATCTCACCGCAACCTTGACCAGTCTTTTTGGGACGGGGCTCTTTGGCAATCAACTTGGTGCCCAGGGGCGCTCATTTAAGTCTGTCCCCAATGAGTGCCCTTGGGGAGCGAAAATGGCTCGCTAGCCGATGGCGTTTTTGAGTTCCGCGCGGCGCTTTTTCATGCCCGTCATGACGGCGTTGCGCAGCTCGGGCATGCGCGCGGTATCCATCTGGGGCACGCCCTCGAGCTTATAGGGAATGCCCAGTTGCTCGTACTTGACGACACCCATCGTGTGATACGGCAGCATCTCCAGGCCGACCACGTTATGCCACGGGGCAATCAGGCGGCCGAGCGCCTCGCACTCCTCCACCGTGTCGGTAATGCCCGGCACCACCACGTGGCGAATAACGACCTTGATCTTGCGACGCGCGAGCTCATCGCCAAACGCCAGGATGCGTGCAGGATCGCATCCGGTCAACTTTTTATGCTCGACGGGATCGGCGTGTTTAATGTCGAGCAGCACCATGTCGGTCTCGTTGAGTACGGCATCGAACTTCTCCGGATGCTTGGGATCAAACGCATAGCCACAGCTGTCAAGGCAGGTATGCACGCGACCATCGGGGTTGTTGTGCATCGCGCGGAACAGGTCGGCCAAAAACTCGGGTTGCAGGAGCGGTTCACCGCCCGAAACGGTAATGCCGCCACTGCGATAGAACTCATGGTTGCTCTGGAACTCGTCCATCAGATGCTCGACGGTCACCATCGTGCCGCCGTTAACAGACCAGGTATCGGGATTGTGACAATACGCACAGCGCATAGGACAGCCCTGGACAAACACCACAAAGCGAATGCCGGGACCATCGACCGTTCCCATCGTCTCAATCGAATGCACACGGCCTAGGGCAAATGCGGAATCCCCAGGACGAGCGTCCACACCCTCAAGCGTCATCTCAGCCATTCCCGCTACCTTGCCTCTCATTGGTTTTAGCTACATAAATACCAGAGTCATTCTAGCCCATACGCATGATGGCGAAACGGTTTAGCGGTCAATTGGGTTGCCCTATTTGGCCCTACGCAAGAGCGGCGGGAAGGTTGTCGCAACCCGCCCGCCGCTGTGGCAATAGATATCGATAGACGTCAGGCCTTTACGCCTTAAGCGTGAGCACCGCACCGAAGGCGGTCGGGCCGCAGTGGCTCGAGATGACGCCGCCGACCTGAGTCCAGGTAACCTCCTTAAAGCCCAGATCGTGCGCATAGACTTCCATGTCGTCGCGCAACTCCTCGGAAAGACCCACCGAATACGCCAGGCCAATATGTGAGTAGTCGATCTCGCCCTTCGCTACCATGTGGTCAAGAAAGGCACGGGCGCACTTGAGCATAGAACCGCGGAACTTCTTGGTCGCTACGAACTTACCGCCCGTCACCTCGATGCAGGGCTTAATCTTGAGCAGATGGGCGCCTAGGAACGCGACGTTGGATAAGCGACCGCCGGCCTTAAGGAAGGCGAGGTCGGTAGGAACAAAGCCCAACAGCACGCGGTCCATCACCGAATTGGTGAAGGCGAAAATATCGTCAACGGTGGCATCGGGGTGAGCCTCAATGTATTTGGCAGTCTCGACGACAACGAGCGACTGGCCCACCGAGACAAAGCGCGTGTCCATGGAGAACACGTAGTCGCGCCCCTGGGCCGCAATCTTTGAGGACTGATGCGAGCAGGTCGTGGCCTCGGAATATGCAAGATGCAAAATGGTCGCGTCGGGCTGCTCGGCGTGAATGCGATCGTACACGCGAGAGAAATCTGCCGGTGCGCAGCCACTGGTCTTTGGCATCACGCCAAACTCGTTGCAGCGCGAATAAATCTCGAGCGGATCGATCGAGCCGTCCTCGACGGTCTCGTCACCAATCGTGACATGCATAGGCACGCGCACGATGCCGTAGCGTTCGCAGAGCTCTGGCGTCACATCCGAACCAGATTCAACCACGATTACGTACTTGCCCATTCTTATCACGACCCATCTCGACATTGGCTTTTTAATATGTGACGCACGTCCACCATCCTGCTGCAGAACTGCCCTCAAGCGCCAAAGAGACGCCGCCCCTTGCACACAACAAAGGACAGCGTCTCCCTGGAAAACTCCGTGCTTGCTTGAGATTCTACACGGTTTATTAAGGAGTGTTACTTATTCCGCAAACGGTAGCTATACGCGATAAACGGTAGCTGGCCGCGGTAACTGCGACACATTCCGCCCAGCAAGTCCAATCGTACTCCATGCACGGTTAATGCACGAGGCGGTAGAAATTCATCGATACCGCACCCTCGGCGTGCAGCTCCATCGCCGGAACCGCCGGCGAATAGGTCCGGCTCGTAAGTGCTGCCTCGCCGCCATTTGCAAAAATCTCGACCATCGTAGTGTCCGAAAGCACGCGCAGGTCGCGAAGCTCGCTGAGCTCGATCGACCTCTGGTCGCGCCCATAGCCTTCGTCACCCATGTCGAGGGTAAGCATCCCGTCTGCATAGCGCACAAAGACACCCTTGCGGATTTCGAGCTCGATCACCTGGGCGCCCTCACAGGAAACCACAAGATCAAACAGGCGGCCCGGCTCCTCAACGGTCCCTCCGCCTACGGTACGAACGCAGTCGCCGCGCATCCTCTCAATCTCGTGCACCGGCTGCTGACAGAGCTTACCATCGCGCATGCTCAGTTTTCTCGGCACCGTCAACGCGCACTGCCACCCGCGTGCCACCGTCGGGCTTTTTGCCGTCGCATCGGGGCAACCCGACCACCCGATCATCAAACGCCGACCCGCAGCATCCTCAAAAGACTGCGGTGCGTAGAAATCAAAGCCGGCATCGACCATCGGGGGCATGCCCTGCCCGGCGATCTTAAAACTCGGCGCCTCCCAATCGGCCTCGATGGGAAACCACACGCACTGGTGCGGATTGCGGTAACGCCAACCATCGGCGGACACACCCTGCGGACAGCAAACGAGAATAAGCTCACCATCGAGCTCAAACAGATCGGGGCACTCCCACATAAAGCCAAACTTCTCGCCCAACTCAATGCGCGTCGCATAGCTCCAGTCCTCTAGATTGCTCGAGGTATAGACAAGCACGCAGCCGCGGTCGTCTTTCGTACGAGCGCCCAGAACCATGTAGTAGATACCATCGTGTTCAAGGATTTTGGGATCGCGCACGTGCGTACCGATATCGTCGGGGCAATCGACCGGCCCAACAGCTATGCGCTTCTCGCCCAATTCGTCGGGGTTCTCGGCAACCACATGAATCTGGTTTTGCTCACGGCCCGTCAACACGTAGTCGTAATCATCGCGGTCAAAATGCTTGACGTTGCCGGTATAGAAGTAGTGAATCTTGCCGTCGTGTACAAAGGCAGAACCAGAATACGCTCCGCTCGAATCCAAATCGGAATCGGGGAACAGCACAGGGCCGCGATTCTCGTACGTCACAAAATCCTTTGTTGTCAGATGATTCCAAAGCACTGGACCGCCATGCGCAGCATCGAATGGATCGTATTGGTGATAGATGTGATACGTATCACCGATCTGCACCAAACCGTTGGGGTCGTTGAGCCAGCCAAGCTCAGGCTCCACATGGAACAGGAGCCTATCGGGGTCGGACGCGATGCGACCCGCCGTCTCATCCTGTCCGGCACGCCACTGCTCATAGTCCGCGCGTGTCACCTTATTTTTTTGATTAAACATCGCCGTTGACTTTCTCGTCTATGGGGAAGGACGCTCGACTCACACGAGTCGAACGCCCTTCCCCAAATGGACTTATCCTCAGATTACGCTGAACGGCTCAACTAGAAGCTGACATCAAAGCCAGCACCAGCGCCCTCTTCATCAGTGGTCGGCACGCCCTTTGCCTTGTTGTAGGCAAAGATCAAGACGATCGGCACGATAAAGGCGATGAGATTGCCAGCCACATACCACACGAGCGTCTCGGGCGTGACGATGAGCAGGCCAAGCACGCCGGTCAGACCCTGACCGATGGCGCGCACCTCAAAGAGCTTCACGAAGGCACCGCCGCAGCCTGCACCGATGCAAGCGCAGATGAACGGGATGATCGAGTAGCGCATGTTTGCAGCAAAGATTGCGGGCTCGGAGATACCGACCAGCGTCGGGATAAAGGACGACATGCAGATGTTGCGCTCTTTGGAATGCTTCTTGTGAATGAGGTACATGCCGATGGCGCCGCCGCCCTGGGCGATGATGGAAACCGACCAGATGGCCTGGATGTAGTTGAAGCCAGTCGTGGCGACGAGGTTTGCCTCGATACCCTGGATGAACTGATGCGTACCGGTAACGACGAGCGGCTGCAGGAATGCGGCAAAGACAAAGGCACCGAAGACGCCCATCCTGTTGTACAGGATATCGATTACACCGGCGAGGACGTCGCCGATCAGGTTGCCGAGCGGGCCGAACACGGTGAACAGGGCGACGTTAGCAAGAATCAGGGTAACGGTCGGGACAAAGACGAACGAGACGACCTCGGGGATTTGCTTCTGGGCAATCTTTTCGACCTTGGCCATAAACCAGGCAGTCAGGATTGCAGGGAACACGCCGCCCTGGAAAGCAACCATGGGAATGGAGAGCGGACCAAAGTTCCAGTACTCAGCACCCGTCGGATCCATAACGAACGTGTTGCGGTTCATAAGGCTCGGGTGAACCATGACGATACCGACGAGGATGCCCAGAATCGGGTTACCGCCAAAACGCTTCACCGCGCTGTACATAACCAGGACAGGCAGGTAGTCAAACGTGGTGGCGATAATGGCAAAGAAGCTTGCGAGGTTCTTGAGGAACTCGCTGTGGTCGGCAAGGCTGCCCTCCATGCCAAAGAGGCCGTTGGCAACGATCAGCGACTTAAGGCCGATGATGATAGCAGCGCCGACGAAAGCGGGAATGATGGGGATAAAGATATCCGAGAATACCTTGAGGACCGAGAAGAACTTGCCCTTCTTGTCCGCCTCGGCGCCCTTGACCTCGGAAGCGCTGATCTCCTTAACGCCCGTCAGAGCCATAAACTCATCGTAGACCTTGTTGACGGTACCGGTACCGAAGATGATCATGAGCTGGCCGCTGTTGTACAGCACGCCCTTGACGCCATCGATGTTCTCGAGCTCGGCCTTGTTGTACTTGCTCGTATCCTTGAGCACCAGACGCAGACGCGTAACGCAATGCGTGGCGCCCTCGATGTTCTCCAGACCGCCGACGTTATCGACGACTTGCTGAGACACTACTTTGTAGTCCATGTTCCTCTCCATTCCCTTACGAAATCATAAAACGTTTTGATGCCATTACAGAGACGCGATCGTTGCATTTGCGCACTTGAGCGTACCGTCGGTGACCGTCAGTGCCACACCCTGGCCCTGCTTATTGCAGAAGCGCGCGTTAAGCGCAACATCATCGACAAAGATGGTCGCGATATCGTCGTCAACGACCAGGCGCACATGATGAGTGCCCTCGCCCTTAAAGAACAACGGACGCTCGAGGCCCATGTTGTTGACCTGGAACCACGGATACTGGGGGGCCGCCGTAAACTCGAGCTTGCCCTCACGCAGGTTGGCGCGGAACTCATAGGCAAGACCGGACTCGGCGTCCTCGGCAAGCTTCACCGAGAAGCCGGCAGCGTCACCGGCGAGCTCGATGTCGGCATCGAGCATATAGGTGGAACCGGCATCCGCGGCGAGCACCTGCTCGACCTTGCCCGACTCGCAGGAAAGCTCAAAGGCCTCGACTGCCTTAGCCTCGCCAAAGGCGCCAAGCATGCTGTCAGGGAGCTTGGTGCCGAGCGTTCCGTCGGCACGCTGAACGATCTCGAGAGGCATAAAGGTGCCACCCCACAGGTAAGAGCTGGGATCGCCACCCTCGTCACGCGTAGGAACCCAACCAAAGAGAACGCGGCGCTCGCCATCAAATGCGGTACGCGCGGCATAGTACGCGCGGCCATCGAATGAATCGTCAGCAGGAGTGATCCAAGGACCGTTGATGGAGCGAGACATGCGGTAACGGGTCTTGTTGCCATCACTGTACTCGGAGAACACCAGATACCACCAGTCGCCCATCTTAAAGAGATCAGGCATCTCGAACATGGTGTAAAGGCCCGGATTCCACCAGTCGCCCTGGAACTCCCAGGTATCCAGGTCCTTGGAGGTGAACTTGACCAGACGCCCGGTCATCAGACGCTTGTCCTCGCCCACGCGCGTGCCGAGGATGAGCATGTACTCTTCGTTCTCCTCATCCCAAAGCACAAAGGGATCGCGCCAGTTGCGGTCATCGTAACCTTCCTGGGGCGGAAGCAGCGTCTCGGCGATGTTCTTCTCCCACTTGACGGCGTCGTCACTCGTTGCGTGAAGAAGAACCTGCTTCATCAAGCGTGCCTTGACCTTATCGCGATTGCAACCAGTGTAGAGCGCATGGTACTTGTCGCCCACCTTAAACACCGTGCCGGCATAAACATACTGGTCGACTTCCTCGTCGCCGCCACGCTCAAGGCTCTCGCCAAAGTCTTTGTAATTGACGAAGTCCTTGGTTGTCGCGAGTGCCCAGCCAAACGGCTCTCCGAAAGGTCCGGGGTTTCGCGTGTCACGCTGATGATAGAGATAGAACGTGCCGTCCTCGCCGTACGGCATGATGTCGCCCACCCAAATTCCCTCAGGCTGGTAATACACCTTGTGCATCCGAGACTTCCTTCCCACGTGATACTAACTCGGTACAACTGCAAGATATGTCAATCGTTTTCATATGTCAAACGTTTTCACACCAATACGTCTTTTCGCAGTTCCAGTCGTCGGCAAACGGTTGACATATGCCGGCGAACGGTCATCAGAGGCGTTTGAGGAATTCTTTTGGCACGGGATGAACTACGCGGTTTTGCCCTCAATGAGTTCAACGGGGAGCTTGGTATTCGATTCGGGCTTTTCACCGTTAACAAGAGCGATGATGGATTGCGCCGCGAGCTCTCCGATGCGATCGATATCTTGACGAACGGTTGTTAAGTCAGGCATAAACGTCATAGTGCGGCGGGCGCCATCCGCGCCCACGACCTTAATATCGTCCGGAGCGCTCAAGCCGCGCTGCTTCATCACGTTAAGACAGATAGCCGCCATCGTGTCGTCTCCCGCAAAGATGCCGTCAATATCGGGGTTCTCATCGAGGATCTTCGCAACGACCGCACTCTTTTCGTCATCGGACTTAACGAACTCGACCTCACGGACAAGCGCGGGCAAACCGGCCTGCTCCACAACATCGTGGTAGGCATCGGTACGCTTATTGGCAGGCATGCGCATGCGGCTATTGTTGCGCAGGCACAAGATGCGCGAACACCCGTCATCAATCAGGCGACGCGTGGCAAGTTCGCCGATGCCATAGCTGTCGCTCGCAATCTGAACAGAGGCCTCGCCAAGGTCGCAGTCGATACCAACCAGACTCAAGCCCATCTCGGCATACGCCTCGGCACCGATATTAAGCGAGTTGACGATGACGCCATCAACCATATTGCGTCGAAGCATGTCGATATAAGAGCGCTCAAGCTCGGGTCGATTGGCGCTATTGCACAGCAGCATCTTAAAACCGTTTTCGGCCAGGGTATGCTCAATGACTTGAACCACTTGGGCATGAAACGGACTGCTGACATAGGGGACGATCATACCGATAAGATTCAGGCGACCGTTGAGCATGGCACGGGCGATATCGTTGGGCGTATAGTTGATGCGCTTCATCGCGGCATGGACCTTATCGCGGGTCTCTTGGCTAATATAGCCGCGATTATTAAGCACGCGAGATACCGTAGTAGGCGAAACCCCCGCCACCGCTGCAACTTCCTTGATGCCAGGCTTAGCCGAATCCTTAGAACGAGCGCCCTCGCGAGCCATAGCACCCTCCCCCATCAACATGTCATACGTTTACATACGAACAAAGCATACCCCAACAAGAGCGGGAAGACGGTAACAGTACAAGTAAGTAAACGACTCATCCAAATAATTAGGAGAGTTCCGCCTAAAGGGTGACTACACAGGACCCCCGCCGGGGCTGTTTGGGCTATCTCCCAAAACATTCCGCAGGACGCAAAGAGGCTCCACCGCGCAACGCGCGCAGCGGAGCCTCTTTGCATGTCCGAGGACGTTTTGGGAAATAACCCAAAACCGGCCCCAGTAATCCTACAGGAGTTGAACCCTTTAGAACTTGTTGTGGAAGGTACGCGCAATGACCTCGTCCTGCTGCTCCTTGGTGAGCGTGTGGAAGTTCACGGCGTAGCCGGAAACGCGGATGGTCAGCTGCGGATACTTCTCGGGGTGAGCCTGAGCGTCGAGCAGCGTCTCACGGTTGAAGACGTTGATGTTCAGGTGGTGGCCACCCTTCTCGGCGTAAGCGTCGAGCATGTGGACCAGGTTATCGGCCTGAGTCTCGGAAACTTCAGAAACCTTCATAATGTGTCTCCTTCGATCGATAGGCGCCGGCCGAAACCGGCGCACTAATCAGTAATCGTTATTGTTAGTATAGCACTAACAATAGTTACTCGCCCAGCTGATCAAGGTCGATATCGCCAAAGAACACCTGATCCTCCTTGCCGAGCGCACTCGGGATGATGGAGAAGGTGTTGGAGATGCCGTCCTGAGCATCGCGGAACGGGAGCTTGGAAACCGAAGACAGCGAAGCGATGGCGCCGTGGCTATCGCGCTTGTGCATGGGGTTAGCACCCGGGGCGAACGGCTGGCCAGCCTTGCGGCCGTCGGGCGTGGAGCCGGTCTTCTTACCGTACACGACATTGGAGGTAATGGTCAGAACCGAGGTCGTGGGCACGGAGTTGCGATAGGTGTCGTTCATGCGGATGTACTCCATGAACTGGTGCACAACGTCGTGAGCGATCTGGTCGACGCGGTCGTCGTCGTTACCGTACTTGGGGAACTCGCCCTCGGTCTCGAAGTCGACGATGATGCCGTTCTCATCACGGACGGGGTGGACCTTGGCGTACTTGATGGCGGACAGGGAGTCAGCCACGACGGAAAGGCCAGCGATGCCCGTAGCGAACCAGCGGTGCACGTGCTTGTCGTGCAGAGCCATCTGAATGCGCTCGTAGCAGTACTTGTCGTGCATGTAGTGAATGATGTTCAGCGAGTTGACGTACACGCCAGCGAGCCACTTCATCATGTCGTTGTACTTGGCCACAACGTCGTCGTAATCGAGCGTATCGCCCTCGACGGCGCGATACTTGGGACCGACCTGCTTCTTGGAGACCTCGTCAACACCGCCGTTGAGTGCGTACAGCAGGCACTTGGCCAGGTTGGCGCGGGCGCCGAAGAACTGCATCTCCTTGCCGATGCGCATGGAGGACACGCAGCAGGCAATACCGTAGTCGTCGCCATGATAGACACGCATGAGGTCGTCGTTCTCGTACTGAATCGAGGAGCTGGCGACAGAAGTCTTGGCGCAGAACTTCTTGAAGTTCTCGGGCAGACGGGTCGACCACAGAACGGTCATGTTGGGCTCGGGGCTGGTGCCCATGTTCTCGAGCGTGTGCAGGTAGCGGTAGCTCATCTTGGTAACGAGCGTACGGCCGTCAACACCCATGCCGCCGATGGACTCGGTGACCCACTGCGGATCGCCGGTGAACAGGGCCTGGTACTCGGGGGTACGGGCAAACTTGACCATGCGGAGCTTCATGATGAAGTGATCCACGAACTCCTGGATCTGCTCCTCGGTGAAGGTACCGTTGGCAAGGTCGCGCTCAGCGTAGATGTCGATGAACGTAGAGGTACGGCCGATGGACATAGCGGCACCGTTCTGCTCCTTAACGGCAGCAAGGTAGGCGAAGTACATCCACTGGATGGCCTCCTGCGTGTTGGTGGCAGGGTTGGAAATATCGAAACCATAGGTCTCGGCCATCATCTTGAGCTCGCCGAGGGCGCGGATCTGCTCCTGCAGCTCCTCGCGGTCGCGGATGTTGTCGGCGGTCATGACCGTCGGGGTGGAAGCCTTCTGGGCCTCCTTGTCCTTGATCAGGTAGTCGACGCCGTACAGGGCAACACGACGGTAGTCGCCGATGATACGGCCGCGGCCATAGCCATCGGGCAGACCGGTGATGATGTGAGCCGAGCGGCAAGCACGCATCTCGGGGGTGTAAACATCGAAGACGCCAGCGTTGTGGGTCTTACGCTCGAAGGTGTAGCGCTCGACAACGTTCTCGTCGACCTTATAGCCGTGCTGGCTGGCAGCCTGGCAAGCGATGCGGATACCGCCGTTGACGTGCAGCGCGCGCTTGAGCGGCTTGTCGGTCTGGAGACCGACGATGGTCTCCTTCTCGCGGTGGGCGTTATCGATGTAGCCAGCGGGGTGGCTCACGATACCCGTAACGGTCTTGGTGTCCATATCGAGGACACCGCCCTGCTCGCGCTCCTTAAGCAGCAGGTCGAGAACCTCGCCCCACAGCTCCTTGGTACGCTCGGTCGGGCCGACGAGGAACGACTCGTCGCCCTCGTAGGGGGTGTAGTTCTTCTGGATGAAGTCTCGGACGTCAACCTCTCCCGTCCAAATGCCTTCCTTGAAGCCTTCCCATGCCTCCTGCATTGTGTAACCACGCTCCTAGTTACGTGTTATGCGGCGCTCTCTCACACCGCTGCTTATTGAATTCTTGAATGTTCGGCTTGCACTACCGGCTTCTTCCGTTCTTCACCACACGTTGGTGCAGAGAAAAACGTTTGTCCACCTTGGAACTACAACCCAAAACCCAAGATTTCACCCGTTTGAGAAGGATAACATAGCGACCCTCTCCATCTGGGCTGTTATATGTTTCTTTTTTTATATCATAAGGGCGTTTTTTACAAACCCGCAGGAAATGCGAGCGCGGACAGCTACCGTTCACCGATTTGTATGTTATTTTTCCTTGCCTTTGTACGACGTTCGCTCTAGCTGTTATGCCAGCTTTAGCAGGGTAAAGTGTCCCAGAGACCCTACAGAAACTGCAGGGCGGCCACGGGATCCCCCGTGGCCGCCCTGTGGCGTAGCTAGTTTTTAGCTTTGATTGCCGTTTGGCATTAGGCGGCTGAGGCGGCCTTGTCGGTCGTTGCCTTGCCGTTGCTCTGCTGGCCCTCAAAATGCTTGTAGCACCAGCTGGTGACCAGCGGGGTCAAAATAGCCGTCACGATTGCGCAGGCGGCAACCTGTGCCGTAGCCGTCGCGAGCACGGCGCCACCGTACAAGGCCTCGTTGACGCTTGCCATGGCAGCAGGCGTGGCCACATTGGCTCCGGCGCAGCTCGAAATGGCCGCACCTGCGACACCCGTACCGCCCGTGAGCTTATCGACCGCGATAACGGGAATTGCAAAGACCACCGAGCAGATCACGCCGAGCAGAATACCGGGAAGACCGCCATTAATGAGCTGGCCAAAGGTCATGGTCGAGCCCATGGCAAAGAAGACGAGCACGATGACGGCGGAAAGTGCCGGTGCCATCATCTTCTTAAAGCTGGGGAACAGGTTACCTAGAATAATGCCGACAACGATCGGCAGGATGGCGCCCACGAGCGACCAGCCAATCGGAGCCTGACCGGCGGCGCCGAGCACGATCATCGTGACCGGAGGGCCGACAACGAGCGTGGTGATGGCGACGGCGCCACGCTCGGCCTCGTTGCCCATGGTGCCCATCAGTCCAGCGTACATAGCGTTGTTGGCACCCGTGCAAGCGGCCAGCATCACCATGGCCGAGATGCCAAACAGGTTGTCGTTGAACACATAAAGGATGAGCAGCGACACGGCAACGACCACGATCTGCTTGACGGCGATGATGATGGCGCCGCGTGCAGCGGCGGCAGGAGCACTCTTAAACGAAATCGTCGTACCGACGATGAGCAAAAAAGCGCCCACGAGCGGGCCTGCGCCCTGCTGGGTCATGCCAAGCGTAAAGCTACCGAGCGTTTTAAACAGGTCGGGGAATAGCGTGTTGAGCAGGCAGCCCAACAGAAGCGGCACCAAGATATTGGCGCCCGGGATGGAGGACATCTTAAAGAACGGCTCCTTTGCCGCCGGCGCCTCCACCGCAGTCGATTCACTCATATATATCTCCTTTGGATGCATGCGAATCGTAGCCGCACGCGCCTATGTCAGAAAGAAGGCGACAACCCCGAGTCGCCAGGGTCGCCGCCAAACGATCACCGCGGGGTATTACCCGTCCAGGACGATGCCGCCGTCGCAGTCACCAATCTCGCCGTTCACGAAGCTGGCGAGGTCGGAAGCGAAGAACAGCACCATCTGCGCAGGCTCGCTGGCCTGGGCGGCGCGGCCCAGAGGAATACCGTTGATGATGCGCTGAGAGTTCTCGTCAGAGAGAATCGAGGTCATATCGGTCAACGTGAGCGACGGGCACACGGCGTTGCAGCGAACGCCAAACTTGCCGCCTTCCTTGGCGACTGCCTTGGTCAGACCGTTAACGCCTGCTTTGGAGCTCGCGTAAGCCGCGGTGCCGAGCAGGCCGCCACCGATCTTGCCCGCAACGGAACTCACGTTGACGATAGTGCCGGCATGGGCCGCCTTAAAGTGCGGGTAGACGGCGTTCATCATGGTAAAGGTACCGTTGAGGTTGATGTCGATGGTGCGGCGCCACTCGGTGTCATCGATCTCGTCGAACTTCTTGGTGCTGATGACGCCAGCGCAGTTGATCAGGATGTTGGTTTGCGGCAGGTCCGTAAAAATCTGCTCGACGGTCTCGCGCGCCTTGGGCGCATCGGCGACATCGAGCTGATAGAACTTGTTGCCCTCGCCAAGCTCGGCCACAGCGGCCTCGCCCTTAGCAGCGTTCCTTGCGATGAGCGCGACATGTCCGCCGCCCGCGACGATGCCCTTGGCGATCTCGAGGCCAATGCCCTGAGTGCCGCCCGTGACAATCGCGGTCTTGCCCGTGAAGTCAAATGCCATGACTCCATCCCCCTTTATGTAAGGTGTCTCCTTGCGGGAAGTTGGAGCATCGCACGTGGCGATTATATGAGTCCCAGTCGTCATGGTGGTGACAACCCCTCGCCTAACCGCGGGCATGATAGTTCTTTGAAACGCTTTAGCAATTGAATGATTTTAAGTCTTAATGAGCTCTTAATATTGCCTACTGTATGAGGCCCGCGTATGGGGGTATCATCTTCCACCGAAAATAGTTTCTAGTGTTAGGGGTTTTCGGTGGAAGATACCGATTTCCATGAGCTTGGGCGTCAGCTCTTTACCGAGTTTGGCAGCATGCACCAGCGCGTTTCGCGCTTTGCCGACCAGGCTCTGGGTGGCGAGATGGCCGTCATGCGCGCCCTCATGCGCGCCGGCGGCTCGCTCACGCCGAGCGAACTCGCTGATCGCGCCTGGGTCTCGAGCGCCCGCATCGCCAATATCCTGCGCGCCCTCGAGGCCAAGGGCTGGGTCGAGCGCGAGCACTCAAAGACCGACCGTCGTCGCGTACACGTCACGGTGACCGACAAAGGATTCCAGGTTATCGAAATCAAACGTCGGGAATTCGAGGACCGCACCGCGGCCTTCCTCGAGCAGCTTGGCGAAACAGATACCCAAGAGATGGTGCGCCTTCTTAGACGTGCCAACGAAATTATCGACCGCAATCAAGAAAGGAGAGATGCCGAGTGAGGATTCTCAAGCTCTTTAAAAAACATATCCTGGCACTGTTCGCAGCTATCGTACTTATCGTAATCAGCTGCAACGCCGATCTGGCGCTGCCTACCTATATGAGCGACATCGTCGACGTGGGTGTGCAGCAAGGCGGCATCGCGTCGCCCGTACCCGACACCATCCGCGCCGAATCGCTCGACGACCTCGAACTCTTTATGAGCGCCAAGGACGCCAAGGCTGTGGAGGCCGTGTTTAGCAAGGCTGACAAAAACGACATTCGAACGTACGAGGGCACCGAGGAAGAGCGTGCCGATGGAGGCAAGATTGCCGACATTATGAGCCTGCCCGAGACTGTTGTCCTTTCGCTCAACCAGGGCATCGACGCCAACTCCATGGGCGACATGATGGGCTCGTCCAGCGAGAAAGACGACAACGCTGCCCAGGCCATGCCCACCCCCGAGCAAATGGCAGCGATGACGCCCGAGCAGCTCGCCGAGATGCAGCAGAAGGCCGCGGCGGCGCAGAACATGCAAAAGCAGATTGATGCCGACGGCGGTAAGATCACTATGAAGAGCCTGCGCCTGGGTGTCGAGGGCGGTCTGGTAGACCAAAGCAAGCTCGTCGAGGGCGCCAACCAAATGGCGGACAAAATGGGCTCCATGTCGGGCTCCATCGTCACCCAGCGCGCCGTGAGCTATGTACAGGACGAGTACAAGGCGCAGGGCATCGACCCCGCCGACGTGCAGAACGCCTACCTGAGCCGCATGGCGACCACGATGTTTGGACTGTGCCTCGTGTCGCTCGTCGCCACCATCCTGACCGGTGCCGTGGCTTCGCGCACCGCCTGCTCCATCGCCCGCGACCTGCGCCGCGAGACCTTCAACAAGGTTATGCACTTCTCGCCGGCCGAGGTGGGCAAGTTTAGCCAGGCCTCGCTCATCACCCGCTGCACCAACGACATTCAGCAGATCCAGATGGCCGCAACTCTGTTTATCCGCATGTGTCTGATGGCCCCCGTCATGGGCATCGTCGCCGTCATGCGCGTCCTGGCCAACCATACCGGCCTGGAGTGGACCATCGCCGTTGCCATCATCGCGGTCTCGGCCGTCGTCGGCGTGCTTATGGGCCTCACCATGCCCAAGTTCAAAAAGATGCAAAGCTTTGTTGACCGCGTGAACCTTACCGCCCGCGAGCTGCTCGACGGCCTTATGCCCATCCGCTCGTTCAACCGCGAGGAACATGAGCTCGAACGTTTTGACAAGGCGTCGCTCGACCTGATGACCACGCAGCTCTACACCAACCGAGCCATGAGCTTTATGATGCCGCTCATGATGCTCGTCATGAACTGCATCACCGTGCTTATCGTCTGGTTTGGCGCGCAGGGCGTGTCCGACGGCGTGATGCAGGTCGGCAACATGATGGCGTTTATCTCCTACACCATGCAGATCGTCATGGCGTTTATGATCCTCACCATGGTTTCGGTCATCCTGCCCCGTGCCGAGGTCGCAGCCGAGCGCGTAGATGAGGTCATCACCTGCCCCACGAGCATCAACGACCCTGCCTCGCCCAAACTGCCCGCGGCCAGCTCGCCGCGCGGTGAGCTCACCTTCCGCGACGTGAGCTTCCAGTACCCCGATGCCCGCGCCGATGTCATCAGCGGCGTGAATTTCACCACGCATGCCGGTCAGATGCTCGGCATCATTGGCTCCACGGGCTCGGGCAAGTCCACGCTCGTGCAGCTGATTCCACGCTTGTACGACGTCACGGGCGGCAGCATTTCGCTCGACGGCATCGACGTGCGCGACATGACCCTTTCCGAGCTGCGCCGCCGCATCGGTTATATTCCGCAGCAGGGTCGTCTGTTCTCGGGCACCGTTGAGAGCAACCTCAAGTTTGCGGGCGACATGGTAAGCGATGATGACATGCGCCAAGCCGCGCGCATCTCACAGGCCGAGGACTTTATCGCCGAGCGCGAGGGCGGCTACGACTCCCCCATCAGCCAGGGCGGCTCCAATGTTTCGGGCGGTCAGCGCCAGCGCCTGGCCATCGCCCGCGCCCTGGCCAAAAAGCCCGAGGTCGCGGTGTTCGATGACTCGTTTAGCGCCCTCGACTACAAGACCGACGCACGTCTGCGCGAAGAGCTGGCCAAAAACGTTACCGACGCCGCGCTCGTGGTCGTGGCCCAGCGCATCGCGACCATCATGCACGCCGACCAGATCATCGTGCTCGACGACGGCCACGTGGTGGGCACCGGCACGCACGAGGAGCTGCTGCGCAGCTGCCCGGCGTACCTGGAGATCGCACAGTCGCAGCTTTCTGCCGAGGAGCTGGGGCTTACCCAAGAAGAAATTGCAGCCGTCACGGAAGGAGGCGAGCGCTAATGGCAGACGAGACCAAGACTCAGATTCCCAAACCCACCCGCCAGCGTGGTCCCATGGGCCGCATGGGTGGCATGCGTCGTGGCGAAAAGGCCAAGGACTTTAAGGGCACCATGAGGCAGCTGCTCGGCTATATCGGCCAGCACAAGATTGCCGTGTTTGCCGCCGTCGCCTTTGCCGTGTGCTCGGTCATCTTTAACATTGTGGGACCCAAGGTGCTCGGCCAGGTTACGACCAAGCTGTTCGAAGGCCTGGTCGCCAAGGTCAACGGCACCGGCGACGTTGACTTTGACTGGATCGCCAAGACGCTCGGCTTTTTGCTCTGCCTGTATCTGGCGAGCTCTGTCTGCAGCCTGATCCAAGGCTGGCTCATGACCGGCGTCACGCAAAAGATCTGCTATCGCATGCGCAAGGAGATCGCCGCCAAGATCGCTGTCGTTCCGATGAGTTACTTCAACGGCCACAGCAAGGGCGATGTGCTCAGCCGCATCACCAACGACGTCGATACGCTGGGTCAGTCGCTCAACCAGAGCGTGACGCAGCTTATCACGTCGGTCACGCAGATTATCGGCGTGCTCATCATGATGCTCTCGATCAGCCTGCCGCTCACCGGCGTCACCGTGCTCACGCTACCGGCAGCCGCAATTATCTTGATGGTGATGATTCACTTCTCGCAGCCGTACTTCCGCGAGCAGCAGCAGGTCCTGGGCACCGTCAACGGCATCATCGAGGAGGACTTTGCCGGCCAGAACGTCATTCAAGTGTTCGACCGCGCCGAGGCCTCAATCGAGGAGTTCGACCGTCAAAACGACCGCCTCTTTATTAGCGGCTGGCGCTCGCAGTTCCTGTCGGGCCTGATGATGCCGCTTATGAGCCTGGTGGGCAACATGGGCTATGTGGGCGTCGTCGTGGTGGGCGCGCAGCTCGCGCTGACCGGCAATGCCACGCCCGGCGACATCCAGAGCTTTATCCAGTACGTTCGCAACTTTACGCAGCCCGTACAGCAGCTGGGCAACGTGAGCAACACGATGCAGTCGATGGCCGCCGCCACCGAGCGCGTCTTTGAGTTCCTGGCCGCGCCCGAGGAGGAGCAGAAAGCCGACGCGCAGATTCCCGAGAAGCGCCCCGGCCACGTGGAGTTTGACCATGTCAAGTTTGGCTACACGCCCGACAAGACCATCATCCACGACTTTAGCTGCGAGGCGCAGCCCGGCCAGACCATCGCCATCGTCGGCCCCACCGGCGCCGGCAAGACCACGCTCATCAAGCTGCTGCAGCGCTTTTACGACGTGGACGGCGGCTCGCTGCGCGTCGAGGGCATCGACGTGCGCGACTGGGACCGCGCGGCGCTGCGCGGCGAGTTTGCCATGGTGCTGCAGGATACCTGGCTGTTTAACGGCACCATCCGCGAGAACATCCGCTACGGACGCCCCGACGCGAGCGATGCCGAGGTCGAGGCCGCCGCGCGTGCCGCGCGTTGCGACCACTTTATCCATACGCTCGCCGGCGGCTACGATTTCATGATCAACGAGGAGGGCACTAACCTGTCGCAGGGCCAGCGCCAACTCGTGACCATCGCCCGCGCCATTTTGGCCGACCGCCCGGCGCTGATTCTGGACGAGGCGACTTCCAACGTCGATACCCGTACCGAGGAGCTTATTCAGCGCGCCATGGATGCGCTGATGCAGGGCCGTACCAGCTTTGTCATCGCGCACCGCCTGTCCACGATCCGCAACGCCGACGTGATCTTGGTAATTCGCGACGGCGACATCGTCGAAAAGGGCACGCACGACGAGCTGCTCGCCCAGGGCGGCTTCTACGCCGACCTGTACAACTCGCAGTTCGACGAGGCGGCGTAACAACCGGCGGCAAACAACAGCAATGCCCAGAAAACGGGGGCGCAGGACAACCTGCGCCCCCGTTTTGTGTCCTTCGAGCCTCGAAACGCCTTCCCTGAGACCTCATTGACGGCGCTTTCCAGACCCCGTGGGCAAAAAAGGGCAAATATGAGTACTGTTACCTTTTTAGTAACAGCCAAAACAGCCCCAAATGCCGTTTTCACGGCTTACACGCGTCCCTAAATTGATCAAACAGCCCTATAGCGGACTTATATGTGTTTGCGTTAATAAACATATTTTGCTGTTATGTCTATTATTTTGCGAAGGCAATATGATACTAAGATAGCAACCGTACTCATATTTGGCATTTTTTGCCCACAGGGTATTTCCTGGGGAACTGACAACAGCCTTAGGGTCCCGCGCGGCGCCGCTCCCTCCCGGCATTCGCCGACGTTTGCCCAGATAAAACCTGCCAAAATAAACCTGTCTCTTTTTGGTAGGTTTCGGGGTGACAAGGGCTTGCACTTTAGCGTGCGACAGCGGATAATGCCGAGCATTCGACAATACGCTTATTGCTCTTTCTATAGATTGAGGAGACCCCTATGGCCATGGAATTCAAACGCAGGCTGCCGATCCCCATGGAGATCCGCAAGGAAATGCCACTTTCTGCCGAGCTTACCGCCAAAAAGCAGGCATTTGACGCCGAGGTCGCCAAAGTCTTTACCGGCGAGGACGCACGTAAGGTGCTCATCATCGGCCCGTGCTCTGCCGACCGCGAGGATTCGGTGCTCGAGTATATGAACCGACTGGCCAAGACCGCCGAAGAGGTCAAGGACAAGCTCATCATCATTCCGCGCGTCTACACCAACAAGCCGCGCACCAAGGGCACCGGCTACAAGGGCCTGCTGCACAACCCCAACCCCGAGGCTCCCGACGACCTGCTCGAGGGCGTCAAGGCCATCCGCCATATGCACCTGCGCGTCATCGAGGAGACTGGCTTCTTTACCGCCGATGAGATGCTCTATCCGTCCAACTACCAGTACCTCGTCGACCTACTGAGCTACGTTGCCGTAGGCGCGCGCTCGGTCGAAAACCAGGAGCATCGCCTGGTGTCGAGCGGCATTTCGGTGCCTGTGGGCATGAAGAACCCCACCGCCGGTTCCACCACCGTCATGCTCAACTCCATCTACGCCGCCCAGGCACATCAGAGCTTTATCTTCCGCAACTGGGAGGTTGAATGCGACGGCAATCCGCTCGCACACGCCGTCATGCGTGGCTACATCGGTCTCGACGGTCGTACCTACCCCAATTACCACTACGAGCACCTGGAGCGCCTGGCCGAGCGCTATACCGAGCATGCCGGCTATGCCAACCCGGCAGCGGTCATCGACTGCAACCACGACAACTCGGGCAAACGTCCGCTGGAGCAGTATCGTATTTGCAAGGAGGTGCTCGACAGCTGCCGCCGCAATGAGTCCATCTCTAAGCTAGTCAAGGGCTTTATGATCGAGTCCTACCTGGAGGACGGCGATCAGCCGGTCGACGGCGGCGTCTTTGGCAAGTCGATCACCGACCCGTGCCTGGGCTGGGAAAAGACCGACTACCTCATCCACGAAATCGCGGAGCGTATTTAGAGTTACGCGGTTTTACCAAACGCCGTAACCGACCGACGTTGCGCGGGCCGCACCTGTACAATCTGACGTTCAACTTCAAGGGCGCGACCAGAAGGTCAGCGCCCTTTCGTTTCACGTCACCTTGTCTCAAATGCGAC
>NZ_WQPL01000011.1 GCF_018785245.1 Collinsella aerofaciens | reverse complement strand
ATGGCCACCGGACCCATCGAAACACATCTCCACCGTTCCTTCAACTGGGAAAATGCCGCCCCCGGGTCCCGGATGGGGCCACGGGGGCGTTCGGCTAACTGCGGGAATGGCCTATTTGCTCAATGTGTTCGGCTGAGATCGGAAATCAACCTTTAAATGCACTAATATTAGAGGCGTGATGTCTTGCTCTTACGGTTCTCAAGTAGAATGGGGCAGCGATGACTCAACCCAAGATTCTTCTCGCACGCATCGACGACCGTTTCATTTACGGACAAGACGTTGATCTGTGGAACGAAGCCGTGGGTTCCAACCTTGTCCTAATCGTCAACGATGAGATCGCGGCAGATTCGCGCCAATGGGCACCCATGAGGGTGGCGGCGCCAGAAGGCGTTTGGACGCGGTTTTTCTCGGTGCAAAGGACCATCGACGTCATTCATACCGCAACGCCTCGCCAATTGATTCTGATCATGGTGGCCTCACCCTCCGATGCGCTCGCGCTGGTTAAGGGTGGTGTGCCGATCGCCAAGATCAGCATTGGCCATATGCGGGCGGGTGAGGGCAAGCGCTCCGCAACTCCTGCCGTTGCCGTAGACAATACGGACATCGCCGCCTTCAAAGAGCTGCAAGAACTCGGCATAGAACTAGAAATCCGCTATCTCCCCAGTTCCGCCCCCGACCCCATCGAAGTCTTGCTCAATTGAACCCTTGGGGACGGAGGGAAAGGAATCATTTTACCTTCGTAGGGGGTCTGTGTGGCGCCGTCTGCCAAAACTATGCCGGTTTACTACGATGAATTGCTTATCGCCGAGCATGTCAAATTTGCGGAGAATAAAACCGCAGGTAGACGAGTTGCTAATTTTTTTATAAACCAGCGCGTGGAAGGACATCGTGGGTTCATCGTAGTAATTCGGCATAGTTTTGTTATGTCACCAATTCGGTGGCATCGAAAAAAGGATTTAGGCATGAAACAGCGCCCGTCGGCGGTGGTGCCGGCGGGCGCTGCTGTGGGCTTAGTGCCTCATAAAGTGGTATTCGATCACATTGCTGTAGGGGTGACCCGGGCCCACAATGCCCTGCGGGAACAGCGGCTGGTGCGGCGTGTCGGGGTACATCTCTGCCTCGAGGGCAAAGCCGGCGCCCCAGCCATAGTTAGCATCGTCCTTGGCGTGCTCGTCGCCCAGCCAGTTGCCGGTGTAGAGCTGCACGCCCGGGGCGGTGGTGTAGTAGTCCAGCTCGCGGCCGGTCCACATCTCCTCGACATGCAGGGCGCGACGCAGGTTGCGGCCGTACTGATAGCCATCGATGCACAGGCAGTGGTCGTAGCCGCGTGCCTGCTTAATCTGCGGGTCGTCGGCTTCCATGCCGGGCGCGACGGGGCGCAGCTCACGGAAGTCAAACGGCGTGCCCTCGACCGGAGCGATTTCACCGGTGGGGATATTCTGCTCGTTGATGGGCAGGTAGTGGGCAGCGTTAGCAACAAAGAAGTGCTCGCAGTCCATGCCGGCGTTATGGCCGGCAAGGTTAAAGTACGTGTGGTTGGTCATGGACACGTACGTGGCGCAGTCGCTCTCGCAGCCATATTCGATACGGAAACAGCCGGTACGCGTCACGGTAAACACGGCTGTAAAGGTGCGGTTGCCGGGAAGGCCCAGCTCGCCATCCTCAAGCGAGGTGGTCATGCGCACGGCATTGTGGACCTCGTCGAGCTTAACGTCCCACACGCGCTTGTGCAGGCCGTGCTCAAGATCGCTGTGCAGGTTGTTGGCGCCCTCGTTGGCGGGCATATGCCAGTCCGTGCCGGCGATGGTGATTGTGGCGCCCGCGGTGCGGTTTGCCACGGGGCCGATGGTCGCGCCAAAGCAGGCGGGGTTGTCAAAGTAATCCTCGAGCTTATCGAAGCCCAGCACCACATCGCGCACGTTGCCGGGAATGTCGGGCACGTCGACACCAAGCACGGTGGCGCCATAGTCCATAATGCGAACGCAGATCTCGGGCCCGTTGAGGGTGTAACGATGAACGGGGGTACCGCACGGTGCGGTGCCGAAAAGCTCGGAAGTGATCATTTGGTTCCTAACATCGAGGTATTTCCGACAAACTGTAGCGCGAACAGGCGAGATTATCACTACACCCCACTAAAGCAGGGGGTATTTTTCTCAAAAAAGTGATGATTGGAGCTGTGCGGGCGTTCATTTTTGACGCGCACGGGTCTGATACAATTTGTTCGTTACTGTTTGAATGATATGCGCGCAAAGAACGGCGAGGATTCATCGTGATTAAGGCAGAGCGACAGGATAAGGTTCGGCAGCTGCTCGAAGAGCAGGGCACGGTCTCGGTCAAGGAGATTTCGGATGCGCTGGGCGTCTCGGATATGACGATCCGCCGTGACCTTGAGGAACTTGCGAGCCTGGGCGAGATCGAGCGCGTGCACGGCGGAGCCCGCAGTGCACAGGGACGTCCCCACACTATGTTGCGCCACGAGTATTCGCACAGCGAAAAACGTTCCAAACATGCTGAGGAAAAGCTGCAGATCGCGCGCCGAGCCGTTGAGCTCATCGAGGAGGGCTCGACCATCTTTTTGGGTACGGGCACCACGGTTGAGCAGATGGCCTCGATGCTGCCGGCGTGCCGCCTGCGCATCGTGACTAATTCGCTTTCGGTGTTTAGCCTGCTCGAGGCGAGCGAAGACTACGAACTGTGCCTGGTGGGCGGCATGTACCGCCGCCGCACCGCCGCTTTTGTGGGGCCAACGGCCGAGGATACCTTGCGTGCGCTTGGTATCGATGCAGCGTTTATCGGCGCCAACGGCATCCTGGACGGCGACGTGTCCACGTCCAACATGGACGAGGGCCGTATCCAGCAGCTCGCCTTTAGCAAGGCCGACTCGCGCTATCTGATCGCCGACTCCAGCAAGATCGGCAAGCGCGACTTCTACACCTTCTGCCGCCTGGACAGTTTGGACGCCGTGGTGTGCGAGCCGGGTATTGCCGCCGTGGATCGTGCCGCCATCGAGGAACACACGCAGGTCATCTGCTAGCTAACGCTACAGACGATACTTCTGCCCCTGCCGGCGCAGGGGTTATCGCTTCACAATGACGCGTAAATAACTTTGGGCAACAAGGATGAGGCTATTCTGGGATATGACTAGACTCCGTATTTCGTCTTTATGTCCCTTGAGAATGAATCGTAGTCTTCATAGAGCCCCTCTCTGCTTTCATCCTCGGCGCGGTTTACACGTTCAAGAAGCTTATCCTTTGGAGCCTCTTTTGTTATTGCGGCCTCGCTGTCGGGTATTGTGGATTGCAAGAATAGTTCTAGAGCATGGACGTCTTTGAGTATGTAGCCCGTCGAACGACCCGCTCCTGTTTTTTCGATTGCGCTGCAGCTAACAAGCTGACCGAGGGTTCGTTTAACGGTAACCTCGCTGATATCGGGGCAGTTTGATCGGATGTCGGATTTCTTAATGACGCCGGGTCTCTGTTGAAATAGAACAGCGATGCGCGCTTGCTTCGACATGGGACGAGTGCTTGATTCAATTAAGGTACGCTGCTCGAGCTTTCGGTAGGCGGCCAGGGTTGTTCCGAGCATGAAACGGATAAAGGGTACTTCGGTGTTTTGATTTTCATTCCATCCAGTGGAGCTTGCAGCGAGGGCGTTGTAGTAAAGCGCTTTGTTGTCTTCAATAAGTCGTTCGATGCTGATGTAACGCGCAACGTCGTATCCAGTCTTTTCGAGCAGCAGCGTTGTAAGGAGCCGGCTCATCCTGCCATTGCCATCGTTGAAGGGATGAATGCTAACAAAATCGAAGATAAAGCGGAGCGATATAAGGAGGGGGTCGCAAACTTGGCGAGATAAAGCATCGTTGAGGGATTGGCAGGCTTCTTTAATAAGTCCCGGGGTTGCTAGAGCCGAAGGGGGCCTAAAGCGCACAAATCGATTACCTTGATCGTCAATGGAGACGATTTCGTTATCGCTATCTTTCCAATGGCCTCCATACGAGATTGCCGTGTGCGCCATGAGGTCACGATGCAACTGCAAAATGACCGATGGCGTTACGGGAATGGAATCGTGTTGCTCGTGAATAAGCGACAGCACATCTCGGTATCCAGCGATTTCTTCCTCTGCGCGGGAGCTTGGCTTGGCGGAATACGCCATGATCGCTTTGAGTCTTTTTTGGGTGGTAATAATTCCTTCAAGTCCGTTGGAGGATTGGGTGCTTTGGATCTTAGCTTCCTCCATAAGGGACGATAGAAGTTCGGGTTTGACTTGACTCAGAGCAAGCTGACGGCCTTTATGCTCGCGTATCGAGAGGAGGAGGTTGGTGATTGGAGTTGCTTCGAGTTCCGCTGGGACTGTGGCGTAATCGAACTGGCGCATGCGGCTCCTTTCGGTATCACGAACATACTTTCGATATCATAATACCATTAAATGATACCGAAAGTATGTTCGTTATACCGAAAACTAGAAACCATGTTTCATAACTGCTTGGAAAGTTTGGGTTTGACTATCTTATTGTCTTGATCTGTAACAGGTAGACGGTCAAAAGTGGTCTACATGTTACAGATTGAGATATTTCTGCTCGGGCGTTCCGTTTGTCTCGATCTGTAACATTTAAGACCGAAAATCCCTGCTAGATGTTACAGATCGAGACAAACGGCCTGCACGGGCCCACCAAAAACAAAAAGGCCGCATACGAACCCGTGGAGGGATTCGTATGCGGCCGACGGGTGGCATGCGGCGGAAACTAGGCCATAAGCAGGCCGGTCTCCGCGACGTTCTTGTACCAGTACGCGCTCGCCTTGGGATAGCGCTTCTGGGTCTCAAAGTCGATGTAGAACAGGCCGTAACGCTTGTTATAGCCGTTGGTCCAGGAGAACTGGTCCTGCAGCGACCACACAAAGTAACCGTCGACGTTTACACCGCCGTCGATTGCCTTGAGGATCCATGCGAGATGCTGGCGCATGTAGTCGATACGAGGGGCGTCGTCGATAAAGCCATCCTCGAAGTCGTCCTTATAGCCCATGCCGTTCTCGGTGATGTAGATCTTCTTGTAGTTGGGGTAATCGTTCTTAATGCGGAGCAGCAGGTCGTAGAGGCCCTCGGGATAGATGATCCAGTCCCAATCGGTGGTGGGTATGCCTTCGCGCACGCATGACTCGCCCACGCCCTTGAGGAACCAGCGCGAGGAGCCCTTGTCGCCGGTGCCATTGTGGTTGATGTCGTTTTCGCCCTCGGCGGCACGCAGGAACTGGCACTTGTAGGTGTTGACGCCCAGGCAATCGTTGTAGGGGAGCGCGGCGGTCAGCGCGGCGATGTCCTCGTCGCGGACGTCGAGCTCGCCGCCGGCGATATGAGCCAGCTTGGTCGCAGCCTCCATGGTATCGGCTGCATAGTGGCCGCGGAAGGTGGCGTCGAGTACCCAGCGGTTGTTAATGACGTCGGCCATGCGGGCGGCCTCGCAGTCGGCAGCACTGTTGGGATCGAAGGGATACTTGGGCTCCAGGTTCTGGACAATGCCGATCTCGCCCTCAAAGCCGCCCTCGTGGAAGGCGACGACGGCCTTGGCATGGGCCACCATCATGTTGTGCATAAGCTGGAAGGCCTTGTCCAGGCGATACTTCTCGCCGTGCGGCCAGTTGCCGACGATAAAGCTGCCCTCGGCGGTCGCGGGAATCTCGTTAAAGGTAAACCAGTGCTTGACCTCGGTGAACTCGGCAAAGCAGAACTTGGCGTACTCGACAAAGGCGTCGATCGTCGTGCGCGTCAGGAAGCCCTCTCCGCCGTCCTGGTAGAAGGCCTCGGGCGTGTCAAAGTGATCGAGCGTGACATAGGGGATAACGCCGGCTTTGTTGCAGGTGGCAAAAAGCTCGTGATAGAAGGCGACGCCCTCGGGGTTAATCTCGCCGGTGCCGTTGGGGAAGATACGGCTCCAAGCGATGGAGACACGGATACCGTTGATGCCGAAGCGCTGGCACAGGTCGATATCGACCGGGTACTTGTTGTAGAAATCGCTTGCGGGGTCGGGGGAGAAACGGCCCTGAGCAGCCAGGAAATCGTCCCAGGGCACTTTGCCCTTGCCGTGTGTACGGGTCTCGCCCTCAACCTGGTAAGCGGCGGTGGCGCCGCCAAACACAAAGCCGTCGGGGAACTGCATGGGGTTGGTCATGAGTCATCCTTTCTGTGGGATACGAATAGGGGGAGGTGCCCGAACTGGGGATTCGGGCACCAACAGAGGGAGGAGCTAGTCGAGGTTCTCGCGGAGCCACTTGATGGCGCCAGCGGGGTCGCGGGTAAGGTCGATATATTCCTTGCCGCGCGGAGCGAGCAGCTTAATGCCCAGGCGATCGGTGTCGGCCTTCATGTCGTTGTAGTAGCTACGGACCTGCGGGGCAAGCACGATAACGTCGTACTGATCCATGATGGCAGTGTGCTGGCCATAGGCGCCTGCGGAGGAAGCGATGTTCTCTCCGGTCTGCGCGGCACCTTCCTTGATGGCGTTGGCAAGCATGGCGGAGGTGCCGGCGCCAGCGCACAGGACGAGGACCTTCAGGCCATCGACGTCCTTCTTGGCGGATGCATCGGCGGCAGGCTCGGGCTGTTCGGCGGCAGGCTTGCTGTCGGCGGCAGCGGCGGTCGGCTCGATGACGGGCGCAGGGGTGCTGGCAGCACCATCGGACTCGAGACCCAGCTCGGCGGCGCGCTCGGCCTCCTGGTCGCAGAGCAGCTTATCGTATGCCTTCAAGAACGGCAGGTAGATGATGGCATCCAGCAAGATGATGATCGCGACAAATACCAGGGCAATAAGCTGGAAGTTCGTGGTGATGAAAATGCCGATGGGGGCGGGGGTGGCCCAAGGCACCACGAAGGAGAAGCCGTTCATGCCCACGTTATCGATAAAGAACTTGGCAACACTCACGTTGACGCAGCCGGCGGCAACAAAGGGGATGAGCATGTAGGGGTTAAGGATCATCGGCGCGCCAAAGAGCAGCGGCTCGTTGACAGCAAAGGCAACAGGAACAATCGAGGCCTTACCGACGGCTTTGAGCTGCTTGGACTTCATAAAGAGAATCAGCAGAAGCGGCACGATGAACGTGGCGCCAGTGCCGCCGAACTCACCCACGAGCGACATGTTAAAGGTGAGGGAGTGGGCGGGGTGGCCACCGGCCAGCAGAACCTGCAGGTTCTCGGCCTGGTTGGCAAGACGGATGGGGTCGATGCCCGGCTGGACGATCGAAGGGCCGTGGACGCCGATGAACCAGAAGAACGCGGTGGCTGCCTGGATAAGGATAAGGCCAGGATAGGTTTCTGCAGCGGTAAAGAGCGGGGAGAGCAGTTTGATAAGCAGCTCGGAGAACGGAACGCCCATGAGGTTGCGCACGACGACATCGATGATGCCGCAGATGATGACGGCGCCGCCAAAGGGGATGATGTCGCGGAAGTTCTGAGCGATGGCGCCCGGAACTTCCTTGGGCAGCTTAATGGTCAGATCGCGCGAGACGCAGAATTTATAGACCCATACGGTAATGAACGCGGCGATATAGGCCGAGAACAGACCGCGCGTGCCCATGCTGGTGCAATCGAAGACCGAAAGCTCGGAGCCGTTGAACTTGGTGCTGAACTGCGTGACTGCGAGCAGCAGCATGCTGCACTGGGCAGCAACCATAGTGGAACCGTCGTTGAGCACTTTGCCGGCGGGCATACGACGGTTCATGGATGCCGTGAAGTTCTTGGCGGTGGTGCCGGCAACCATGATGCCCATGACGCCCATGGTGAAGTTGTACAGCTTGTTGCACCAGTCGAGGAGCGGCTGGGGCAGCGCGATGCCGACCACGCCGGGAAGCGTGGCGATCAGCAGAAAGATCGAAGAGGTGAGGACGATGGGCATGCACCCAAGGAATCCGTCCTTGATGGCCTGGAGGTAGATGTTTCTCGAGATCTTCTCAAAGAACGGTTGATGCTTTTCGAGCATCTTTACGATGGCGTCCATAAAGCTCCTTTGCTACTTGATGCGCGATGCATGTGGATGGAACTGGTCGTCGATGGATGGTCAGGACTGCCCGGAAGCCTTCCTGCTTAAGGAAGGCATTGCGAAATGACAACGTTGTCATTTCGTTAATGACAACGTAAGACATTTTTGGAAGAGCAACAAGGATATACGGGTGAGCGGTCGATATTGCCCGGTAAACGGTTGATTTATCAGTCAGGCAGGTAGTGTATGCTAGAACACAAAAAACAAGCGATAGAGAACCGAGTGGAGAAGCAGTGACAACGATGGACAAGAAAAACGTCTCGATGAACGATGTGGCGATTGCCGCGGGTGTTTCTCTCAAGACGGTTTCGCGTGTGATCAACGAGCCCAATAGCGTGCGAGAGTCGACACGCGATAAGGTCCATTCGGCAATGGAGGCGCTCGGATTTCGAACCAACTTTGCCGCGCGTTCGCTCAAGTTGGGCCGTTACGGGTGCATCGGCGTCGTGCTGTTTCACTTGTCGGGCGGTGCCGTGGACATGATTGACGGTATCGCCGATGCCGCCGAAGAACGCGGCTTTGCGCTCACGATGATTAAGAAGTGCGCAGGGGAGAACATGACCCTTGCCGATGCGGCGCGCAGGATGTCGCAGCTTCCCGTTGACGGCATGATCTTCAACCTGCGTCAGATGGTCGATGACTTTGATACCTTTGAGGCGCCGAAAGACCTCAAGACGGTGATTATTACGCCGATGAAGCATCCTGCCTGCTCCACCGTCAGTGACGACCAAGAGGGCGGCGCGCGCATGGCGTGCGAGTACTTCTTGAACCACGGGCATAAAAACGTGTACTTCGTCTCTGGTAAGAAAGAGTCGTTGTCGAGCCAGTGCCGTATGAAAGGTTGGCGTGCGGCACTCGAGGCGCGTGGCATTGAGCCGCCCGAGCCTCTGCAAGGCGATTGGAATGCGGATAGTGGCTATGCCGCGGGCCTTGTGCTTGCCGATAAGCCCGATTGCACGGCGGTCCTCGCTGCTAACGACTGCATGGCAAACGGCGTGATGATGGCTCTGCGTGACAAAGGGCTCAGTGTGCCCAATGATGTGTCCGTGATCGGCTTCGACGATGAGCTCTATAAGACGATTCCCAACTCGATTCTGACGTCGGTGAAGTTTCGCCACCGCGAGCTGGGCGTCCGTGCGCTCAACGAGGTCGTCGCGGGTCTGGAAACCCCGAGCTCCAGAAGCCGTACGCTCGTCTCGGGCGTGTTGGTCGAACGTTCCAGCGTGAAGGACCTGCGGGCGTAGACGTGCTCGGCCTGTTCGTCTCGATCGGTAACAGGTAGGACCGAAAAACTCGGCTAGATGTTCCAGATCGAGACAAACGGCTTCCGACCTGCACAAAAAGGCCGGGGGCGGCGCGCCGTGTGACGTGCCGCCCCCGGCTGAGAAATGGGGACAGGCTATGTGAGCGGGCAACCCCGTCAGTCACTAGTCCAGACGACGGGTCTGCGCCACGTGCTTGTACCAGTAGGCGCTTGCCTTGGGCGTGCGCTTCTGGGTTTCAAAGTCAACGTAGAAGAAGCCGTAACGCTTGTTGTAGCCGTTGGTCCAGGAAAACTGGTCCTGCAGGCTCCATAGGAAGTAACCGCCCACGTTGACGCCGACTTCCATGGCCTTGAGCAGCCATCGCAGGTGCTGCTCGATGTAGTCGATGCGCGGCTGGTCGTCCACAAAGCCGTCTTTGTAGGGGTCCTTGTAGCCCATGCCGTTTTCGGTGATGAAGATCTGCTTGTAGTTGGGGTAGCGCTGCTTAATGTAGACGAGCAGATCGAACAGGCCCTCGGGATAGATGATCCAGTCCCAGTCGGTGGTGGGGATGCCGGGCTTGTTCACGTGCTCGCCAATGCCCTTGACGCGCCAGCGGCCGGTGCCCTTCTCGCCCGTACCGTTGTGGTGCAGGTCGTTCTCGCCATCGTAGGCCTTCAAGAAGCGGCACTGGTAGTTGTTAACGCCCAGGTAGTCGTTGTAGAGCGCGGCCTCGCGCATGATTTCCAGATCCTCGTCTAGGATCTCGATGGTGCCGCCCGAGATGGCTGCCAGGCGGTTAGCGCACTCGAGCGTATCGGGCGCATAGTCGCCGCGGAAGGTGGCGTCGAGCAAAAACTGGTTCTGCAGCACGTGCTCATTGTTGGCGGCTTTGATGTCGGCGGGGTCGTTCTCGTTGAGCGGGTACTTAAACTCCAACGACTGAATGACGCCGATCTTGCCCTTAAAGCCGCCGTTGTGGAAGGCCAGCACGGCCTTGGCGTGGGCGAGCATCATGTTGTGCTCGCACTGGAAAGCCTCGGCCAGATGCGCCTTGACGCCGCCGGGGAAGGTGCCCTCGATGTAGGTGTTGGAGGCATCGGCCCAAATCTCGTTAAAGGTGAACCAGTAGGTCACCTGGTCGGCGTACTCCTTAAAACAAAAGGTGGCAAAGTCCACAAAGGCATCGATGGTCTCGCGGTTGAGGAAGTCGCCCTTCTCAAAGAGGGCAAGCGGCGTGTCGAAGTGATGCAGCGTGACAAACGGCTCAACGTGGTGCTTGTGGCACTCGGCGAAGAGATCGTGGTAGAACTGCACGCCCTCGGGGTTGATCTCGCCGGTACCGTTGGGGAAGATGCGGCTCCAGGCGATGGAGAGGCGAATGCCATTGATGCCGAACTCCTCGCACAGCTCCAGATCGACGGGGTACTGGTTGTAGAAGTCCGAAGCGGGATCGGGGGAAAAGCGCCCCTGGGCCTCCAAGAAGTCGTCCCAGGCGACTTTGCCCTTACCGTGGGTGCGGGTCTCGCCCTCTACCTGGTAAGCAGCGGTAGCGCCGCCAAAGACAAAGTCCTCGGGAAACTGCGCAGGCGGGTTGGTGACGCTAGCAGGGTTAACGGACATGATGATCCAATCGTCTAAATCGAAGGGCCAGCCGGTCTTGGATGGTCGGCTGGCCCTGAGCGTTACTTACTTCGAGAGTTGCTCGCTTACGAAGGCGAGAGACTTATCGCCGTTCTGGGAAAGCTCGATGTACTGCTTACCGCGGCAGGCGACGCACTTGTTGCCCACGCGCTCGCAGTCCTTCTGCAGGTCGGCCAGGTAGCTTGCGGCCTGCGGGGCCAGGACGACCAGGTCAAAGTCGGGGAGCATGTCGACGTGGTTACCATATGCCTCGGCAGCGGTTTCAAGATTGATGCCGCGCTCCTTGGCGGCCTTGGCCAGCGCGTTGGCGAGCAGGCCCGAGGTTCCGCCACCCTGGCAGAGCACGAGTACGCGTTTGCCGTTGAGGTCGCTGGCGGTCGTTGCCTCAGTGGCGACAGCGGCGGGAGCGGCGGGGGCGCCGGCCTTCACGGCCTCGGCAGCAGCGCCGGCGGCAACGCTCTTGGCGTCAGCCTTGCCCTGGAAGGCATCGTTGAGCTTGGCGGCCTTCTCGGCGTTCTTGGCGGCGAGCTCCTCCTGGGAAATCTCGGCCTCCTCGGCGCACTTCTGGGCGTCGTAGGCACGGAAGAACGGGTAGTACAGAACGAAGTCGACGACCAGGATAAGGGCGAGCATCACAAAGGCGAGCGGCTGGAAGCCCAGGCCCATGATGGTGCCGATGGGGCCGGGGACGGTCCAGGGCAGGGTGTACATAAAGCCGTTCATGCCCAAGAAGTCGATAAAGATCTTGAGGATCCAGATGTTGGCGATCGGGGCAAAGACAAACGGGACAAAGAAGACGGGGTTGAGCACGATGGGCGCGGCGAACAGTAGCGGCTCGTTGACGGCAAAGCACACGGGGACGATGGCGGCCTTACCGACAGCGCGCATCTCCTGGGACTTGGCCAGGAAGCAGAACATAAAGACCAGGACGAGTGTGGCGCCGGTGCCGCCCATGCAGACGACGAAGTACTGGGCGCCCTGCGTCAGAACAGCGGAGGCGTGCTCGCCGGCCTGGAATGCAGCCAGGTTGTCGGTCATGTTGGCAACGAGGGCGGCGGCGATGGCAGGCTCGACGATCGAGGGGCCGTGGACGCCGACGAACCAGAACAGGCTCATGGCGCCGTAAATCACAGCAAGGCCGATGTAGCCGTCGGCAGCGGTGAACAGGGGCTGGAACACCTGGATGACGCCCTGGGCAAAGCAGATGCCAAAGGCAGCGCGGAAGACGATGTCAAAGACCCAAAAGACGGTGATGCAGACAGAGAAGGGGATGATGTCCTTAAAGGTCTGCGAGATGTTGGGCGGAACCTGCTCGGGCATCTTGACGGTGATGTTGCGCTTGATAAAGAACTTGTAGATGATGCCGGTCACAAACGCAGCGATGAAGGCGGTTAGCAGGCCCTTGGAACCAAGATAGGTGGTGTTGAAGCCGCTGGCGGCGTCCGTGGCGATGGTGTCGCTCGAAAGGAGCAAGAAGCCGATGATGGCCGCGCACATGCACGAGATGAAGTTGATCTGGTTGTTCTTGGGCAGGTCACGGTTCTGGGCGTCGGCGAAGTGCTTGGCAGTAGTGGCGGCACAGGCGATGGCCAGGATGCCCATGGAGTAGTTGTAGCACTTCCACAGGGCGTTGTTGATGTCATCGGGCCAATAGAAACCCCAGATGTTGGGGACCGAGGCTACCAGGCAGAAGATGGACGAGAAGATGATGATGGGGATGACGGAGATAAAGCCGTCGCGGATCGCCTTGAGGTACTTGTTGCGGGCGATCGCGTTGAAAAAGGGCTGGCCCTTTTCGATGATGGCGATGAGTTGCTCCATGCAATGCTCCTAAGAGTCGGTGGGTTAGCAACGATGGTAGCTTTTGGCGTTCGGTTGCCAAAATGTTGACGTTGCCATTTTGCGACACAAAAAAAGACGCGAATCAGTGGTTCCTGTGCCTGCGAACCATCGATTCCTTAGGCGTAAACGTTTGAGCCGCCCGGTGGCTCTGTGTTTGCGCAATGGCAACGTTAACATTTGCGCGACAAAAGCCGTTCGGCGAAGCAAGATTGTCGGTGAACGGTAGGTTTTGGGTGGTAAACGTATTGTGGGGGAGGTGTTGGATATACTTGAAGGCGTTCATTTGACTGCGTAGGGTGCCGCCAATGGCATCGTTGACATAGAAAGATCGACCTATGGCCGCTGTTAAAAAATCGGTTTCCGTTAAGGACGTGGCGCGTCTCGCGGGCGTCTCGGAGCAGACGGTCTCGCGTACGGTGCACGATTCGCCCAGCGTGCGCCCCGAGACCAAGGAGCGCGTGCGTGCCGCCATGCGCGAGCTGGGGTATCGTCCCAATTTTGCCGGTCGATCGCTGCGCCGCGGCAAGTTTAAGACCGTCGGTGTCGCCATGTTCAACATTACCGGCACCGGCAACCTCGACCGTATGGAGGGCTTTGCCGCCGCGGCCGACAAACATGGCTATGCCATCACCCTCACTAAAGTAGATGGGCATCCGTATACCCTCGAGAGCGCATCGTCGCGCATGAGCGCGCTGCCGGTAGACGGCATGGTCGTGATCATGAATCGCATGCCGGCGGACTTTGGCACCTTCGAGCCGCTGCCCGGCATGCAGACGGTGCTCGTTACGATGCTGGAGCATCCGCTCTGTTCAACGGTCGATAACGACCAGTTCGATTGCTCGCGCCAGGTGGTCGAGTACTTGCTGGGGCGGGGGCACAAAACCGTGCACTTTATCTCGTGTCCCGAGCGCTCGCTTTCGGGCATGCGGCGCGAGGAAGGCTGGCGCGAGACATTGCGCGCGCATGGAATTGAGCCGCCGCGACTCGTCCGTGGGGATTGGACGGCACAGAGCGGATATGCTGCCGGTCAGGCTCTGGCGGAAGATCCGACCTGTACGGCCATTTATGCTTCCAACGATGCCATGGCATACGGCTGCATTCGCGGGCTCGAGTCGTGCGGAAGGCGTGTGCCCGAGGACGTGAGCGTGGTGGGTGTTGATGACAGCCTGGGCGATATCGTGCCCGATTGCCGCCTGACCACGGTGCGCTTTGACAACAAGCGCGTCGGCATGTGGGCGGTCGACAAGATTGCCGGCGCCGATGGGGGTGCGTCTGGCGTGGAGCACATGCTGATCCCCGGTGTGCTTGTAGAGGGCGATACGGTGCGCGATTTGCGTTAGGGTGCGGCCCTGTTTGGGTTGTCGCTAATTGTGTTCGATATTGTTCAGATTGGTTTAAAAACCGTTCACGGGCGAAAAGTGACCGTTCATAGTTCGAAATTACGTTTTGAGCTGTTCTTTTTTGTTTGAATGTTATTGTTTCTGTCATACACAACGCAGCGCGTATGCCCGGACGCGATGCTCTCCATTGGTTCATATGTGAAAGGAACGCAACATGGCAACCAAAGAAGAAATCTCGATGGTTGGATTCGAGATTGTCGCATACGCAGGTGACGCCCAGACCGATCTGCTTGCAGCGCTCGATGCTGCTCGCGAGGGTGACTTTGAGAAGGCCGAGCAGCTGCACAAGGATGCCAGCGATGCGCTCATCGGTGCCCACGACACGCAGACCAAGCTGCTTTCGCAGGAGGCCGGCGGTGGCGAGATGGAGATGACCTTCATCATGGCTCACGCTCAGGACACTCTCATGACCACTATGATTCTGGAGAAGCAGACACGCTTTACCATCGATGCCTACAAGCGCATCGCCGAGCTCGAGGCCAAGCTCGCCTAACGAGCCCTCACAACCAAGTCCCCTTCCAAAAGCCCTGCCGCTACCCGCGGCAGGGCTTTTTCTGTCCTCCTCCAAGTTGCGGTGAAATGGGGACTGAATAGGGGCCGACGGGCGCAAAACAATCCCTATTCCACCGCAACTCATCCCGAGACAGTCATTGGGTGTTCTTAAACGACTAGTCGTTGGGGGCAGTCTTGGAGCTTCTGCACGCCCTTCCGTTCGGTTTTTCGATGGGTGGGTATACTTCCATCCGCAATGCAGGCCGGAATGAGGAGGTGTCCAAATGCCGGACAACGGATTGATTCAAAAGACAGATGCGCACGAGATGGCTCATGGGCGTCCTGTCCAGATAACCGAGCATACGACGGTAACCGAGCTGCAGCCCAGCCTGTCCGATGTCGTGTGCGCAAACAAAAAGCTGCAGATTGGCTTTATCGTTGCGCTCGTGGTACTGGCGCTGTTGTCGGGCTTTGTAGCTCGTCCGCATTTTGCCGATACCAAGACTTGGGACTCCACCATCGAGGTCATCGATCAAAAGAAGGGCAATGTTTTGGCGCTCACAACCTCGTGCGTCGCCCTATCTGCGGGTATCACTGCGCTGCCGGGCGATACGGGAACGCCAGTTGCCGAGCAGCTCGCGCAGCTTTCGGGAAACTTGGGTATCGTGCTTGCCGTGCTCTACCTCGAAAAATATCTGCTGACCATTTTATGGTCGGTCGGGCTGGGCATCCTGATTCCGTTCTCGCTCGTACTCTTCGCGGTGTCGCTTGGCATTCACGGACGCTGGAGCACGAGCGCGGTCATTCGCCGCGTGGCAACGCGTGTGCTGGTGGTCGCCATAATTGGCATGGCGTTGGTGCCTGCAAGCGTTTGGGTGTCGCAGAAGGTCGACGAAACGTATCACGTTAGCATCGAGGCGGCCGAGCAAAAGGCGGCCGACGCTGCGAGTGCGGCAAATAGCGATAGCTCCAAAGCAAGCAAGAAAAATACTGGGTCCACAGAGTCCAAGAACGTGCTTGAGCAGCTTGCCGACGGCGCCTCGGGTCTCGTCACGTCGGTGACCAGCGGCGCCAAGCAGATGACCGATGAAATTGTGCAGCAGGTGACCGACCTTATCGAAGGCGTCATCGTGATGATCGTGACCTCGTGCGTGATTCCATTGCTGGTGCTCGCGGCGTTTTTGTGGCTGGGGCACACCCTGCTGGGGATTGATATCTCCGGTCCCGCGAACTATTTGACGGGCCGCTTCCTGAGTGCTCCGTCCAAGCATACCAAGAAGGGCGGGCAGTCCGAGTAACTAAAACAGCTGTATATACCGGGGCATACTGCCGAAGGGCGGCCGAGACACGTTCTCGGCCGCCCTTTTGTTTGTTGAATACGCGGTCGCTACGTCCGCGCCGGGTCCAGACGGTCGGCAATCATTCGTGAACGGTATTTGTTCAAAAAAGAACAAAGATAAACAAATTATTGTTGCAGTCGGTGTTCGAATGTGTTCAAATAAACACGAACAGTGAAGAACCGCACATTCAGATGCCCGGACCTGAACGCGATTCAACACTTCCAAACAGAAACTACGCACCTGCGTATCTCTCAAGGAGGATGTCATGAGGGTTGTAATCGCTTCCGATGCCGACGGTATGTCGATGAAGGAGTCCATCAAGGAGATGCTCATCGCCGACGGTCACGAGGTCGTCGACTATTCCGAGACCCCTGCCGCGGACTTTGTCGATTCCGCGACCGCCGTTGCCAAGGACCTGCTGGAGCACAAGGATTCCCAGGGCTTTGCATTCGATAAGTACGGCGTCGGCTCCTATATGGCCGCCGTCAAGATCAAGGGCATGGTCGTCGCCAACATTTCCGACGAGCGTTCCGCCTACATGACCCGCGAGCACAACGGCTCGCGCATGGTCACCATGGGCCCGGGCGTTGTGGGCACCGAGGTCGCCAAGAAGATCGCCCGCGAGTTCCTGCGTGCCCAGTACGCCGGCGGCCGTCACCAGATCCGTGTCGACATGCTCAACAAGATGGCCTAACGAGAGCCACCGAGAACTCGAACTTCTACCTCAACTTGTGAATTCAGACGAAAGGACGTTCTGATGAAGAAGACCATCGCAATCGGTTGCGACCATATCGTTACGGACGAGAAGATCTATCTGGCCGACCGCCTGGAGCAGGCTGGCTACAAGGTGCTCGACTGCGGCACCTACAGCCACACCCGTACGCACTATCCCATCTATGGCAAGGCCGTGGGCGAGGCTGTTGCCAGCGGCAAGGCCGACTTTGGCGTGGCCCTGTGCGGCACCGGCATCGGCATCACCAACGCCGTCAACAAGGTTCCCGGCGCCCGCTGCGCCCTGGTCCGCGACATGACCTCTGCCCTGTATGCCCGTCGCGAGCTCAACGCCAACATCGTGGGCTTTGGTGGCAAGATCACCGGCGAGTTCCTGATGGCCGATATCATGCTTGCCTTCCTGGAGGAGCCCTACGAGAAGACTCCCGAGCACGACGCCCTGATCGCCAAGATCGACGCCTGCAATAAGGCCGACGCCGAGGCTCAGGCTGACCCGCACCTCTTTGACGAGTTCCTCGAGAAGTGGGACCGCGGCGAGTACCACGACTAGCGGGTATCCGGCGTAATTAACTAGTCCGTTGACGGCTCGCGTTTCTGTGAGGGGGCGCGGGCCGGTTTTCTATCAGCCCTATTGACTTGGCGGGCTGTCGTAAGAAAGGGAAGGCTCCTATGGAGTTTGTTCTTGATAACGGTTCTATCCGCGTAGCACTGAGCACGGCGGGCGGCTCGTTCACCTCAATTGTGGCCGACGGTCGCGAGTATCTGTGGCAGGGCGATCCGGCGGTGTGGTCGGGCCAGGCACCTATTTGCTTCCCGATCTGCGGCGGTCTTCGTGACGGTCGCGCAATGACCATGGGCGGCCGCGAGGTAAAGCTCGCCCGCCACGGCTTTGCGCGCAAACAGGAGTGGAAGCTCGAGGAACAGAGCGACAACATGGTTGCGCTGAGCCTAAGCTCTACCGACCATGCCGAGTTGCTCGAGCAGTACCCGTATCCGTTTAAGATCGTTACTCGTTACACGATCGATTCGGAAAAGGTGGCCGTGTCGTACGAGGTGACCAATGAGGGCACCGAGGACATGCCGTTCTTTGTGGGCGGTCACCCCGGCTTTAAGTGCCCGCTCGACGAGGGCGAGTCCTATGACGACTACGAGCTTCGTTTTGAGCAGCGTGAGGCCACCGACCTCTGCACTGCCGTTCCCTCGACGGGCCTGATTGATGTTGAGCATCGCAGCAAGAACCCCATGATCGGCCAGAACCTGCCGCTTACCCATGAACTCTTTGACTTCGCGGAGACCATCTTCGACGTGCTCGAGAGCCGCGTGGTTACGCTGACCAAGAAAACCGAGGACAAGGGCGTGCGCCTGACGTTCCCCGATATGCCGTACCTGATTGTGTGGAGCAAGCCCGAGGGCGACTTTGTGGCTGTTGAACCGTGGGGTGGTCTGTCCACCTGCTCCGACGAGGACGATATCCTGGAGCACAAGCGCGGCTGCCTGGTGGCCAAGCCGGGAGAGACCGTCACCCGCGGCTTTGAGATCGAGATCCTTTAACGAGTTATCGTATGTTTGGGGCGGGTTATGCCGCCCCGGAACAGGAGTTCAACATGATTCTGACCGTTACCATGAACCCGTCGATTGATACGCGCTATCAGCTCGACAAGCTGATCATCGACGATGTTAACCGTGTGACGCCCGAAAAGACCGCTGGCGGCAAGGGCCTCAATGTGAGCCGTGTGCTGCTGCAGTTGGGCGACGATGTGCTCGCGACCGGTCTGCTCGGCGGCCACATGGGTGCCTATATGGCCGAGCTTATGGATGCCGACGGCGTCAAGAACGACTTTGTGCCCATCGCCGGTGAGACGCGTATTTGCCTGAATATTCTGCACGAGGGTAATCAGACCGAGCTGCTGGAGAGCGGCCCGCAGATCGCCCCAGCCGAGCTCGAGGCCTTTACGGTCAAGTTCGCCGAGCTTGCAGCGAAGGCGGACGTTGTGACGCTTTCGGGCTCGCTGCCGCGTGGCGTCGATGCCGGCTACTATGCCGAGCTCGTCAAGATAGCCGAGGAGGCGGGCGCCAAGGTGCTGCTCGACACCTCGGGCGCATCGCTGGAGGCCGCGCTGGAGTCCGACGCTAAGCCTGAGCTCGTAAAGCCCAACCTGACCGAGATTAACGGCCTGCTGGGTACGTCCTTTACGACCGATGATGTCGATGCTCTGCGCGAGGCGCTTGCCGCCGATGGCCGCTTTGCCGGTATCCCCTGGGTTGTCGTATCGATGGGCGCTGCCGGTTCGGTGGGCTTCCATGAGGGTCGCGCGTTCCGCGCCAAGACGCCCGCGATTGCGGCTGTGAACGCGACGGGTTCGGGCGACTCGACCATCGCCGGCTTTGCGCATGCCATTGCTGCTGGTGCCGACGATGTCACGGTGCTCAAGACCGCCAATGCCTGTGGCAAGCTCAACGCCATGGATCCTAAGACCGGTCACCTGGTCATGGACCGCTGGGATGAGATCTTCAACAACGTTGAAGTAACGGAGCTTTAGAGTTACGGCGTCGAGTTACGGCGTTTTACCAAACGCCGTAACCTACCGACGCCGCGCGGGCCGCATTTGGACAATCTGACGTTCAACTTCAAGGGCGCGACCAGAAGGTCAGCGCCCTTTCGTTTCACGTCACCTTGTCTCAAATGCGGCCCGCCCGCTCTGTCGTTTCCAAGACATCGGCGTTGCCTTGCTTCGGGAATGCGGCAGATAGGGACGTTCCTTTTCTGCCGGCAGTTTGGGACACTCCTTACGGGACACCCCCTCCACAGCGCCTATGCCAGCTTGTCGATTTGCCCAATCTCCCAGAGCGGAATGTTGACGAGCGTGCCCTCGTCTCTATATGCCGCTAACGATGTTCTCACGCAGCGCTCGAGCTTGAACTTCTCGCAGGCAATCCTCAGGCTCTTTGCTTTGAGGTTCTCTGCCGCCTTGACCTCGAGCGGAAGCACGGTCCCCGCATGGTCGATGGCAAAGTCAGTCTCTGCATTGCCGGAGGAGGATGACCAATACGCGGGAGTTTTGCCTTGGAGCAAAAGCTCCTGTGCGACGTATTGCTCGGTCAGCGAGCCTTTGAACTCCGTAAAAACAGCGGGCCCGTTCAGAACAATGGCTGGCGAGAGGCCGGAGAGTGCTCCGAGGATGCCGGTGTCGTTGCAGAACAGCTTGAAGCCCGAGAGATCCTCGTAGCTTGTGAGCGGTGCTCTTAGGGCGGAAACACGTGGTACCTTATGAACGATTCCATAGTCCATGAGCCACTGGAGGCTTTCCTCAAAATCGCGTGCGCGCGCCCCGGGACGAAGCGCGCCGTAGACGAACTTCTTGTTTTCCTTTGCGAGCTGGCCGGGAAGGGATTTCCAAACCAGCCTCATGCGCTCGACGATGCGGGCTGGCGCATGCTTGCCAAAATCGGATTCATAAGCTTCGATGATTTGCTGCTGAAGCCTGCGGGCCTCGATGAAATCGTGGGAGGCGGCGAAAGCGGAGACAACTTCTGGCATGCCACCGACAACGAGGTATTCCTTGAGCAGGCGCTCGAGCTTTTCGGAAACATTCGCCAGCAGGTCCATGTCTGCGGCAAGGATGGCATCTGCGAGCGGATCGCCATCGACGGCACGAACGAACTCGACAAACCCCATGGGGCGCATGGTAAGCTGGTCGATCTTGCCGACGGGGAACGACTCGTTTTCGCGTCGGAGCGCGAGCCCCATATAGGAGCCGGCTGCCATGATATGGTATTCCGGCGCCAGCTCGTTGAAGTATTTGAGCGAGGTGATGCCACGCGGTGCCTCTTGGATTTCGTCGAAGATGATGAGCGTGTCTGTCGGCGTTATGGTCTGGCCGCGCAGGAGCTCTATCTGGGAGATGATGCGTTTGGGGTCAAGGCTTCCGTCGAACAGCGAACGTGCGCCCGGTTCGAGCATAAAGTCAAAACGGATGACGTTTTGATACTGCTGGCCTGCGAATTCGTTGAGAAGCCAGGTTTTTCCCGTCTGGCGGGCCCCCTTAAGCAGGAGGGGCTTGCGGTTTGCCCTAGATTTCCAAGCGATGAGTTCGTCCATTAGCTGTCGCTGCATACTGCCCCCTAACGATCATGGTTAGTATAAGACCGTCTTGGTCTTTCCATCGAAAAATGTGGGAGTAAACCACGTTTTTCCATCGAATAATGTGGGAGGTAACCACGTTTTTCCATCGAATAATGTGGGGTTTAGGTCGGCACCTGGGGCGCTCCTTCTCTGCCGGCAGTTTGGAACACTCCTTGTTTTGGTGCAAATTAGCTACCCTTGCATCAGAAAACGGCGCCCGCCGGCGATGTTGCCGGCGGGCGCCGTTGTCGTGTAGGTGGCTATGTCGTGGGGGCTGCCGTTGAGCGTCCGGGTCTGTGCTCTACAGCGAGTCGATAAAGCGCTGCTGGGCGGCGCGTCCTGCCTCGTCCCATTTAAAGACGCCGGCGTTGTCGAGCACGTGGCCAAACACCACGCCCACCTCCTCGTGCAGGATATCGATGGCGTTGTCGGTCGTAAGTTCATCGGCGCGGCGTGCAAAGACATCCTCGGCCCATGCGGCGTGGTTGCGGCAAAGGTCATCGCCCTCGAGTGCGGCGCCAAGGTCGTAGCTGGCATCGACCTTGGCCGCCAGCAGGTGCTCGCGGACAGCGCCGAGCTCGGGAACCAGGCGCGGCGGAAGAATGGCCAGGCCCATGACCTCGATCAGGCCGATGTTCTCCTTCTTAATGTGGTGGTACTCGGCATGCGGGTGGAATACGCCCAGCGGATGCTCGTCGGTCGTGATGTTGCAGCGAAGCGCCAGGTAGGCCTCGTAGATTTCGCCGCCGGCATTGCCGCGGGAGTCGACGCGGCGGATGACGGGCGTCACGGTGTTGTGCGCCACGCCATCGGCTGTGTGCGCGACGACGCCAACCGACTCATCGGTCCACTCGCGCCAGGCAAGGATAATCTTCTCGGCGGCGTCGAGCAGCTGGGCGCGGTCGGGCGAACGCAGTCGCAGCACCGAGAGCGGCCACTGCAACACGGTACCGCTGACCTGGTCAAAGCCGGGCACGCTAAACTGCGAGACCTCGGCGGCATGCATCATGGGGAACTCGTGCGCGCCGCCCTGGAAGTGGTCGTGCGACAGAATCGAGCCGCCCACGATGGGCAGGTCGGCGTTAGAGCCAATAAAGTAATGCGGGAACAGGTCCACAAAGTCGAGCAGGCAGGTCAGCCCCTTGCGGTCGACGTGCATCGGGCGATGCTCAGAGCTCATAGCAATGCAGTGCTCGTTAAAGTACGCGTACGGGCTGTACTGGAAGCCCCAGCGCTCGCCGTCGAGCTCAATGGGGATAACGCGCAGATTCTGGCGGGCGGGATGGGCGCCGCCGTCGGCTGCGGCGGAGCGTCCGGGATAGCCCTCGTTTTCGATACAGAGCTGGCAGGCGGGATACTTCTCGCCCGTATTCTTGGCTGCGCCTGCCGCGGCGATATCGCGCGGGTCCTTCTCGGGCTTCGACAGGTTGATGGTGATCTCAAGATCGCCCCAGTTGGTGGAAGTGCTCCATTTGATGTTGCGCGCGATGGCGGCGCGGCGCACGTAGCCGGCGTCGCAGCACAGACCATAGAACCAGTCGGTCGCGGCGCGGGGCTCGTTGACGCCCATGCGGCCGTTGAACTCTTCGTTTACAACCGAAGGCCTCGGCATGAGCGCGCCCATGATGCGCATGGCGATGCGGTCGCGGCCCGATGCCGTGTCCTCGGCAGCACCGTTGGCAACGGCAGCCTCGGAAAGCGCGGCAAGCGTGCCCTCCAGGTCAAAGTCGGGCAGGGTATTGGGGTGCAAGAGCGAGAGCCTCTCGTTCTGCAGCGCCCAAGTCATGTCGAGCGCGGGACCCGTAGCACCGATGCACTCGAGAATGGTGTTGTATGCCCAGATGCGATCGTCCTGTCCGATCATCGATCGGTGGATGGCATATTCGATGAGGTCCTGCACGGTCTCGCGCACATCAGTCATTACAGCCATGCCGCGTAAGCCCCCTTGTCAGAGATAGCGTAATGACGGGCAGAGCCATCGCCCAGCCAGCCGTTCATCTTGGCAATGAAGGTGTCGACCAGGTCGAGCGGCACGAAGGCCTGGATGGTGCCACCAAAGCCGCCACCGTGGATACGGACGGCGCCGCGGCCGTCGAGCACATGCTCGGCAAGAGCAAGCGCGTACATGGAAGGCTGCTCGGAGCCCAGCTTGGCAACAACATTCTGCAGGTACATGGCAGAGCTGGCGCCGGACTCGCGCGTCAGGACCAGGAACTGGTCGATGTCGCCGGCGTTCAGGGCCGCCCAGCGCTTGTCGACCAAGCCGTTCTCGTACCAGTAGTGAACGGCGCGTAGGCAGGCACGGTCGCCCAGCTTGGCGCGCAGCTCGGGGAGCTTGGCGTCAAAGTCGGCAGCGTCGACCTCGCACAGGCGTGCCTTGCCAAACTCGGCGGCGACGTCTTGCATCTCGCGCGGAACGGCGGCGTAGTCGTCGGTGGCGGCCACGTGATCGGCACCGACCTTAACGAGCACGAGCGCATAGCCGTGATCCTCAAAGTTGAGCTCGAGCTTCTGGGTCTTAGGCTGAGTCTGGTCCTCAAAGTCCATGTAGGCAAGGCCGCCCAGGCACACAGCGGCCTGGTCCATCAGACCGCAGGGCTTGCCGTAATAGTTGTTTTCGGTGCGCTGGCTCATCTGGGCGAGCGCGACGGGCTCGATGGCGGGTGCGCCCCAGAGCGTCTCCATGGCACGACCGTATGCGGCCTCGACGGCGGCAGAACTGGAAAGGCCGCCGCCCGAGGGGACGGAGCAGGTAAAGGCAAAGTCGAAGCCGTGGGGCTCAACGCCAAGGGCTGCAATCTCGTGGGCCATGCCGCGGACGAGACTTGCGGACGTGCCTTTCTCGGACGCTTGAATATCCAGCGTGTCGAGCGTGATCTCAAAGGTGGGATAGCCCTCATCGGCAACGCGGACCTTGTTGGTGTCGGTCGCCACGGCAATGCCGTCAACGGCGACATCGAGCGAGCCGGCTATAACGTGGCCACCCTCGTGGTCGGTGTGGTTGCCGCTGATCTCGGAACGGCCGGGCGCGTGCACGTAGAGCACCTGGCGGTCGCCGATGGGGCCAAACTCCTCCTCAAACAGCTTAGTGAGCATGGCGAGTGTCTTTTCGTCGGGGGTGGTCATGGGAGTCCTTTCCTTGGCGCGCACGGATGAGTTTTGCGTCGTTATGAGTACGTTAACAACTTGAAGCGGCATGAACCAAGTGTTCTCGACACCGCACGTTACGGGCTATGTTAACGTACTCATAACACATCGCTTGTCACTTTTTGAGAATCTGGTAATCGGTCGATATTCGGCCGTGAACGGTAGTGCCGTATGGACTTATAAAGCAGAAGAGATGCAGATAGAAAAAGTAGAGTACGTTAACATGCGTCCGACGATAGCGGTCCTCGGCGCGGGGTGTATTTTTGCTCGGCCGGCATTCACGCTATTCAGATCTCGCAAGGGTGAAGGTGATTCTGTGGCAAGGCGCCCGTCCAACGATACAGGCACGCGTCCGGTCTCCATGGCCGACGTCGCCCGCGCTGCTGGCGTTTCACAGCAGACGGTTTCGCGCGTCGCAAACGGCTTGCCCAACGTGAACGAGCAGACGCGCCAACGCGTGCAGGCCGCCATGCAAGAGCTCGGCTTTCGTCCGAGTTATGCCGGTCGCTCGCTGCGCGACGGCCGTTACCATTCGGTCGGCCTGTGCGTCAACGATGTCACCAAGTTTGGCAACCTCTCAATGATCGACGGCATCGCCAGCGCTGCTCGCGAGCATAATTGCGCCATCACGCTGGTCGAGATGTCCAAGACCGAGGAGTTTTCGCTTGCCGAGGCAACGCGTCGCATGGCCGCACTGCCCGTGGACGGCATCATTATCGGCATGAGTCGCATGGCGCCTGATTTTGAGACGTTTGATCCACTGCCGGGCATTGGTACGGTCATCGTTACCATGTACGCGCATCCGCGGGTGACCACGGTCGATTCCGACCATTACGGCTGCTCGCTATTGCTTATGGACCACCTGTTTGAGCTGGGGCACGAGCAAATTCGCTATATTGGCGGCCCGTCGTTCTCGGTTGACGAACAATTTCGTCGCGCCGGTTGGCAGGATGCACTCGAGCGTAAACACATCGAGCCGGCAGAGCCGCTCGAGGGAGACTGGTCTGCCAACAGCGGTTACGAGGCCGGTAGGTATCTGGCCGAACACGACCGCACCATGACGGCGATTTACGCGGCAAACGATCAGATGGCAAATGGCGCAATTGCAGCGCTGCGCGATAGCGGCTTGCGCGTGCCCGAGGACGTAAGCGTGGTGGGCGTCGATGACTCGCTCGACGACTTTGTCGCGCATAACGAGCTCACGACCGTTCGATTCGATTTGCATCAGCGCGGACGCGAGGTATTCGAGCATGCGGTTCCCGAGGCGGGGGCAACGGATAAAACCGTCGCCATTCGCATTCCCGGTCAGCTTATCGTTCGACATACCACGGCAGCGCCTCACGTATAGTTTGTGCAGGTGAACGGCGGTATATTCCGCCTCAAAAACAATCGGTAAGGATGCTGACAGATAGCCGTGGCTATGAAGGCGAGTGTTATGATAGACGGGCTCTTTTGTCTATCTAGGAGGCTTTGCCTGATGGAGATCACCAAGGATATCCGCTACATTGGCGTCGACGATCACGACATTGACCTGTTCGAGGGCCAGTACGACGTGTCCGAGAACGGTATGGCATACAACAGCTACGTTATCTTGGGCGACAAGATCGCCGTCGCCGATTCGGTTGACGCTGACTTTGTCGACGAGTGGCTCGGCAACCTCGAGGCCGTGCTCGATGGCCGTACGCCCGACTACCTGGTCGTCCATCACATGGAGCCCGATCACTCCGCCGGCATCGCTGCCTTTATGGAGCGCTACCCCCAGGCCCAGATTGTGGCTAGCATGGGTGCCTTCCGCATGATGGTCAACTACTTTGGCACCGACTTCCCCGAGCGCAAGATGGTCGTCAAAGAGGGCGACGTGCTCGACCTGGGCGGCCACAGCTTGACCTTTATCGGCGCCCCCAACGTTCACTGGCCCGAGGTGATCTTCTCCTACGAGTCCACCGACAAGGTGCTCTTTAGTGCCGACGGCTTTGGCAAGTTTGGCGCCAACGACATCGAGGATCCCGAGGGCTGGGCTTGCGAGGCTCGCCGCTACTACTTTGGCATCGTCGGTAAGTTCGGCAAGTTCGTGCAGGCTGTGCTCAAGAAGGCCGCCGACCTGGACATTCAGATTATCTGCCCGCTCCACGGCCCCGTGCTGACCGAGAATCTGGGCTATTACCTCGACACCTACAACACCTGGTCGAGCTATCAGCCCGAGGACGAGGGCATCACGATTGCCTATGCGAGCGTGTACGGCCATCTGAAGGCCGCCGTTGAGGAGCTTGCATCTGCGCTCGAGGCTCGCGGCCAGAAGGTCTCCGTCTTTGACTTGGCTCGCGACGACATGGCCGAGGCCGTTGAGGATGCGTTCCGCTATGACCGTCTGGTGCTCGCCTCCATCACCTATCAGGGCGAGATCTTCCCGTTCATGAGCACCTTTATCCACACGCTTGCCGAGCACGCCTATCAGAACCGTACGGTGGCGCTTGTCGAGTCCGGTTCCTGGGCGCCTGCGGCTGCCAAGGTTATGACCAAGGAGCTCGAGGGTATGAAGGACATCACCCTGACGCAGAACAAGGTGACTGTGCTGGGCTCGCTCAACGACGCCTCGCGCGCTCAGATCGAGGTCCTCGCCGACGAGCTGTCCAAGTAGCGACACGTTCACTTTTGACGCTCAACCATCACAACCACCACAAAGGGGACAGGCACCTTTGTGGTGGTTTTTGTTTAAGCGCCGGCGATGACGAGGGCTGGACGTGAGCTGTCAGTGGCCTCGGCGATCGAGGTGGCGACGGCATGGTCGGGGTCACGGTCCATCACGATGGAGTCGACATCGGCAAGCTCGGCAAAGCGGTACATGCCGCGTCCGTTAACCTTGCTGGCGTCCATGAGGGCGACGCTTTGATGGGCCGCGGTGATCATAGCCGTTTTGGTCTCGGCCATCTGGGGAAAGTCGGTCGTAAAGCCGCAGCTGGGGACAAAGGCGCCGGGGCACATGACGGCCAGATCGGCATGGACCATTTGGAGCGCCTGCATAGTGAGCGGTCCGTACAAATAACGATGGCCTTTGCGCAGCGCCCCGCCCAGCATGACGACATCGACTGAGGGCATGCTCTCGTCGATGTAATCGGCAATGGTAATGTCGGCCGTGATGACGGTGATACCGTCGCGCTGATCGAGGAGCCGGACGAACTCGAGCGCCGTGGTGCCCGAGTCGACGAGCAGCGTGTCGCCGTCATTGACGAGCTCGATGGCGCTTTGCGCGATGGCCTGCTTGGCGGCGACGTTGACATTGATGCGGCGATCCTGCGTGGAGACGGTCAGGCGCTTGTGAAGCGAAACGGCACCACCATGTGTGCGGCGCAGCTTGCCTGCTTCGGCGAGCGCGTCCAGGTCGGCGCGGGCGGTGACGGAGGACACGCCAAAGGTCTGGGCGATTTCTGCTACCTGCACCGAGGCGTTGTGCTCGAGCATCTCCATGATGGCGGCACGACGCTCATCGGCGAAGGCTCGGGTTGTCGCATGGGCCATAGCTGCTCCATTCTCACATTAATTTGCAGGAATTGTGTTGAATCTATTTTCGTTCATTTTCTTTTTGAGTAAGAAAACGCCTTTCGATTACTTATCTTTTCTATAAAAGAAAGACATTCGACACTCAAAACTCAATATCGAGCACGTTCGCTCGGCTCCAATCTCTTCCGTTTGCTTTTCAAAAATAAGCGTTTTGACCTGCGCGCACTTGATATTCCGCACGTGCGACACCGTCGATTTTCATACAATGAGCGCAGCAAAACGCAAGGTAATAGGCCTTGCGGACACGTACGCCCGATGTCCAGATGCGGGCGATGGAGAGGAGCAAACGCTCATGGCACTTGTTACCACCGAAAAGATGCTCAAGGACGCTCAGGCCGGCCACTACGCCGTCGGCGCGTTCAACGTCGAGAACCTCGAGTTTGTTATGGCCGTTCTGGCCGCTGCCGAGGAGACCAAGTCCCCCGTCATCATGCAGACCACCCCGGGCACCATCAAGACCGCTGGTCTGGACTACTTCTACGGCATGGTCAAGGCTGCCGCCGAGCGCGCTTCCGTGCCCGTCGCTCTGCACCTCGATCACGGCGATGGCTATGACCGCTGCATGCAGGCTTTCCGCACCGGCTACACCTCTGTCATGATCGACGGTTCGCACGAGTCCTTCGAGGACAACATTGCCCTGACCAAGTCCGTCGCCGATGCTGGCCGCGCCATGGGCGTGCCCGTCGAGGCCGAGCTTGGCAAGGTTGGCGGCAAGGAGGACGACGGTCCCGCGGTTGAGGGCGAGAGCCCCTACACCGATCCTGCCGAGGCCAAGGAGTTCGTCGAGCGTACCGGCTGCACCTCCCTCGCAATTGGCGTTGGCACCAGCCACGGTGTGTACACGAGCGATCCGCACATCGAGCAGTCCGTGGTCAAGGCCATCCGCGACGCCGTCGACGTGCCGCTGGTTCTGCACGGCACCTCCGGTGTGCCCGATGAGCAGGTCGCCGAGGCCGTGAAGAACGGCATCTGCAAGGTTAACTACGCCACCGAGCTGCGTCAGGCCTACACCAAGGGCTTCATGGCCTACATGGCCGAGAACCCCGCCTGCTTCGACCCCAAGAAGCCGGCCAAGGAGGGCATGCGTGAGATCACCGAGCTGGTTAAGATCCGCATGACCAACCTTAACTCTGTGGGCAAGGCAGAGTAACAGCAAGGGTACTCCGATCCCACCGGACGGCTTGGGCGGGTCCCCGTACTTAGTTTCCAAAACGTCCTCGCGCATGAAGGCCCCCGTTGCCTCGCTTCTACGAAGCGTTGGCGACGGGGGCCTTCGCGCTGCGGAATGATTTTGGAAACTAAGTACGGGGACCCGCCCAAGCCGTCCTGCTCGATTGCCCTTGTGGCGTTAGGGCGGAAATGGGTGGGGCGTTAGGGCTTCTTTGCTGATGGGGGATTAGTATGCCCGGGCTTGGTTGGGGAATGCCTGGTCTAGTGAGGCTTGGAGTTTTTCGAAGGATGTCTGCAGGTTGAGGTGTTGGTCTGCAGAGCGTTTGGCTTTTGTGGTTGGGGAGTCGAGGAGGCCGTTTCTCTGTGTCGGGGGGAAGGAGAAAAGGTTTGCATGTTTTAGGGATGGCTGCTGTGCTGCGTCATTGGAAGAATGCATGCTTATGCGGCCTCCTCGATGTCCACCAAAAGGTTGCGCACGGGGTGTGCTGCTAGGTCCCGTGCGTTGGCAGTATTATGCCGCGGCTGCTGCAAAGAAGCGCTAAAGAAAGGCTTAACCTGGTTTGATGTTACGATGAAACTGCAGGTCAGAGGTATCGAGTAACACTTTTGAAAGGTTTTGAGCTTAAGGGCTTTCTAAGGTTTGTGGCGCGGATGTGGCTCGCCTGTGCGGGGTGTGTGAACGGCTCGCTCCTAGCGCTGCGGCTCTGCAGCCCGCACCTGCTCGATAACCTTTTCCATGGTGGCATCGATGCGGTCTTTCTTGAGCTCACATTCCCAGACGGTGATGGGCGTCCAGCCCATTTGAGTGAGTGCTGCCACGGCAGCGCGGTCGCGCTCAACATTGCGACGGAACTTTGCCTCCCAAAACTCAACGTTGCGCTTGGGCTGGCTCGGGTTGCACTTGGGGCAGCGGTGCCAAAAGCAACCGTTGACGAAGATGGCGATCTTGCGCCCGGGGAAGGCGATGTCGGGCTTGCCGGGAACCTTCCATTCCAAGCGATATCCCGTAAGGCCTGCTGCCCGCAGGCACTGGCGAACGAGCAGCTCGGGCTTGGTGTTGGCGCGCTTGTTGCCCTTCATGGACTTTTTGATGGCGGCGCGACGGCGCACGAGTTCACGCTCGTCGGCGGAAAGGTCCGAGGTGTCGATGCCGTCCAACAGACCGGGCTTTGGACGCTTTTTGCTGCGGCGCTTAGGTGCGCGCTTGGGCTTGGTGGCGGGCTCGTCGGTCGCGGTGGCCTCGGCGTCGTTGGCAACGCCGTTGGCCTCAAGCCGGTCTTCCTTCAACTCAATTAGGGCATCAATGAGTCCCTTGTCGGCGGGCATCCACTCAACGGTGGCAAGCGAGGTGCGCGGAATCCAGCGGATATCGAGCTGGCGGTCGTGCTTCTGGGGCTCGCCAGACTCTTTAGCCAGCGAGCAGTAGTAGCACTCCATGGAGAGATGAAAATCGGGGTAGTCGTACTCAACGGTATAGAAATCTCGCAGGTTGGTGACCTTCACCTGCAGCTCTTCCATGAGCTCGCGGCGTACGGCGTCCTCGGGCGTCTCGCCGCGCATGAGCTTGCCGCCGGGGAACTCCCAAAGTCCCTGCATGTCGCCATAGCCGCGCTGCACGGCAAACAGCTCATCGGATCCTTCCTTGCGAATGATCCCAGCGGCAACATGAACAGTCTTCAACAGGAGTCCTCCCTCAACATCAACAAGTGGCAGGGTAGTCTTTTTGGGACGGGGCTTTTTTAGCTGCCCTATGTCAAATGCGCCCCCATGTTTCGAAGGCTACGGATGGGGTAGCTAAAAAAGCCCCGTCCCAAAAAGACTACCCCTACCTTACACAACGGTAAGGCAAGCGTAAGCCATATCGATGGTAGCCGACTCGTCTTCTTGCGACTATAGATGCCGTAGACTAATTGCAAGAAAGGACTCGGTATGCAAACCACGCACATGGCGACCCCGGTACTGGAGGTCGCGCATCTCGAAAAGGTATACGGAGCGCTGGGCAACGTGACCCGCGCGCTCAACGACGTCAGCTTTACCGTCAACCGCGGCGAATTTGTTGGCATCATGGGCGCTTCGGGCTCGGGCAAGTCGACGTTGCTCAATTGCGTCTCGACCATCGATAGCGCCACGAGCGGCACGATCCGCATTAACGGTCAGGACGTAACACGCATGAAGCAGGCCAAGCTCTCGCAGTTTCGCCGCGAGGAGCTCGGCTTTATCTTCCAGGACTCCAACCTGCTCGATACGCTCACGGCACGCGAGAACATCGCCCTGCCGCTCACCATTGCCCGCACAAACTCGGCAGAGATCTCGACCCGCGTGCAGGACGTGGCTGCGCGTCTGTCCGTGAGCCAGGTGCTCGACAAGTATCCCTACCAGATGTCCGGCGGCCAGCAGCAGCGCGTTGCCGCCTGTCGCGCGCTTGTCACCGACCCCACCATGATCATGGCCGACGAGCCCACCGGCGCCCTCGATTCCAAGAGCGCTCGCCTGCTGCTCGAGAGCCTGGAGGCCCTGAATCGCCGCCTGCGCGCCACCGTGCTCATGGTCACGCACGACAGCTTTGCCGCCAGCTACACGAGCCGTGTGTTGTTTATTCGCGACGGCAAGATCTTCACCGAGCTGCGCCGCGGCGACACCGACCGCCGAGAGTTCTTCGACCGCATTATGGAGGTCGTTGCCATGATGGGCGGTGAGGGCTCCGATGCTCTGTAAACTCGCTTGGGGCAACGTCCGCCGCGCCGGCCGCGACTACCTCGTTTACTTGTTGACGCTCACCCTGGGCGTCACGGTCTTCTATGCCTTTAACACCGTCTCGATGCAGGTCGACATCGCCGGCATCGAGGAAGCGGGCTTGTCCGAGGTCATGGGTACCATGCTCGGCTACCTCACGTACTTTTTGGCCGGCGTCATGGCCTTTTTGATGGTGTACGCCAATAACTTCATCATGAAACGCCGCAAAAAGGAGTTTGGCCTGTACCAGGTACTCGGCATGGGGCGCGGGCGCGTCGCCACGATTATGGCGCTCGAGACTGTGATCATTTCGGTCGGCGCCTTTGTCGCCGGCATCGTGCTGGGCGTGGGGCTCTCTCAGCTCATGGTATTCTTTACGGCCTCGCTCTTTAAGACACAGATCGCCAATTTCCACTTCTTCTTCTCGGTGCATGCGTTCAACCTGACCCTTGCCTGCATGCTCGTAATGTTTGTGCTCACGTTGCTGCTGAACCTTCTCGCCGTGCGTCGTACCAAACTCATCGAGCTTATGGGTGCCGAACGTCGCAACGAGAGCATCAAGACACGCAACCCCTGGATTGCGATTGCCATCTTTGCCGTGGGCGTGGTGCTGGTGGGCGTGGCCTATTACCGTCTGCTACGTGATGGGTTCCCGCTCACCGCGACGGACAGCAAGCTGCAAGAGGGCATGAACCAGTTTGGCATCACGACCGCTATGGTTACCGTGGGCACCTTTGCCCTGTTCTGGGGACTCTCGGGCATGCTCATCAAGCTGCTGCAGAGCCTGCGCGGTGTGTATTGGCGCGGTCTCAACATGTTTACCGTGCGCCAGCTTGCGGCCAAGGTCAACACGGTGTGCTTTTCGATGGGCGTCATCGCGATGATCCTGTTTTTGGCCATCACCTCGGTGACGTGCGGCATGTCGATTGCCAACGTGATGAACGAGAATCTGGAGCGCTATACGCCGGCCGATATGTCGCAGACGTATAGCTATTACACGCCCGATGATCTCGACCGTTACAAAGAGTATGCTGACCCGTCTGAGGCCGATCGTATGGTGCCGGCTGACGCAACGGTCGACTTGTACTCTGCGTGGCATGGTGAGCTTGTCGATCCGGACAATGATACGGAGAGTATTTATGGTAAGTCGGCGGACAACAGCGTCGAGACCGGCAAGAAGGTCAATATCGCCGATGTTGCCGGTGAGCATGTGCAGATCGATTCGTATCTGAGTTATCCGCTTGGCGGCTCGGATCCTTCGGTGACTCCAGGTGAGATGTGCAAGACCATGGGCGAAAAGCTCCCCAAGGCGCTCGAGGGTAGCAACGCCAACACGACAGGCCTGTCTGTGACGCCGGCAAGTCAGTACAACAAATTGCGTCAGATGATGGGCAAGGAGCCGGTGAGCATTGGTCGCGACCAGTACTTGCTCACGTGTGATTTGGGCGGCGAGCTGGTCGACATGTACACCAAGTATATGGCTGGCGGCCATGCCCTTACCTTGGGCGGGCATACGCTCAAGCCCGCAACCGATAAGTCGGACGAAGATACGGCGGCCATCGCCAACTCGGCGATGGGCAGTAATCCGGGTACCGTCGTCGTTGCCGACGAGCTGTTGTCCCAACTTAATCTGCAACCGTATTCCAGCAGCCTGCTCGTTAACTACAAACAGGGGATGGATACGACCGAGGCAGACGAGAGCATTAAATACACTGCGCTCGACAATCTGCTCGTTGACGGCAAGGAGCCGGGGTCGTGGGGACTCTTCATCACACGCTCCGAGATGTACGTGCAAGCAGCGCAAATGAACGGTCTTATTAGCTACCTAGCCATCTACATCGGCTTTGTATTGGTCGTTGCATGCGCGGCGATTCTGTCGATCCAGCAGCTCTCCAATGTGGCCGACGGCAGCCGCAGCTATCGTGTGCTGGCGCAGATCGGCTGCGACGACCGCCAGATCCGCCATTCGGTGATGGCACAGCAAGCGGTGTTCTTCCTGTTCCCGTTGGCGGTGGGCTTGGCGCACTCCTTTGTGGCGCTCGAGGTGATTATCGACCTGGTGAGCACGTTCGGCCACATGAGCATCGGTGGCACGGTGGGCCTCACCTGTGCGATCTTCTTGGCATCCTACGGCGGCTACTTCCTGGTGACCTACCTCATGAGCACCGGCATGGTGCGAGCCGCCATCGCCACCTGCCACAGCGAGTAACAAGCGGGCAAAACCGTCGCAAAACCAGAGGCGTATGACCGCCGCGAAGGGACCAGAGGCCCTTTCGCGGCGGTTTTTGCCTATCTGGTGTGTCTCGGATGCAAGCGAGTAGACTTTTTTGAACTGGCCGAGTACATCGCGACAAATGATCGATAAAGCCGCAGGTCAGAGCTGTGGCGTTTTGGGGCGTGCTTGGCCTCCTGCAAAAAGCCTACTCACTTGGTTTTTCTGCTAGAAGACCGCCGCAGGTAGAGGACGGACAGACACTATGACCCAATCCGAGGGCACGGAAACGACAGGAGCCCCCGCTCGTGACCGCGGGTCGGGGCTGCGACAAT
>NZ_WQPL01000079.1 GCF_018785245.1 Collinsella aerofaciens | reverse complement strand
GTCCGCGCGATCACCGCGGCGTCGCGCTCGTCGGTCTTGGCCTCGCCGGCGAACAGGCCCGCGGCGCGGCTGGCGGCGAGGCCGGGCAGGTAGGCGACCCCGAGCCCCGCGGCGCGGGCCCGCCTCACGGCGAGGGACCCTATGTTGCGGAACTGGTCGACGACGACGAGCGTGCCGGCGGGCGCGGAGGCGAACAGCGCGTCGAGCTCGGCCTCCCTGTTGCGGACGGGGGCGCTGTCCAGCACCTCCCCGTCGCGGTCGATCAGGCAGGCCCAGTGCGATGACTTGCCGACGTCCAGGCCGAGCACGGCCGCGGGT
>NZ_WQPL01000078.1 GCF_018785245.1 Collinsella aerofaciens | reverse complement strand
CCCCATCATCGCGGTCTATGGGGTCAACGATATGGCACCGTGGGGACACATGTATGTCAATCCTGGTCTAACAGAGCCTTGTCGATTCGTGCCATAACAACACTCATGTTTGCTCCTATCAAATGAAGTTTTACGTTCGGTACTGCCTCGGCGCTATCCGGATTCGCGCCGGGCAAGGGGTTATCGGATTATTGAGGACGCGCAGTCAGCTTGCGGCGGCGCGGGGAAGGTCACTCGTCGAGCAGGAGGTCCGAGGAGCCGAGGCGCTCTTCTCGCGCCGGGGCGGCGCTCACGCTTATGTAGTCGAAGACATATGCGATCTCGCTTACGGGAACCTCTACGCGATAGCGCGTCGAGATGCTCGAGAAGCTCTGCCTGAAGGACTCGATGAAATCGGCACGCTCCTCCTCGAAGCGGTCCTGGCCAACGTAGGTCTCAATGGGGTTTCTGGTAACAAGGCGCTCGACGAGACAGCAGAGGTGGACGTAGAGCCCAATGATGGCGTTGCTGCCGATCTTCTCGCCTGTCCTGCGCTGAAGCTCGTGCACGGCGCTCTCGATCTCGTGGAATAGCCGCTCCGGGTCGAGGATGGTGATGGAGCGGATGACGTTCTGCAGCGTCATGTTCGAGAGCAGCTTCTCGTGGAAAGAAGAGAGCTCGGAAGCGTCAAGCCACCTGCCGAACACGGCATCAACCTTAGAGGCGGACGCCGTCGACATGATGTCCTCGAGGGCGACGAAGGGGACGGAGGCGACCCCGGGGTCTCCCGTGCCGATGACGGCGCAGACGCGGTGCTCGGAGAAAACGGCGTCATTCGACCCGTTCGCGACGAGCTGCTTGAAGGGCCTCGTGAGCAGGCGCGCGCCTATGGTGCGCGGGAGGCTCTGCGAGACGAGCTGGCGTATCCTCTCCGCGGCGTCGACCCCGGACTCGGAGCAGAAGACGATGGCGTCCTCACGGTTGACGCGCTCGATCACCTTGCAGTGCGTCACGCACGCGGCGGTCGCATCGCCAAGAACCTCGGCGATGGACTTGCCGCCGAGCAGCCCGACCCCGATCTCGAGCGCAAGACCGGTAGAGACGTTGTTCACCACGCCGATAGTGGAGTCGGTAACGTTCTCGAGGGCCTTATAGGCCTCCTCCAAGGAGCCCATGTCGACGAGGAACACGACCCCGGTGCAGTAGGAATGGCGGTCGACGAGACGCTGGAGCGGACCGACGATGTCCTTCAGCTGCTGGTCGTAGGGCATGTCGACAGCCTCGTACACATGCATGCCGAGCATACGGTTCGCCGCGTCGGCGATGCTCGTCGCCGTTGAGTAGCCGTGGGACAAGATGACGCAGAGCGTCCGAAGGGCCTTCGCATCGCGAGACTCCGATGCGACGCACAGCGTCAGAAGCGTCTTCGTGAAGTGATCGAGCGAGATTCCCAGCGCCCCTTCCACGTCTGCGGCGACCTGATCGGAGACGCTCGAGGCAAACGGTAATTCGGAGGTCACGGCACCGAGGAGATGGGAGATTTGCTCCGCACAGGCAGACTTTCGCTTAGCCAGGCCGATGCCCGGCCACAACTGCAGGCAAATCTCCTGGGCCAGTAGAAAAGCGACCTTCCTCGAAAGCTCGATGCCATAAGAAGAGCCTGCGTCGGCAAGGACCGCGCCCACGATGCGCTCGAAGGCGCGCGACCTCGAGGAGGTAACGCCGCGGCCGAAGATCAAGTGATCCTCAACGCCGCGCACAGCGGAGACAGCTTGCGAGACGAGCTCGGAGACAGAGAGCTCCCCGGCGCAGAATCGCTCATCGAGAGAGCACAGGGCATCGAGCGCCTGCTCGACCGGCCCTGTGCTCTCGGCGGCATCCAGGGACGCGTCGATCAGAACGCCATCATCGGGCTGTTGATCGATCTGCGCGGAGGAGAGGAGCCCGCTGGGAAGAAGATACGGGCGAACGACGACGTAGTCGCCCTCGCGATTGAGGAACGCTTTGGCGCAGCAGTTCGTCACGCAGGCGCGCAAGCCGGCGATGTTATCGGAAAAGTCCGCGTTCACGAGGCAACGGTATGCGCCGCGGCTAATCTTCACATCAGAACCGATTCGGCACCCCTCGCTGCGCAGGAAGCTCAAGATGAGATCCTCGCGCTCCTCGGGGGTCCGCTCCTTGAGTGAGGGGACGCGGGCACAGATGGGCATTTTGCTGTAGGCCGAGGAAACCTTCAGGTCATCGGCGGAAAGCGTCGTCGAAAGAACGAGGCGAGCGCGCGGCGCATCCTGGGAGGCATCGAGCCCGAGGGCCGTCGCAAGGCAGTGCTCCATCGCAGAGGGAGAGAGTGCCTCGATGCCGTTGACAAAAACCACACCCCCGCGCGATTTCGCGATCGACTCGTCAAGAAGCCCGTTGAACGAGGCGGCGTCCGGGACCCCGGCGCAGTCGATGCGCACATAGGAGGAGTCGCGGGGCAGCAAGCCCTGGTTCTTACCGTACTCGTACACAAGACGAGAAAGAAAAGACTTGCCGACACCCACGCCGCCGCTCAAGAGGATGGGCAGGCCGAACGGAGGGTACTGAACCGCAGCCTTGCACTGCTCGACAACGGAGCTGAGGCTCAGGTCAAAGCCCACGGCACGCGCGAAGTCACGGTGATCGGCGATTCCCGTCGCCTGGATGAGGTCGGCGAGCGAGGCGTACTCGCTTGCAGAGAGCTTTACCTGAAAACGCTTCTGGAACGCGCGGCGATGAAAATAACGGACAGGCCTGCCCGCCACCTTAACCACAAGGCCGGCGCGAACAAGGTCGTTGAGGTACTGGCTCGCCAGACTCCTGGAGATGATGAGCGTCTCGGCGATGTCGGAGGTGGACAGACGGGCAAGGTCGTCGAGCGAGACGGCAGAGGTGAGGGCCTCGAGATGCTCGAGAATCCTGTCCCTCATGTCGACGGGCTTCTTTGCCAAGCTGTCCTGTGCGGTCTTGTCCATGACTTCTTACCTCCTTGTACAAGGAGTATAAGGGGAACACAGAGAACGGAAGGGGGCGCGTGGGGGAATCAACAGCCCCGAGGAGAAGTTCACCACTTGAGGGGCAGAAAACAACGGCCATTGAACATTCAGGGCCGACGCTCAACACTTCGGCTCGACACTTCGCTTTGGAAAGGGCCCTGCACGATGGTGCAGCCCTCCATCTCGCAGCACAGGTCGCCGAAGGTCGCGAGGATGCGCTCCTTCTGTTCCGCGGGCGAGACGACTCGGTGGGCAAGGTCCTCTCAAAAGGGGTCGTCCGACGCCGCAAGACCTCGATGACCGACTACCGCCTCGAGCAAGTGGCGGATTACCTCTGTACTATCGAACTTGCCTTGGTCAAGTACGAGGCCAAGGAGGACGGTGAGACGTACAACAAGTTCTTCGGAGGTATAGGCTCTTTCAAAAGGAACTGGTTCAAGCAAGCCCGCAGCAAGCGGATATAGGTGGCCTCGCGGTTTCGCAAGGAACGGCCAGCTCTCCTCTGGCGAGGAACACCGGGCGACGTGCCTCGAGCAGCGGAAGCTGAAGCGCAAGCAGAAGCAGCGCGGGCAATGATCGGTGCGGATATGGGCCCAGACGTGAACAGTGCTACGTCCCCTGTTCACGGGGCGCGAAACCGCAAAGGTTGCACAGAGGTTGCAAAATAAGAAGCCCCCGACCTGTTTTCGCAGGTCAGAGGCTTGAAATCAACGAATATCGTTTACTCCCACTCGATGGTCGCGGGCGGCTTGGACGTGATGTCGTAGCACACGCGGTTGGCGCCGGGAACCTCGGCCACGATGCGGCCGGAAATGCGGGCCAGCACGTCGTAGGGCAGCTTGGCCCAGTCGGCGGTCATGGCATCGCTGGACTCGACGGCACGCAGGATGATCGGGCGCTGATAGGTGCGCTCGTCGCCCATAACACCGACGGACTTGATGTCGGGCAGGACCGCGAAATACTGCCAGCAGCTGTGCTCGGAGTTGCGCTCGCCAGTCTGCTCAAACAGACGCTGGTTGTAGGCGTCGAGCTCCTCGCGCACGATAGCGTCAGCGTTCTTGAGGATCTCGAGCTTCTCCTTGTCGACCGCGCCGATGATGCGGATGGCAAGACCCGGGCCCGGGAAAGGCTGGCGGAACACGATGTGACCCGGCAGTCCGAGCGCCAGACCAAGCGCGCGGACCTCGTCCTTAAAGAAGTGGTCGAGCGGCTCAATAAGGTCGAAGTGCACGCCCTCGGGGAACGGGATCAGGTTGTGATGGCTCTTGATGGTGGCCGTCTTGCCGCCCGTCTTGCGAGCGCCGGACTCGATGATGTCGGGGTAGATGGTGCCCTGAGCCAGATACTTGACCGGCTTGCCATCGGTCTCGAGCTGCTGCGCCACGGCGAAGAACTCTTTCCAGAACTGCGTACCGATGATGCGGCGCTTCTGCTCGGGCTCGGTCACGCCGGCCAGAAGCTCGGCATAGCGGTCCTCGGCGTGGACGTGGATAAAGTCGACGTCGAACTGCTTGGTGAAGACCTCCTCCACCTGCTCGGGCTCGCCCTTGCGCAGCAGGCCGTGGTTGATGAAGACGCACGTCATCTGCTTGCCCACAGCGCGGGCGCCCAGCGCGGCCACGACGGAGGAGTCGACGCCACCGGACAGAGCCAGAATCACGCGGTCGTCACCGACTTTCTCGCGGAACTCGGCCGTCATGGTCTCGACCAGGTTGTCCATGCTCCAGTTGGGCTCCAGGCCGCAGATCTCAAACAGGAAGTTGCTCAGCAGCTGCTGACCGTACTCGGAGTGCTTGACCTCGGGGTGGAACTGCGTGGTGAAGATTTTGCGCTCGGGGCACTCCATGGCGGCAACCGGGCACACGTCGGTGCTGGCGGTAACGGTAAAGCCCTCGGGCACCTCGGAAACGGCGTCGCGATGGCTCATCCACACGGTCTGCTCCATGGGCGTGGAGTTAAAAAGCTTGGCGCCAGCCGTGCGCGTGATGGTGGCGCGGCCGTACTCGCCCACCTCGGAGTGACCGACCTTGCCGCCGAGCGTCACGGCCGTGATCTGATGGCCGTAGCAAAAGCCCAGGACGGGAAGGCCCAGGTCAAAGATGGCGGGGTCGATGGACGGAGCGTCCTCGGCATACACGGAGGCCGGGCCGCCAGAAAGGATGAGCGCAGAGGCGTTCATCTCGCGAATCTCGTCGGCCGAGATGTCGCAGGGGACAATCTCGGAATACACGTTGAGGTCGCGGACGCGACGGGCAATGAGCTGACCGTACTGCGCACCAAAGTCGAGTACGAGGACCTTTGCGGAAGCCTTTTGATCCATGGTTCCCCCTCTTGTTGGCGGGGAGCCGGTGCCCACCCGCGTGAATGAACGAAAATAACTTTCATAGTGTACACGTTATATGGGGTTTCTCGTCCCTCGCAGCCATCAGCGCACGGCAAACGCACGATCTGGGCCCCTATTTAACAACAATTGAAGTGTTACCAGACGTTACAGATGATGTAATACGTTTGAACATTGGATGCCCTGTGCCACAATACTGCCGAACGACTCCGCCTCTGCGGCGGCAAATACGATAGGAATACCAGCATGAAGCGCATCCTTCTCATCGCCACGGGCGGCACCATCGCATCGACCGAGGACGGCAACGGCCTCTCCCCCGCCCTGACCGGTGAGGAACTCGCCCAGAGCGTCCCCGAGATCTCGGGCCTCTGCGAGCTCGACGTCGTGCAGCCCATGAACATCGACAGCACCAATATGCGCCCCAGTGACTGGATGCGTATCCGCGACGTCATCGTCGAGGGTTATGCCGACCACGACGGCTTCGTGATTCTGCACGGCACCGACACCATGAGCTACACCGCGGCAGCGCTTTCCTACCTGATTCAGGACAGCCCCAAGCCCATCGTGCTCACCGGCTCGCAAAAGCCCATGGGCAACCCCTTTACCGACGCCAAGCTCAATCTGTATCAAAGCTTGCTCTATGCGCTCGACGAACACTCGCACGACGTCTCGATCGTGTTTGGCGGCGTCGCCATTGCCGGCACGCGCGCCCGCAAGCAGCGCACGATGAGCTTCAATGCGTTCATTAGCGTCAACTATCCGCCCATTGCCTATATCCGCAACGACCGCATCGTGCGCAATGGGCTTCACGGCACGCATCAGGGCGAAAACCCGGTGCGTTTCTACGACAGCATCGACCCGCGCGTATTTGTACTCAAGCTTACGCCCGGCGTAAACCCGGGCATCCTCGACGCCCTTGCCGATAGCTACGATGCCGTGATTCTGGAGACCTTTGGCATTGGCGGTATCCCCGAGTTTGGTGAGTCAGGCGAGTCGTTCCAAGAGGCGATTTTCCGCTGGGTCGATTCGGGCCGCACCGTCGTTATGACCACGCAGGTCCCCGAAGAGGGCCTCGATCTGGGCGTTTATGAGGTCGGCCGTGCCTACGCCGATCATCCGGGTATTTTGCGCGGCGACGATATGACCACCGAGACGCTCGTGGCCAAAACCATGTGGGCACTCGGCCAGTCACGTGATGCAGCCGAGATTCAGCGCCTGTTCTACAGCCAAGTCAACCACGACCGCATCCCGATGGTGTAACCACCGGTCAATAGGCATCTTCTATTCAATGCCCTCGAGAAGCTCTGACACCGTCATGCCGAGTGCGGGCGCGATCTTAAATAGAACCCTGAGCGTGAAATTTGCCGTCCCATCTTCGATTCGGTCGAGGTAGGGTCGGCTGATTCCTGTTGCCACACAAAAATCAACCTTGGAGATACCAAGGTCTCTGCGTGTCTCTTCGACCCGCCTGCCAAGAATCTGTTTCGCACGTTCGTCCATGCAGCCGAGTTTGAAATGGAGCCGAACATAAACGTAAACTATAGTTTACGTTTTGCCGAATACACAGGAGTTTTCTATGTCGGGTTCTTCGGTCCGCATGTACCGAGCCACGCTTCGCACAAACAGCGCACCGCTCAAGCTCGTCGTCGTTGAAGCAGAATGCCTTTCGCCCGATGAGCGCACAGCATTTGCATTGCTATCAAGTCGCGTCGCCGCCGTTCTGGTCCCTTGCCCGGCGCAAGGTGAACTTGCTATCCAATGCCAGGCGCACAGCTGCTCGCTCAATCAGGCTGCCGTGATCGCAACCAGCCAACGCGGTCTGCCCCTTCTCCTGGAAGCCGGTATCGCACTTGCCCTTCGCGGCGCCGGATACGAAAACGAGGCCGCCGCCGACATGGTCTTTAAACCACGATCGAGCGGCGGCCTCGCAGCAGCCATTGAATATGCGTGCAGGCTCGTTGCCTAAAAGGACAAGCTAGAAACCAAAGCCAAAGCCCGTTCCGGTAATCGCCGAGTACATAAAGTAAACGTTGATCACGTTGAGGAACACACCCGTGATGCAGCCGTTGCGCAGGTAGCGCTCGCACACGATGCGCGCCATGGCGGCGGAGTCATCATTGTTTTTAGCCTGGCGTCCCGCCGTAAAGTACGTCGCCACGCTCAGCAGTAGGTTGAGCACCGGCAGTGCCAGCAGCTCGTAGCTCTTGCCCCAGCGCGTCACCTCGCCGGCTGCGTTAAACTTCGTTGCCACCTCGGGGCCAATGTTGGGGATAACAAACGCTGCAACCGCCAGCGGAATCACCGCAAGTACGAGCAGCGCAATACCCATGTAGCCAGCTTTTTTGCCATATTTAAACATGCGCGTCGTCCTTACACATTAAAGCGGAAGTGCACGACGTCGCCATCGGCCATAACATAGTCCTTGCCCTCAATGCGTAGCTTGCCGGCAGCCTTAGCGCCCTGCTCGCCGCCGAGCTCGATGTAGTCGTCGTAGCCAATGACCTCGGCCTTAATAAAGCCACGCTCAAAGTCGGTGTGGATGACACCGGCGGCCTGCGGGGCGGTCGCGCCCTGACGAACCGTCCAGGCCTTGACCTCCATCTCGCCGGCCGTAAAGAACGACTGCAGGCCGAGCAGCTTGTAGGCTGCCTGCGCGAGCACGTCCAGACCGGGCTGCTCCAGGCCCAGGCTCTCCAGGTAGTCGGCGGCGTCCTCGGGGTCGAGCTCGGAAAGCTCGGCTTCGATCTTGGCGCAGATGGGCAGCGGCTTGACACCATCGATGGGCGCCAGGTCGTCGTTGAGCATATCCTCGTCCACGTTGGCCACGTACAGGATGGGCTTCATGGTGAGCAGGAACAGGCCCTTGGCGGCGGCACGCTCCTCGTCGGTCATCTCCATAGATGCGGCGCGCTTACCCTCGTTGAGCCAGGCGAGTAGGCGCTTGGCGACCTCGAACTTGGGCATGAGCTCCTTGTCGCGCTTGGCCTCCTTCTCGAGCTTAGGCAGCTGCTTCTCGAGTGTGCCCATGTCGGCCAGGATGAGCTCGGTCATGATGGTGTCGGCATCGCCGGCGGGATCGACGAACTCGCCCGTGCGGCCCACCTCACGCATGACGTTGGGGTCCTTAAAGTAGCGCACGACCTCGCAGATGGCGTCGGTCTCGCGGATGTTTGCCAAGAACTGGTTGCCCAGGCCCTCGCCCTCGTTGGCACCCTTCACCAGGCCCGCGATGTCGACAAACTCGACCGTAGCCGGCACAATGCGGCCGGGGTTGACGATGTCGGCGAGCTTTTGCAGGCGGCTATCGGGCACATCGACGATGCCCACGTTGGGGTCGATCGTGGCAAACGGGTAGTTGGCGGCAAGGCCGGTCTTTTTGGTAAGCGCGGTGAACAGCGTCGACTTGCCCACGTTGGGCAGGCCCACGATACCGATGGAAAGGGACACGACAGCTCCTTTTGGTACAGGTACTTCAAACTGCATAAGTATAGCGCCGCCGCAGCATCCGGGCGAATCCGGACACCGCGGCGGCGCAAATGAAGCAAAAATTGGGGTCGCTGGCTAGTCCGCGAGCTTCTCCACCTGATCGAGCATCTTGTCGAGCTTGGCCTTTGCTTCGGCCTTGACCTTCTCAGCTTCTTCGTGAGCCTTCGCCTTCTGGGCGGCCTTTTCCTCGGCTTCGGGATCGACGACGACCAAGTTGGACGCATCGTGTTCAACAAGTTTGAGCGCATGCTCGGGACACACCTTGACGCAGGCTCCGCAACCTAGGCAATACGTGGACTCCAGTGCAAAGCGGCCGCTTCCCACCAAATCGCAGGCGAACGTGGGGCACACGTTGACGCACTCACCGCACGACGTGCACTTGTCAAAATCGCATTCCGGCGTGCTCACCTGCATGTTCTGGGCAAGCTCGGGGTGGTTTTGCAGCGTCGAGAGCACCAGCTGCCGCCCGTGCGTGAGCGAACGTCGACGCTTGGTCGTCGTGGTGCCGCACATGGTGTTGAGCGTGCGCTCCAGCTGGGTAATCTGATGGCGATGGGCCTTGAGCTTTTGCGTCACCGAGGCCAGCGCCGCCGTCGCCGGGTTGAGCTTGGTCACCGTCAGGCCCGTGGTGCGAGCAATCTTTTCCATGTACTCCTTGCGCTCGTACTCGCGGCGCTTATGGCACTTGAGGCTCTTGGGGTCGACCTCCAGGCCCATACCCGTGCCAGACCACTCCTCGGCCTTCGCAATCGCCTCGCCCAGAATGTCCTCGCCGCCGGTGTTGCGGCATTTATCGCACACGCCCAACGGCAGGTACACACTCACGTTGGGATAGTCCGCCAGTACCGAGAACCAGGTCTCGGCCGTAATATCGCCCACGCAGGCAACGACGGCCTCGTTCTCGCGCGGCATGCGCTTGAGGGCGCGCGTGCAGGTGACGTAGGCGGTCTCGTGGCTCGTAGCCGCCGAGACAATATCGTCATACAGGTTTTTGGGCGCCAGACGCGGCGAGATGATCGCCTCGGTCGGACAGGCAGCGGCGCACAGGCCGCACTTGCGACAGGAGTCGAGGATCTCGATGGCGTCTTCCTCGACCTCGATAGCGTTGACCGGGCACACGTCCATGCACGCGGTGCAGCCGCTCTTTTCGTTTTTGCAGGTCAAGCACGGAATGGTGTTGCCGCGCGGGCGCTCCTTGTAGTCGGCAGGATTCCACTGCGGCGCCGACGGATCGAGTGCATCGGTCACGCCGCCAAGCGGGTTTTTAAGAAAGTCGAAACCCTTGCTGATCTCGATAATGTCATCAAACAGATCGTGTTCCTGCGCCATGCGCGGCCCCTCCCTGAGCGGTGCAAACAAGCAAGAGATAATGATACGCTATCGGCCCACGCCTCGGGCAAATTACACGCGGCGCACCTTTGAGGCAAATAGCCTATGCCTATCGCCGCCTCGATTGCACAAGGTCGATCAAGCGCCTAGCTATGCCTCGCGCATGAGCTGCACGAGCTTCTGTTCGGTCACCTTGACCTGCTCGTTGGCCATGTTACGCTCGTTTCTAAAGGCCGCATCCGCAACGCTCATCAGGTCGGCATCGGAAATCTCGTCAAGGCCCAGCTCCTCGAGCGTCGTCGGCAGACCGACGCGCCGGCAAAACTCGAGCACCTGATTAAGCTCGGGCGCACGCTCCAGGCGCAGCTGCACCACCAGGCCAAATGCCACGGCCTCACCATGCATGGCCTTGCACTCGGGCAGAATCGTCAGGCCGTTGGCTATGGCATGGGCAAGCGCTAGGCCACCACTCTCAAAGCCAACACCCGAGAGCAGAATATTGCACTCGATCAGGCGCTCAACCGCTGGCGATGTACGGCCCTTTTTGAGATCGCGCTTGGCAGCGACGCCGCACTCCATGAGTGTGTCATAGCAGGCACGAGCCGCAACCAAGGCCAAGTGTCCCGGCGCGCCACCGTGCTCGTTGGCGCCGTGCGCCGCGGCGCACGAACGCGCCTCGAAATACGTTGCCAGCGCATCGCCCATACCAGCGACCGTCATACGCAGCGGGGCCGCCGCGACCACGTTGGTATCGACCACGACCAAGTCTGGATTCTTCTCGAGCATCAGGTAGCGGTCGAACGACCCGTCCTCGTGATACAGCACCGAAATCGCGCTGCACGGACCGTCCATCGACGCCGCCGTGGGACATACGCACAACGGCAACTCGGCATAAAACGCAACGGCCTTGGCGATATCGAGCATCTTGCCGCCGCCAATACCCACCACCATGTCGCAATACTCAGCCTGGGCTTCCTTAGCCATTTCGACAACGGCCCCTTCCGTACACGGACCGTCATAAATCTTAAAGAACGGCTCACTCAGATCGTCGTCCAGAAATCCATCGACGATCTGCCTGCACAGCCGATCCTCGGTGCCCTGGTCAAACAAGACATAGGCAGCGCATCCCAACCATGACAAATACCTGCCCTGACGCGACAGTTCGCCCGGCCCCTGAACATACCGGCCGGGACCGCCGTAAACCATAGGAAGCGCCATACGAGAATCCACCCTTCATCAAACAACGATTGGTGCAAAGTACCCTGACCCCTTTGCACCATAGCAAAAAGGGGCAAAGTCATCTGCTGGCTTTGCCCCTTCCTTAGCTTGATTTACTCATCCATGAGATAGTAGTGGCCCAGCGCGTCGGCACCCAGGATGGCGTTTGCGACCATCTCGGGCGTCACCTCAAAGGGCATGTTGCACATGGTGTCATCGGGTGCGCAGGCGGCCTCGGCAACAATCATGGCCTGCTCGCGCGTAAGCTCTGCAACGCCAAGTTCCTTCATCGTGACCGGCAGGCCCAGCTCAATGCAGAAGCCCAAGACTTCCTCGAGTTTCTCAGTCGGAGCATCCTCGAGTACCAGCTGGACGATGGTGCCAAAGGCGACCTTCTCGCCGTGATACATGCCATGGCACTCGGGCAGCATCGTCAGGCCATTGTGGATGGCATGAGCAGCAGCAAGGCCCGAGCTCTCAAAGCCAATGCCCGAAAGCAGCGTATTGGCCTCAATGATGTGCTCGACGGCAGGCGTCAGCGCCCCCTTCTCCAGCGCGACCTTGGCCTTGACGCCATCGGCCATGAGCGTCTCATAGCAGAGCTTGGCGAGCGCCAGGCCGGCCATTCCGCCCTTACCGCCGGCGCAAGTGCCACCGTCGGCATCGTGCGTCGCCTGAGCCTCAAAGTAGGTTGCGAGCGCATCGCCCATACCGGAAACCGTCAAGCGCACCGGGCTCGCCGCGATAACCGTCGTATCCATCAGGACAATGTTGGGGTTTGCCTTAAGGAAGAGATATTTATCGAACTGGCCGTCATCGGTATAAAGCACCGAAAGCGCCGAACACGGTGCATCGGTCGAAGCAATGGTGGGACAAATGATAACCGGGGACTCCAGGTAATAGGCGACGGCCTTCGCGGTGTCGAGGATCTTGCCGCCACCGACACCGACGATGATGTCGCAACCGTTGTCGCGAGCGAGCGCAACCAGGCGATCGACCTCGCCCTTGGAGCACTCGCCGTTAAAGTCCTCAAACAGCAGCTCGGCCTTAGCCTCGGCAAAGCCGCCCTCGATCTTGGCACCGACGCGCTTCTTGCCCGAAGGCGTCACGATGACGAGGGCCTTAGCGCCGAGCGGCTCGACATAGGAGCCGAGCTTGGCGAGCTCGTCCGGACCCTGGATGTACTTGCTGGGGCTATTGAAAATTGCAGCCATAACTATCCCATTCTCTAAAAAAGAAAGGGGCTCCGTACAGATACGTGCGGAGCCCCTCGTTACGATAACAAGAGTCGATTAGAAATCGATGTCGGTGTCGTAGTAGCAGGCCTTGAGGATCTTCTCAAAGTCAGCAGCCTTGGTCTCACGCGGGTTCTCGGGCGTGCAGGCGTCCTGCTCGGCGTTCGCGGCGATCTCGGGCAGCTTGGCGAGGAACTCCTCCTCGGAAACCATCTGCGGGTTCTCGGCGTCGACCTTCACGCCACCATTCGCGTAATCCTTGATGGACTGCGGAATGTTGAGCTGGTCGTTGAGGTCGCGAATCTTCTGAACGAGCGCAGCGATGAGCTCCTCGTTGGTCTCGCCGGGAAGGTGCAGGATCTCCTTGGCCACGTAAGCGTAACGCTCGGCAGCACGCGGGTCCTTGGAGTTCCACTGGATGACCTTGCCCAGGTACATGGCGTTAGCAGCACCGTGGATGATGTGGCCGTTCTCGAAGGCAGCACCGGTCTTGTGAGCCATGGAGTGAACGATGCCGAGCAGGCCCGAGGAGAAGGCGATACCGGCGATGCACTGAGCCTCGTGCATGTGCTGACGGGCCTCATGGTCGCCAGCATAGGACTTGGGCAGCCACTCGACGATCTCGCGGATGCCGTGCAGGGCGTTGGCGTCGGTGAACATAGAGGCGCAGGTGGAAACGTAGGCCTCCATGCAGTGGGTCAGAGCATCCATGCCGGTGTGAGCGCACAGCTTGGCGGGCATGGTGTAGGTGAGCTCGGGGTCGACGATGGCGACATCAGGGGTGATGTTGAAGTCGGCCAGCGGGTACTTGATGCCCTTGGCGTAGTCGGTAATGACGGAGAACGCGGTGACCTCGGTAGCGGTGCCGGAGGTAGAGGAGATGGCGCAGAAATGAGCCTTCTGACGCAGCTCGGGGAAGCTGAACGGCTGGATGATGTTGTCGAAGGACTCCTCGGGATACTCGTAGAAGACCCACATGGCCTTAGCGGCATCGATGGGCGAACCGCCGCCGATAGCAACGATCCAGTCGGGCTCGAAGTCGCGCATAGCGGCTGCGCCCTTCATGACGGTCTCGATGGAGGGATCGGACTCGACGCCCTCGAACAGCTTGACCTCCATGCCGGCCTCTTTGAGGTCGGCCTCAACGTCCTGCAGGAACCCGCCGCGGCGCATAGAGCTGCCGCCAGAAACGATGATGGCCTTCTTACCCTTGAGGTTCTTCACCTCGTGGCGAGCGCCCTCACCAAAGTACAGATCGCGAGGATTGGTAAAACGTCCCATACTGTGCCTCCTAAACAAGCCCCTCTTAGACTTGCGTATATAACGGAGCACCCGATTGGCTCCGTTAGGACCATTTTGCGCGTTGCCGGCGATGACAATGCGCGATGTCTAAACGTCTCAACGCTCAGACAAACACTATTTTACCGTTCTGGTTGGTCAGTTATTCACCTAAAGCCGCCAATGATGAAACGTTTTTTCTATCCCTGAAGACCCTTGTGCGGCATTCATACTCCCAAGCTGGGCAAACGTTTTATCAAGGTTGACTACATATCCCGGGCAGGACCGTGCCCCTCCAAAATATGCACCGTTCGCCGCCAAAAATCGACCGTTTGCGGCACCGTGATACCACTCGGTCGTCCAAGGTGCCGACATTTGTGCGACATCCGTCTTCGTGGTGCAAAGGTGCAAGTCCAAGTGCGGCACCCCCGGTGTGCCACATGCGGGTAAACTAGAACCTTATATAGAAACATTTGAACCCTAACTGCAGCAAAGGAGGCCCCATGGCATTCGATCCCATTCAAGAGGATTGCCATCGCCTCGTTCTTGAGGCCTTGCGCCGCGACAATATCCCGCTCACCGACGGTGCCGCCGTAGAGCGTCTGATGGAACAATTCACCCGCAACCCCGCACCGCTCATCGTGCACGACCGCGACCGCGCCGGGCACCTCATTGCCAAGGTGGTCGAGGCTGTCGACTACCGCATTCCCTTTATCCCTGACGATACCCAGGCAGAGCAAGAAGAGGCAGCTGCCGAGAACATGCTCCGCGAGGCAGCCGCGCTCGACCCGACCAACTGGGACGCTCAGCGCATGCTGACCGCCCTCACCGCCGGCTCCAACGAGGAATACGTGCAGTATCTGGTGTCCAAGTGCGACGAGGTGGAGCACGATCTGGCGCTCAAGACCGCCTCGGCGCAGGACCCCTACGAGCGTGAGGCCGCAGGCGACCTTATGCGCCGCCCCTACCTGCGCTGGCTTGCCGCCTTGGCATCGCGCGCGCTCATTAGCGGACGCTACCGCATGTCGCTCGAAGCCGCGAATCGCAGCTTGGACTTTGCGCCCAACGACCCCGCTGGTGTCCGCCACACCGCGATGCTCGCTATGGCAAAGCTCGAATACCCCGCCGAGGAGCTCAAGCGCTTTCGCTCCGCTCACTCCGTGCCGTACCTCGCGAATACCCCGCTGCGCCGCCGCCCCAAAGATGCGGAGCGTGACTTGGACCCGTGGACGCTCATCGCGCTGATGAGCGCTGCCTGGCGCGAGCTGGACTACGGGGGTGCCGAACACTACCTGCGTATCCTTGTGCGTTCGTGCCCGCACGCAGCCGAGGCGCTCTACTTCCAAACCGAGTTTCCCGATGGCGTCTATGCCCGCGTCAATGTGAGTGTGGGCTCCACCGACGAACTTGTCCTTGCGCTGTCCGAGGCGACGCCGGTACTGCAAGAGGGCCTGGGCGCCCCCGACAACGCCAGTTTTGCCGCCTGGGTCGCCACCAACGATATCGTGCGTTCCCAAATCGATGAGCGCATACTGCGGGCGGCCGAGCAGGGTTTGCCGTTTAAGGGAGGAGACCTCTAATGGATCCGAGCGTCTACATCCCCGCCTACCTGGAGCGCACCTATCTGGCGTCGCACCCCGAGCTCACCGATGCAGCACGCGAGCTTGTCCATAACGACATTAGCGCGAATCCCCAAAAGTATGCGCAGTCCGAGCATGCCCAGGCGCTGCTGTCCTACGCCGGTGTTCATCGCCACCTGCTCGACGAGCTCCATCGCATCGAGGACATGGGCAGCGACGAGGAATTCGAGCAGACGCGCAATCGTCTGTTCGACGACATGCGCGATGAGCTGCTCAAGATTGTCCGCGTCGATGCGTATGTCCTCGATGCCCAGCTGCTCGCCATCATCCTGGCTGACACGCCCGTTGACGCCTGCCTGGGCGACCTGATGAAGCTCGAGGCGACCACAACCGATTACCTGCAGCAAAGCGTGCCCGGGTTCGACATGGAAGCCCCGCACTACTGGGCCAATAAGGTTTTGACGGACGGTGTGACGGCGGCAGAGCTCACCGTGAGCGAGCCGGCTCTTATCGGGTGGCTTCACACACTCGAGGCCATCTCGCAGCTGTGCATGGCGAGCGCTCGCTACCGTGCTGCCGCCAACTACGCCCGCCGTGTTCTTAAGGCGGAAGGCTACCCCACCCGAGCCGCAGGCACCGTGTTGCTCGCCCTCGCTCGCCTGGAAGACCAGGACGGCTTTTTTGCCCTGGCCCACCAGCTCGAGGAAGAGATCGGGGCTGACGCGCTCGAGAACTCTCCTTGGTATCTGCTCGCCCGCACGATTCTGCTGTTCAAAACAAACAAGATGCGCCCGGCGACACGCGCGCTGCGTGAGTTTGCCAACCGTTGCGAGGGCGGTGCGTTCTTCTTACTGAACCCCATGTACCAGACACCGTACCTTCCCTGCCGGCCCGAGCCACACGATCCCTGGGATCTTTCGCACCAGGCCGTTTGGGAAGCGGACGGTATTATCTCGGACACTCCCGACTTTGCCCCCTGGGCCAATGCCTGCGAAGACGTGTCGCAGCTTGCCCAGGAATTTGCGCGCCGCTACGGTTTTTAGTGACGCACTCGACCCGACCATGTCGTTTACGTTAGGAACGGTTTCATGAACCTCCGCTCATCTCTTGCCTGCACCTCGAGCGATATCGCTCGCTGGGGGCTGCGCTCCGTCCTTAAGCGCCAGGGTGGCGTGCTTCCCGGCCGCATCGCCATGAAGATCGACCCCGAGTTGCTGAGCGACCTCGCTGCCCTTGTCGACCGCAGCGTGGTGATCACCGGCACCAACGGCAAGACCACCACCTCCAACCTCATCGCCGACGCCGTTGCCGCCAGCGGCGCCACCGTGGTATGCAACCGCGCCGGCAACAACATGGAGCCGGGCGTGGTGGGCGCACTGCTCGAGGCGCGCAGCGGCCTCAAGCGAGCCGGTGGCAAGCGCGTGGGCGTTTTTGAGTGCGATGAGCTTTACACCGTACGCGTTCTGCCCAAGCTCAAGCCGACGTACTTCGTGCTGCTCAACCTGTTCCGCGACCAGCTGGACCGCTACGGCGAGATCGACCACACCCAGGACGTCATCGCCCACGCACTGGAGCTTTCGCCGGCAACGACGCTCATCTATAACGCCGACGATCCGCTGTGCGCCTCGATCGCCGCGCGCGTCCCCAACATGAGCATCGCCTTTGGCATCGACGGCGCCACGGGCACCGAGTCCGATCGCATTAGTGACTCGCGTTTTTGCTCGCAGTGCAACGCGCCGCTGGAGTACGACTATGTGCAGTACGGCCAGCTCGGAGCCTATCATTGTCCTTCGTGCGGCTGGAGTCGTCCCGCGCTGCTCCGTCGCGTGACGGACGTTGAGCTCACCTGCAACGGCTACGGCTTTGACCTGAACTTTGGACCCGATACCGACGCACCCACAACGCACATCGCCACGCGCTACAACGGCCTGTACATGGTCTACAACGTTGCCGCCGCCTTCTTTACCGCGCACGAGTTGGGCGTGGACACGGCGCTTCTACAGCCTACGCTCGATGCCTATGTGCCCGCCGGTGGTCGTATGGGGCGCTGGGATATCGCCGGCCGCACCGTCGAGGCAAACCTGGCCAAGAATCCCGTGGGCTTCGATCGACAGATCCAATCCATTAAGACGGCGGGCGGCAGACTCTGCGCTTTCTTCCTTAACGACAACGACGCCGACGGCCACGATGTTTCGTGGATCTACGACGTCGACTTTGAGCGCATCGCCAACACGCCGGGACTTGTCGCCTTTGCCGGCGGCACGCGCGCGCACGACATGCAGGTGCGCCTCAAGTACGCCGGCATCGATGCCGCGATTATCTCGGACGTCGCGCAGGCAATTGGCGCCGTGGCAGACGAGGCCGCCGATGACACCTTCTACGCCGTCGCCAACTACACGGCCTTCCCGCCGCTGGTCAAGGAGCTCGACGGGCTGAAAGGCGCCACCGCCGACGCTGTTGCTGGGCGCGCCGTAGCCCGTGCCGACGGCAGCGCTCTTTCTGTCGGTATCGCGCCAGTCGAGCTTTCGCGCCCGCTGCGCATCGTCTACCTGTATCCCGATGCCCTTAACCTCTACGGCGACGGCGGCAATGTTATCGCGCTCGAGCGCCGCTGCGTCTGGCGCGGCATTCCCGTGCGCGTGGACGAGGTCCGTATGGGCGAAACGCTTGATTTGACCGATGCCGACATCGTCATGATGGGTGGCGGCTCCGACCGCGACCAGCTAGCCGTGGCACACGAGCTGCTCGCCCAAAAAGACAAGGTCGCGGCCTATGTTGAGGATGGCGGCTCGCTGCTTGCCATCTGTGGCAGCTATCAGCTGCTCGGCCGTTCGTACTATATGGGTGAGGATCGCATCGAGGGCCTGGGCGTCATTGCCGCCGAAACCGTACGTGGCTCCGATCGCCTGATCGGCAACGTAGCCGTCAAAACCGATCTGGCACCTGAGCCCTTTGTGGGATTCGAGAACCATGGCGGCCGCACGCTTTTGGACGCCGATGCCACGCCGCTCGGAACGTCCGTCGTCACGGGCACCGGCAACAACGGCGACGATGGCTTTGAGGGCCTGATCTACAAGGGCGTCATCGGCACGTACCTGCACGGGCCGGCGCTGCCCAAAAACCCCGAACTCGCCGACTGGCTGATCGCCCATGCCCTCGAGCACCGTGGCGATGCACAGGCCGCCGCCCTGCTGCCGCTCAAGCCCCTCGACGACACCTACGAGCACGCCGCCCACGACGCCGCCATGAAGCTCCTCCCCTAGCACCTCACCACCACAAAGGGGACAGGCACCTTTGTGGTGGTTTTGACCCGTCCCAGCGGTTTGTCTCAATCTGTAACATCTAGACCGTTAAAAGTCGTCTTACTGTTACAGAATGAGATGTTCATCCCGACGCCTGCCTTTTGTCTCGATCTGTAACAGATAGAGCCGATTTGCCCGCCTAGATGTTACAGATTGAGATATTTGAAAACCGGAATAGAAGCCTACTCCTTTGTGGTGGTTTTCCAGTTTGCCAACGATATACGCGCCAGCAAAAAAGTCTGCTATACTCTTTCCCGCTGTCCCCATCGTCTAGCGGCCAAGGACGCCACCCTTTCAAGGTGGATATCGCGGGTTCGAATCCCGCTGGGGGCACCATTTAAATTAAGAAGCCCGTTACCCCCGCGGTGACGGGCTTTTTGCTATCCATGTGCCGGGATTCGAACCCGGCAGGGTGCGGACCCCGGCATCATCGCAAAGCCAGCGGGCAAAAAATGGCAAATATGAGTACTGTTACCATTTTAGTTACAGCGATTTCATGCCTTCAGAAGGCGATTTAGCCGTCAGGCGTCCTACGGCGGAAAATTGCAGACGTTTATCGGCTAAGTACTTGGACATATGTTGCGTAATACTGCATATTTTGTAAAAAGATAATGCTACAGGACTTGTGACAGTACTCATATTTGACGTTTTTTGCCCACGACCCCTTATTACGTGGGCGAATCAGTTGCAAAACGGACTCCTAAGCGTCCTTCGCAAACAAAAACCGGGGCCCACATGATGCGGACCCCGGCTCAATACCGTGACGATATGTCAGTTACGCTCTACACGTAGAACAGGATGTCGTCGTAGGTCGGAACCGGCCAGTAGTCGGCGGCCACGATCTCCTCCATTGCGTCCACGGCGGCACGCAGCGCATCCATAGCGGGAACGACCTCGTGCGCGTACACGTTGGCCTGCTCCTGGCCATCGAGAGCCTCGGCCTTCTGATGCACGACGTCGAGCGCCTTGATGGAGTCGTTGATGGCAGTGATACCGTTGCAGAGCTTGTTGAGCGTGTTCTGCTCGCACTGCATGGCGGCCTCAGCACCGGCGGCACGAATAGTCTCAAGGCCCTTAGCGACCTTGGTGGCATAGGCGGTAATGACCGGGCGATAGGTACGACGCGCCTCGCGAACCATCGTGGTGGCCTCGATGTTCATGAGCTTGTTGTACTTCTCGAGTTTGCAGTCGTAGCGGCACTGGGCCTCGGCCTTGGTCAGGACACCCGTCTCCTCAAAGAGCGCAATGGCCTTATCGGAAACAAAGGCGGGCAGGGCGTCGGCCGTGGTCTTGTTGTTGGCAAGACCACGCTTCTCGGCCTCAACGGGCCACTCGTCGGAGTAGCCGTCACCGGAGAACAGGATGCGCTGGTGGTCGGTCAGGACCTTCTTGCAGTACTCGAGCGCAGCGTCCTGGAACTCATCCTCGGGCGTACCCTCGAGTGCGTCGGCGAAGGACTTGAGCGACTTGGCCACGGCGGCATCGAGCACCAGGTTGGAGTCGGAGACGTTCTGCTCGGAGCCGCAGGCACGGAACTCGAACTTATTGCCAGTGAAGGCAAACGGGGAGGTGCGGTTGCGGTCGGTGTTGTCCTGCATCAGCTTGGGCAGAGTATCGGCGCCCAAGTCGAGCACGCCGCGCGTTGCATGGACGGAAGCCTTGCCATCGATGATCTTCTCGACGACCTCGGTAAGCTGGTCGCCCAGGAAGATGGACATAATCGCCGGAGGAGCCTCGTTGGCGCCCAGACGATGGTCGTTACCGGCCGAGGCAACGGAGGCACGCAGGAGCTCCTGATAGTTATCGACGGCCTCGATCACCGCGGTGAGGAAGACGATGAACTGCAGGTTGTCGAGCGGAGTGTCGCCCGGATCGAGCAGATTCTCGGACTCGGTGCCAAGCGACCAGTTGTTGTGCTTGCCCGAACCATTGATGCCCTCAAAGGGCTTCTCGTGCAGCAGGCAGACCAAGTCGTGGCGGGAGGCGATGAGCTTCATCTTCTCCATCATGACCAGATTCTGGTCGATGGCCTCGTTGACTTCGCCATAGACGGGGGCGAGCTCATGCTGGCAGGGAGCAACCTCGTTGTGCTTGGTCTTGGCGGGAATGCCGAGCGCCCACAGCTCATCGTCCAAGTCCTTCATGTAGGCCGAGACGGTGGGGCGGATAGCGCCAAAGTAGTGCTCCTCGAGCTCCTGACCCTTGCATGGAGCAGCACCAAAGAGGGTGCGGCCGGTAATGACCAGGTCCTTGCGCTTGCGGTAGGCGTCCTTCTTGATCAGGAAGTACTCCTGCTCGTCGCCCACGGAAGGAACGACCTTCTTGGGGGTCTTACCGAACAGCGCCAAAACGCGCTTAGACTCACGCGAGAGCGCGGTCATGGAACGCAGCAGCGGGGTCTTCTTGTCCAGGGCCTCGCCCGTGTAGGAGCAGAAAGCCGTGGGGATGCACAGGACATCGTCCTTGATAAAGGCGGGGCTAGTGGGGTCCCAAGCGGTGTAGCCACGGGCCTCGAAGGTAGCACGCAGGCCGCCGTTGGGGAAGCTCGAGGCATCGGGCTCGCCCTGGATGAGGTTCTTGCCCGTAAACTTGGTAATGGCGGTGCCGTCGTGGTTGGGCTCGAGGAAGCTGTCGTGCTTCTCGGAAGTAATGCCCGAAAGCGGCTGGAACCAGTGCGCATAGTGCGTCGCGCCCTTGGAGATGGCCCAGACCTTCATGGCATGGGCAACGGCGTTGGCCACATCCAGGTCGAGCGGCTCACCGCCCTCGAGGGTTGCAGCAAGGCGCTTCCAAATGTCCTTGGGGAGGTAGTCCTTCATGACTTCCTCAGAGAACACCATGGTCCCGAAGCGGTCAGTAAGTTCGGCCATACGGAACTCCCTTCGTATCGGCACCGCGTGAGAAGCGGTGTTGATTACTAACGAACGAGTCATAGCTTAGACTCGCCGTGTTTCCGCGACATTACCGTTATGTTGCTGTCGCGAAACCAATCAATGAGGTTACCCTATCGAGGCGGCGTTGCCACCCTCAACAGCCAATCAACTGCATAAATTGCAGACCTCTCCCCATGGTTTAAGGGTAGTCAATTTGGGATGGAGCTCTATTAACTGGTATTTTGCATCAGATACCAGTCTTTATAGTCCGTGCCTAGATTAGCCGCTCTGTTATAGAGAAAGCCGATAGCAAGGCATCTTTGATTGGTATCCTCAAATAGCGAGTGAAACTCCACCGTGGCACAGTGGTGCTGTAGAATCCTTACAACACATCACACTATTACGTATCTAGAGGAGCACGATATGCGCGTCGACGAGGTTTTTAAGCAGGCAGCATCCCAGGGCACCGCACCCGTTTCGTTTGAGATGTTCCCGCCCAAGGGCGAGCTGACCCTCGACACGGCTCGCGAAGTGGCAGGCAATCTGTGCAAGCTTTCGCCGAGCTTTGTCTCGGTCACCTGCTCGGCTGGCGGCTCGGGCAACGGTGCCGCCACCGCCCCCATCGCGCATATGATTACGAGCGAATTCGACACGCCCTCGGTGGCACACCTTACCTGCGTGGGCCGCTCGCACGCCGATATCGCCGCCAAGATCGACGAGTATCGCACCGCCGGCGTGGAAAACATCCTGGCCCTGCGTGGCGATCTCCCCGCCGGCGCGACCGAGGACGACAAGCCCGCCTCCGACTACGCCTACGCCCGCGACCTCATCCCCGAGCTCGTCGACGCCGGCTTTTGCGTGGGCGCCGCAGCCTACCCCGAGGGCCACATTGCCTGTGAGGATCTCAACCTCTCGGTCGAACACCTCAAGCAAAAACAGGACGCTGGCGCGAGCTTCTTTGTGACGCAGCTCTTCTTTGATAACGAGTGCTTCTACCGTTTTCGCGATCTTGCCGACAAGGCCGGCATCACCGTGCCCATTACCGCGGGCATCATGCCGTTTATGGGCAAGTCGCAGATCAGCCGCATGGTCTTTATGTGCGGCGCGTCGCTGCCTTCCCCCGTCATCAAGATTCTCGCCAAGTACGAGAATGACCCCGAGAGCCTGCAGGCAGCTGGTGTAGATTATGCAGCCCGCCAGCTTTGCGACCTCAAGGAGCACGGCGCCGACGGCCTGCACCTGTACACTATGAACCGTCCTGCGATCGCCGCGACCATTATGGAGCGCCTGGGGTAATGGAAAAACCGCACATCGATACAACCGCTGTCGAAGTGCCGGCCGACCTTGCGTCGCCGGCGCTTTACCGTGTCGATGCTGCGCACCATCCCCGTGTCGACCGTGCCGAGATGCTGCGGTATCTGGGTTACGGCGGCCAGCAGATTGAGCCCGAACTGTCACGACGTATTGAGCTTGTCGTTGAACGTCTGGAACTGGACATTGAGCCCCGTGGCGTGCGCCGCGTATTTGCCATCGATGCCACGGGCGTGGACGAGCAGGGCAAGCCTTGCATCCGTCTGGTTGGCACCAACGTTGAGCTGCGAGGTCGCGATATCTATCGTCATCTTAAGGACGCCCGCTTTGCCGCACTCATGGCGTGCACCCTCGGCATGGACGCCGAGCGTCGCCTGCGCACCACGGGAGCCCAACATCCCCTGGAGGGCGCCGTGCTCGACGCCGCGTGCTCCGCTTACGTGGAAGCCGCCGTTGAGCAAATGGACCAGCAGGTCAAGACGGACGCCGCCACACACGGGCTCGCCGGCAACTGGCGCTTTAGTCCCGGCTATGGCGACTGCCCGCTCTCGGCCCAGCGCTCGATCGTCAATGCGCTCAACGCCACGCGGCTCATCGGGCTTACCGTCACACCCACCAACCTGCTCATGCCCACCAAAAGCGTGACCGCGGTGATCGGCCTATTCGACGGCGAGGTCCACGACGCCCAGAGCCGCCCCACCTGCAATATCTGCCGCATGCGCGAACACTGCCGCTTCCGCGCCGCCCACACCACCTGCTATTCCAGCCATTAGGAGCCCCCGATGTTTACTCCGCTTATCACTCATGATTCTGACGGCACTGCATTGGCGGCACCCGTTGATGCCGCACGTCGCAACGGTGCCACGTACAAGACGCGCACGATCGACGATCTGCGCATTAAGGACGATCGCCTGCGCGCCGCCATCGAGGGCACGGGGCACTTGCTGTTCGACGGCGGTATGGGCACCATGTTGCAGGCCGCTGGTATGAAGGCGGGCGCCCTGCCCGAGCTGCTCAACTTTGAGGAACCCCAGGTTATCACTGATATCCAACGTCAATATGTCGAGGCCGGCTGCGACGTGATTACCGCCAACACCTTTGGCGCCAACGCCCACAAGCTCGACGGTGCCGCCACCGTGGCAGATGTCTTTGCCGCCGCTGTCGCCTGTGCCCGCGAGGCCGGCGCCCGCTACGTCGCCGGCGATATCGGCCCCATCGGCGCGCTGCTTCGCCCCCTGGGTACCCTCAGCTTCGACGAGGCCTACGACCTCTTTGCCGAGGAAGTGCGCGCCGGCGTCGATGCGGGTGTGGACCTCTTTATTATCGAGACCATGACCGACCTGGCCGAGATCAAGGCGGCCGTCCTCGCCTGCCGCGAGAACTCCGACCTGCCCGTCTTTGCCACCATGACCTTCGAGGAAGACGGCCGCACCTTCCTGGGCACGAGTCCCGAGGTTGCCGCCATCACGCTCGATGCCATCGGCGCCGACGTTTTGGGCATCAACTGCAGCCAGGGACCGGCCGAGCTACGAGGACTCGCCGCACGTATGCTCACCGTTTCCGATAAGCCCATTATGGTGCAGGCCAACGCGGGACTTCCCCATGTGGACGACGACGGCAATACCGTCTTTGACATCCAGGCCCCCGAATACGCCAAGGCCGTCGCCGGCATGATCGCCGACGGTGTGAGCGTCGTGGGCGGTTGCTGCGGCACCACGCCGGCGCACATGGCGGCCTTGCGCACGCTTATCGACAACCACACGCCCAGCCCGCGCCGCCGCAAGCCCAGCATGTCGGTCACGAGCGCCCAAACGGTCGTGGACCTTCCCTGCGACGGCCACAAGATCGCCGTCATCGGCGAGCGCATCAACCCCACCGGCAAAAAGCGCCTGCAGCAGGCCCTGCGCGACGGCGACCTGGACTACGTCGTGAGCCAGGGCATCAGCCAGCAGGAACAGGGCGCCGACATCCTGGACGTTAACGTGGGCCTGCCCGAGATCGACGAGGTCAAGATCATCCAACATGCCACCGAGCAGCTCCAGGGCTCCACGCTGCTGCCGCTGCAGATCGACTCCACCGACCCCGCAGCCGTCGAGGCCGCCGTGCGCCGCTACGCCGGCAAGCCCATCATCAACTCGGTCAATGGCAAGCAGCAGATCATGGATGAGATCTTTCCGCTGGTCGCCCACTACGGCACCAACGTTGTCGGCCTTACGCTCGACGAAGGCGGCATCCCCGATACCGCCGAGGCTCGCTTCGCCATCGCCGAGCGCATCGTGGCCGAGGCTGCCCGTTACGGCATCGGACCGGACCGCATCCTCATCGACTGTCTGGTCATGACCGCCTCGACCAATCAACGCCAGGCTGAGCAGATCCTGCGCGCCATGTCCCTGTGCAAGGAGCGTCTGGGCGTCAAATGCGCACTCGGCGTGTCGAACATCAGCTTTGGCCTGCCTGCCCGCCCGCTGCTGGGTTCGGTCTTTTTGGCCGCCGCCTTTGGCGCGGGCCTGGACGCCCCCATCATGAACCCGGGTTCCAAGCGCTTTATGGACACCGTCTACAGCTATCGCGTCCTGAGCGTTGAGGACGAGGGCTCGACCGGATACATCGAGCGCTACGCCGGCTGGACCGATCCGTATAAGATCGCCGCAAACCCGGCAGCAGCTCAGGCCACATCGAGTGATGCCGCGCCTGCCGCAAGCGCCCCCGGCACCGACGGCAACGACGACCCGATTCGTCGCATGGTCGTCTCGGGCCGCAAAGGCGAGATCGCTGCCGAGACCGAGCGCCTGCTGGCCGACCACGACGCCATGGACCTCATCAACAATCACTTTATCCCCGCCCTCGACGAAGTTGGCGTCCTCTTTGACCAGGGCAAGTTCTTCTTGCCGCAGCTCATGGCCTCGGCCGAGGCCGCGCACGTGGGCTTCGACACCATCAAGCGCCTGATGCCCGCCGGCGAGATTGCCGACAAGGGCAAAATCTGCGTGGCCACCGTCAAGGGCGACATCCACGATATTGGCAAGAACATCGTCAAAATGCTGCTCGACAACTACGGCTACACCGTCTTTGACCTGGGTCGCGACGTCGATCCGCAGGAAGTACTCAAGACCGTCAAGGAGCGCGACATCAAACTCGTCGGCCTCTCGGCGCTTATGACTACCACAGTCGTCGCCATGGAGGAGACCATCAAGCTGCTTCATACTGAGGTGCCGGGCGTCAAGATCATCGTGGGTGGCGCCGTACTCACCCCCGAATACGCCAAGCAGATCGGCGCGGACTACTACGCCAAGGACGCCGCCGAAAGCGCTCGCATCGCCGAAGAGGTCTTTGGGCAGTAACACAACGGAAACAACCGAGCACCAAAACGTGCCGCACGCGCCACTTGGCACGTGCGGCACGTTAGAATAGATAAGACTATGCTCGTTTTGGCAGATAGGAGCGCAAGGATGGCGATCACGCCCGCAGAAATCGCGGAAACCCGCGGCATGGTTGAGGAGCAGAACCTCGACATCAGGACCATCACCATGGGTGTTTCGCTCATGGGTTGCGGTGACGAGAACCTCGACCGCATGTGCACGAAGATCTACGACCACGTGACGCACACGGCTGAGCATCTGGTCGAGACCGCCGAGAACCTCGAGCGCGAGTACGGTATCCCCATCGTCAACAAGCGCGTTTCCGTCACCCCGGTGGCGCAGATCGCCGCGTGCTGCAAGGATGAGGACCTCACCCCCATCGCGCATGCCCTCGACCGCGCGGCTGAGACGCTCGGCATCGACTACCTGGGCGGCTTCTCCGCGCTCGTCCAGAAGGGCATCGGCGACGCCGACCGCCGCGTCATCCAGTCCATCCCCCAGGCGCTCGCTACCACGAGCCGCGTCTGCTCCAGCGTGAACGTCGCCAGCCTGCGCGCCGGTATCAACATGGACGCCGTGCTCATGGCCGCCCAGACCATCATCGATGCCGCTAAACTCACGGCCGACCAGGATTCCGTTGGCGCCTCCAAGTTTGTCTGCTTTGCCAACATGGTCGAGGACTCCCCGTTTATGGCGGGCGCCGTCCACGGCGGTGGCGAGGCCGACGCCGTCATCAACGTAGGCGTCTCGGGCCCCGGCGTTATGGCCGCAGCCCTGGAGACGCTGCCCGATTCCGCATCGATGATGGAAGTCGCCGAGAAGATTAAGCAGACCGCCTTTAAGATCACCCGTGCCGGCGAGCTCATGAGCCGCGAGGCCGCCCATCGCCTGGGTGTCGAGAAGGGCATTGTCGACCTGTCGCTGGCTCCCACGCCTGCCATCGGCGACTCCGTTGCCCGCATCCTCGAGATCATCGGCGTAGGTACCTGCGGTGGCCCCGGCACGACCTGCGCGCTCGCCATGCTCAACGATGCCGTCAAGAAGGGCGGCGTCATGGCCAGCTCCAGCGTGGGCGGCCTCTCGGGCGCCTTTATCCCCGTGTCCGAGGACGCCGGCATGATCGCCGCCGTCGAGGCCGGCGCGCTTTCGCTCGAGAAGCTCGAGGCCATGACCTGCGTGTGCTCCGTTGGCCTGGACATGATCGCCATCCCCGGCGACACTCCGGTCGAGACCATCGCCGGCATCATCGCCGACGAGATGGCCATCGGCGTCATCAATAACAAGACCACGGCCGTCCGCGTGATTCCCGCTATCGGCAAGGGCGTGGGCGACTGCGTCGAGTATGGCGGCCTGTTCGGCCGTGCGCCCATCATGCCGGTGAACCCCAACGCCGGCACCGTGCTTGCCCACCGCGGCGGACGCTTCCCGGCACCGCTGAACTCGCTGAAGAACTAGCTGAGGGGGACTGGCGAGGAGCCCCGGGGAGGGCAAATATATAAGGTCGCCTGCTCGGACAGTCCTGACTCGCACGGAGAGCACATTAAGTGCTCTCCGGCTCGTGCGGAACTCGCGATCGACCTTATATATTTGCCCTCCCCGGGGCTCCCGCACAACGGGACCTCGGTTGGGTTCTATCCCTTTGGCAGTCGCTTCGCTTCTGCCCTACTTTGCTGGTATGGCGGTTTGGCGTTGGATCGGTTCTTTCTGATATATGCTGGTTGCGGCTCTTCTTTTTGGGGGAGTCGCTTTTTTGTTGCTAGGAGGTTGGCCCGTGGTTGATGGGGAGAATCGTTCTGAGCTGCTTGCTGCTGATTGGAATGGCGAATGGATGCGTCTGCAGGCTGGTCGGCGGCGGGCTGATGATTCTTTTGAGTGGGATAAGCAGGCTCGGCATTTTCGGCCGTTGGAGACTGCCCCTTATGCTCGGGATTTTATAAAGCTGTTGGCGTTGAAGCCTGGTGAGTCGGTGCTTGATATGGGGTGTGGGGCTGGGTCGATTGCTATTCCGCTTGCTCAGGCTGGGCATTCCGTGATTGCTGCCGACTTCTCTCCTGCCATGTTGGGCACGCTTGATGCCGGCATTGAGTATTACGGGCTCGAAGATCTTATTACGCCGCTTGAGCTTGCTTGGGATGATGATTGGGATTTGGTTGGACCGGTCGCGAAAGCGGTGGATGTTGCCTTTGCCAGTCGCTCTGTCACCACGACCAACCTAAAAGGCGCGCTTGCCAAGCTCGACCGCACGGCTCGCCGGCGTTGTGCTGTCACGATGGTCGCCAACTCCAGCCCGCGCTATGACCTGCACGTGATGAACGCCATCGGCGCCTCGGTTACCTGCAGTAATGGCTTTGTGTACGCCTTCAACATCCTCATTCAGATGGGTGCGTTGCCGCAGGTTACGTACTTTGAATCGCCTCGTCGCGATACCTTCGATAGCCTTGAGGCAGGTGTGGCGGATTTTTCCCGTATGCTCGAACATGGCAACGAGGATAAGATCGACCGCCTGCGCGACTATATCGCTCAACACATGATCGAGAACCCCCATGCCGGCGAGCCGGGCTCCAAGGGCGTGCCGCAGGGGCGCTACATGCTCGATCATGTCCGCAAGGTTCGTTGGGCGTTTATTGCATGGGAGCCGATCTCTGCACCCCGCTCATAGCCTGTTCGCAGCCCGCACCGCCCACTCACTCGGCATCCGCATTCTTTTTGAACTGGGCAAACGCGCTCCACACCGCGCCGTTCCTGCGCTATCGTGGGACAGCTCACGTAGATTAAGGCCCCGTCGCGGGGCGCCCCATACATAGAAAGCGAGAACCCATGGCACTGACAGGAGCACAGGTCAAGCAGCTTCGCAGCATGGCCCATCACCTCAACCCCGCCATCATCATCGGCAAGTCCGATATCAACGAGGGCACCGTCGAGCAGACGGTCGCCTACCTAGAGAAGCACGAGCTCGTTAAGTGCTCCGTGCTCGATGGCTCCAGCCTTTCCGCCCGCGAGGCCGCCGAGGAGCTCGCCGAGCGTTGCCACGCCGACGTCGTTCAGGTTATCGGCCGCAAGTTCTCGCTGTATCGCGAGTCCTCGCGCAAGGACATCGAGAAGATCAAGCTCGTCTAAGAGCCAATGATCCGGCGAGCCAACACATAGCAAGCTTACGGGTGCCCAAGTACTTCGGGCGCCCGTTTTTTATCGCTCGACCAGCACGCGATTGAGCCGCCCCTCCACCAAGCGCTCGTATAGACGCCGCGTCTCGGGCTCGGGCACGCCATTGACCTGCTCCCTCAGATGGTGCATATGCCCGCTGTACAGCTCGACGATATCGCGTCGCCGCCCCGCCGCACTGTAGACACGCATGGCGCAGCGCACCATATCCTCACGCGCCGTTTCCTGCCGAAGCCCCGACTCTGCCAGCCAAATCGCCGACTGCAGGTCGTTTTCTTCTAGAGCGGCATTTGCTCCCTTAATCATGCAATCGATGTACTTTGACTGCATAATGCGCCGCATGCGCAAAAAGTAGGTGGGATTACAGCCATTGGGAACATACAACGGTCCGGCATAAAGCTGCTCAATCTTAAGGCACAACTCGACCAGATGGGGCCCGCGCGCACCCGTGCGATTTCCCAAAACCTCGCGGCTTATCTGGTCAAACAGCCGTACATCGGTCTTGACGTAGTCACCGTTGAGCCCAATGCATTCATTTTGGATGAGCACGCATGACTTGCCATCCGGCGTCGGCCCCAAAGCCGACCGCAAGCGCGATATCGTCGAGTACAGGTTGTTGCGGGCGCTATTGAACTCGGCATGGGGCCACAGCTCCATGGCCAGCGTCTCACGATCGACGAGCGCATCCATGCCCAGCGCAAGCCGCTCGGCAAGCGTCGCCGCCTTCTTGCGGCGCCACATTTTGTCCGTGATGGGAAACCCGTCGCGCTCGGCGCGAAACGCACCAAACATGCGAATCTCGATATGGTCGATGGTATCAACGGCTTTAACCTCGCCGGCCTGGAATAGGCGCTCGCTCTCCCCTTCCAAATCGTCGCGCAGCGAGTACCGCGACAGCTCGCGCACGGGAAGCTTCTTGCGTATCCTGGCCGCCGGCTCGCCCAGACAATGCATGGCAAGGCGCGCAAAGAGCCGATACGATGGCTCTAGAATCCCCGCACGATTCATGGACATCCAGGCCGCAAGATCGCTGTCTCGGCCCGCACAGGCCAAATGCAGCGCCACCATCCAGGCTTCTGCGCCACCAACCTGCGTCTGGCTTATATCGAGTAGTTCCGCTTCCTCGCGCACCGAAACCATCGAGGTGTTACGCAGATATGCCGCGCGTTCCAGCAGCAATGCGTTATCGCGCATGTACGCAATCGACTCCTCGGCAAGTTTGAGCACTTGGACCGCACGGAACTTTGCATTAACCGGCCGTCCCTCTGCCAGCGACTGCCAGCCTTCTAGCAACAGGCCAAACAGCTGAATCTGGTTGTCGCGCATGCGCACAGCAAAACGATCGAGCTCGTTGAACGCCGCGTCGTCGATTACCGGCAAGCCGGAAAGGAGCCGCCGTGCCGCCAACACCATGCGCACCCAGATAGCCATCGCCTTAAGCCCGCGTACGTCGAGCGCCTCCCGCACCACCGTCATCTCGTCGTCGCGCTCGTCGGTTCCCGCAAACGACCCGTCAAAGAGCTCCACCAGCATACTATCGGCCCGTATAACAATCCCCGCGATGTCGAGCTCGCAGTCGTAGGCCTTGCTCGTTTTGAGCTGCTGTAGAACGCCGCCGTCATCTCCCCGCTCGGTCAGGCACCGCTTGACCTCGATATGCGCAGACAACATATCGAGTGCGGTATGGGATGTCTCGATTTCTGGCACGGCCAGGTTCGTAGGAAGCCCAAGCCCGTTGTCCCCATAGCAAACAGCCGTCAGCGTCTGGGCCACCCTCCATGAAACAGGGTCTATTTCGCAGGCCGCCCGTTCGCCCCCGCGTTCGATGACCGATGCCATATAGCGAGCGAGCTTTGTATTGGACACGCTGACCGCTGCCAGATATACGCCAAGCGCTTCGGCAGGCATTGGCTCTGGAGCCGGATCGTCGGCATCGATCGTGCCCAGCGCCGCTCGGCAGATATCGGCCCCGTGCCCCGTCAGAGCCAGATCGACCCCATACTGCCCAGCAAGTTCAAGGACCGCTTCACGGTCCAAAAAGGCGTCCGCCAGGCCCATCGCCGCATCGCATCGGCCCGCCTTAAGCAAAATCCGGGCCGCCCTCGGAACAAGTTCGGGGCGAACCTCGGCCACCAACTTACGCAAGCGCAAGCGTCCGTTATCCTCCGTGCCCAGACACGTAAAACTCCGCTCGGCGGGATCCAAGCCAAAGATCGGGTAGTCGCGTACAAAATAGGACTGGTCGACCATCGACAGCCTCACCCCGCAAGCCTCGAGTTCTGCGATATTGCCCTCGCCCATCAAAACCATGAGACATGCCACGCAAAACAGCGCATTATTGTCGAGCGAAGCCAGATCGGCAAGTGCCGCGCCATATACGTTGACAATCTCGTTTTCGAGCAGGCCGGCTACGTCGCCTTGGCCATACAGACCCGTCTGCAATGCCGAAACGAGCTCGGGCACGCCCTGCGTGAGCTGATAGAAGTCGAGCGATGTGCTGATCGAAAACGCCGATGCCCACGCCGAATACTCATAGGCATGCACCTTGAGCGGTAGTGTCGAGAAAGTTGGTGTAAGGGCCCTTGCGGCCCCTGTGTCCGATATCCGGAATCAGTTGATATCCTAGGCCGC
>NZ_WQPL01000010.1 GCF_018785245.1 Collinsella aerofaciens | reverse complement strand
GTCCGCGCGATCACCGCGGCGTCGCGCTCGTCGGTCTTGGCCTCGCCGGCGAACAGGCCCGCGGCGCGGCTGGCGGCGAGCCCGGGCAGGTGGGCGACCCCGAGCCCCGCGGCGCGGGCCCGCCTCACGGCGAGGGACCCTATGTTGCGGAACTGGTCGACGACGAGCGTGCCGGCGGGCGCGGAGGCGAACAGCGCGTCGAGCTCGGCCTCCCTGTTGCGGACGGGGGCGCTGGCCAGCACCTCCCCGTCGCGGTCGACCAGGCAGGCCCAGTGCGATGACTTGCCGACGTCCAGGCCGAGCACGGCCGCGGGT
>NZ_WQPL01000077.1 GCF_018785245.1 Collinsella aerofaciens | reverse complement strand
GTCGGCGGCCCGTTCTGGGCGCGCCTCAATCGTAGCCCGAGACGGTCCCGGGCTGACAATTTCGACTGTAATGGACGTTCCTTTTATGCCGGCACCTTGGGACACTCCTTTGCATCCCATGCGGCCCTCCTCAATTGCGGTGAAATACGGACTGTTTAGCGGCCTGAGGCCATAAAACAGTCCGTATTTCACCGCAATTGAGGAGGGGGACCGGGCGGATGGTGGAGTAGCTAAAAGTGCCCCGTCCCTAATTAGCTACTTGGGCTCGGTCGATGTCCATGCTGGCGATTAGGTTGATGTTGGTGTCTAGGAGGTTCTCTAGCACGACGTCGCCCATGCGGATGGGGGCTTTGGCCACTAGTCCGCGGATGAGGGCCATGGCTTGGGCGTGGAGCTCTAGCGGGATGGCTTCGGCCGTGCGCACGGGGAGCAGGGCTTCGTCGCCGCCGGAGACGGCCACGGTTGTCGTTAACACGCGCATGGGGCAGGTGAGCTCCTGATGCGCGAACTTATCGCCGCGCAGGCAGTTGTTGCCGGTTACGGAGCGCACTTCTACCACGGCGCCGTCTGCGTCACGCTCTACCTCTACGGTCAGGAGGCATTCGGATGGGCAGGTGGTGCAGTTGAACTGCAGCGTCTCGGTCGCATTCGTGCTCATGAGCTATGCCTCCTCAATGGGATCGACAGACAGAATAATCTCTCTAGCACCTAGGTCGAGTGCGCGCTGAATCACCTTCGCCGGCAGCGGGAAGCTTTCCATGACGCTTGGCTTAAAAGCGCGGACCTTGCCGGCGAACAGTTCCTCGCCGTCGGCCAAGATCCTCACGCAGGCGGCATCGACTGGCCGGCGCACGCGGAAGTTCAGCTTGGTGAGCGCCACGGTCGTAATGCGTCCCGGCAGTGCGTATCCCGCAACGCCGGCAGGGGAGACGGTGAGCTCCCAGTCCGGAACGGTGCCCGCGCCGGTCCCCAGCGCGTACGCCGCCGCAGCTGCGCCAGCCCTCTCGGACTCGGTCGTCACGTTGTCGGCCAGGTCGTGCACGTGCAGCACATTGCCGCAGGCAAAGATGCCCGGCACGCCTGTCTGCAGGCTCTGGTCCACCACGGCGCCCCGCGTGCGCGGGTCAAGCTCAACGCCCGCGCCCACCGAAAGCTCGTTCTCGGGAATCAATCCCACCGAAAGCAGCAGCGTGTCGCACGGAACGATGCGCTCCGTTCCGGCAATGGGCGCCAGATGTTCGTCGACCTGGCTTACCTCGACCGCTTCCACGCGGTTGTGCCCGATCACGCGTGTGACGGTGGTGGACAGGTGCAGCGAAATTCCAAAGTCGTGCAGGCAGTTCTTCACATTGCGGCGCAGTCCGTTGGCGTACGGCATGAGCTCGTATACGCCCTCGACCGAAATTCCCTCGAGTGTGCAGCGGCGCGCCATGATCAGCCCGATGTCACCCGAGCCCAAAATGACGGCGCGCGAGCCGGGTTTGAGGTTCTCGATATTGATGTATCGCTGCGCCAGGCCGGCCGTAAACACGCCGGCGGGTCGGCTGCCGGGAATCTTGATCTCGCTGCGGGTGCGCTCACGGCAACCCATAGCAAGGACGACCGCGCGCCCGGTGAGCTGCAGCATACCGGAGGGATTCATGAGCGTGACGGTATGGACCGCGCTGTCTCTCGTAGGCTCGCCTGAATCAATCCCAAGCACCATGCTGCCCAAGAACAGCGCAATGTCGGTCGCGCGCACCTGGTCGATAAAGCGCTGCGCGTACTCGGGACCGGTAAGCTCCTGTTTAAAGTGCGACAGGCCAAAGCCGGGGTGGATGCACTGGCGGAGGATTCCGCCCAGATGCTGCTCACGCTCCACGATGGCCACGCGCGCTCCGGCCTTATGCGCGGCCAGCGCGGCCGCCATGCCGGCGGGGCCGCCGCCGATAACGACCACGTCGAAGTCTTGCGTTTGTACGGCTTCTACGACGCCGCAATCAATCGCGCTCGATTTGAATTCCGCCATCTTAGCGCACCCCCTTCAACGGTCCCTCAACCAGCCAAGATCCGGTATCCTCCAACAGCACCTCGCTGGGGTCGCAGCTCAGTTCGCGCGCCAGGATTGCTACCACGCGGCTCTGGCAAAAACCGCTCTGGCACCGACCCATGCCGGCACGGCAGCGGCGCTTGACGCCCTCGACCGAAACCGCGCCCGGGCGGCGTCGGATCGCGGCCACGATCTCGGCTTCGGGCACCGTCTCGCAGCGGCAGACGATCTGCCCCCACGCGGGATCGGACTCAATCAGTTTCTCCTTGCGTGCGAGCGGCGCGCGGTCAAAGTCGTCCGGCGCACGGCGGACGGGATCCCAGTCGTCCCGCTCGCGCAATACCACGCCGGCGTCGCGCAGCATCTGCTCCATGCGCTCGGCAATGGCCGGCGCACTCGCCACGCCCGGCGACTGAATACCCGCTGCTTGGAATAGCCCCGGCACCGCGGCCGACTGCCCAATAAAGAAGTCGTTCGTTCCCTGAATGACCGGACGCCCTCCGGCAAACGCGCGCACCACGCGGCGCGTGTCCAGATCGGGCACCAGCTTGCGCGCACCGGTCAGGAGCACATTGACATCGCCCGCATAGGTCTGCGTGTCACCGGGTTCGCGCACGGCGGCCGTTGCGGTGATCACGGTGTTGCCGTGCACGGTGCCCGTCACGATAACACCCTTCGACACCGGCGTCGGCACGGGGTAGAGCGGCATGAGCGTGCGCGGCTCCTTGTCCAGCACCACGATGTTGCCCTGGCGCCAGACCATCTGAAACTCTTCGGCACCGGCCATATGCGAGATGTCGGCGGCGCCGTTGCCCGCGGCGTTGATCAGGTAGCGGCAGCGCACGTTGCCAGCGGGGGTCGCCAGCGTAAAGCGCGCGGCTTTGTCATCCGAGCCGGCAACATCGATGGCCTCCACTGGCGCAGACCGCATAAACGTCACGCCGTTGGCGACCGCGTTCTCCAGCGCAGCAATGGCTACTTCAAACGGGTCAACGTAACCGGTCGAAGGGCACCATAGTGCGCACGTGGCCTGGGCGCTTGCACGCGGTTCCAGCTCGCGGATGCGCTCGGGGCCGATAATCGACAGCTTGGGCACGCCGTTGGTCAGGCCATTCTGGCGCAGCTTCTCCAGGTGCGCGCGGTCTTCGTCGTTGAAGCCCAGCACCATCGACCCGGTGCGGCGGAACAAAAAGCCCAGCTCCTGGGCCCAGGTGCTATATAGCTCGCAACCACGGGCGTTGACCTGCGCCTTTACGGTTCCTGGCACCGGATCGTAGCCGGCGTGCACCAGGCCGCCGTTGGCCTTCGAAGCTCCCAGCGCGATATCGTTGGCCGCCTCGACCACGCAAGTGGACAGGTCATAGCGCGCGAGTTGCCGCGCGATGGCGCATCCCGTGATGCCCGCGCCCACAATTGCGATATCAAACGTTTCTGCCACGGTGCCTCCCAGACGAGTTGACAGGCTGTCAATAGGACTATCCTACGGTCTGCGTGTCCCCAGCACGGCGGCAATGCGGCGAACAGCCCCGCAACACCCGCCAACGGCAGGCGAGGGGAGATCCAGCAACGTCGACAACTTCGTCTGCCGGCTTTGATATCGGAGGTTTGTCTCGTTCTGTAACAGTAAGCTGAGGATTTGGGTTCCAGTTGTTACGGATTGAGATTTAAGTCGGGGAGAGATTCTTCTGTCTCGGTCTGTAACATCTGGGGACTGTTTTGGGATCTAGATGTTACAGATTTAGATGAACCAATCAGTCGATTTCGAATGTCTAAATCTGTAACAGTTAGACCTGTTTTTTGCCGAGTAACTGTTACAGATTGAGACATTCGGCCTGAACGTTTTCTTTTGTCTCAATCTGTAACAGTAAGAGGGGTTTTGGGGCCCAAGATGTTACAGATTGAGATTGAAGTCGGTGAGAGATTCCTCAGTCTAAATCTGTAACACCTGGACCCGTTTAAGCTGAGTAACTGTTACAGATTGAGACATTGGGTCTGGAAGTTTCCCTGTGTCTCGATCTGTAACATCTAGACCCGTATTCCGCTCCCACCTGTTACAGATTGAGATGTTTGTGTCCGCGCCGGCCCCGCCCCTAGCCGTGGTCCCATATAAACAAACCCCGTGGTAAACTTGACAGTACTGTAAATAATCCGAAAGGTTCCCGTAATGTCCAAGTACATCTCCGAGCTCATGTCGCCGCAGCTTATGGGCGTCGTCTATGCCTTTGTTGGCTTTATCATCGCCCTGTATGTGCTGTCGGTCGTCTATGTGTTCATCGACGCTCGCCGCCGCGGCGCCAGCGCCTACGTGGCATGGGGCATCATCGCCCTCATCCCGTTTGTGGGCCTCATCGCCTACCTGGTCTTGCGCCCGCACTCCTACGCGTCCGACCGCGAGGAGCAGGAGCTGGACATGGCCCTGCGCGAGCGCCAGCTTGCCCAGTACGGCACCTGCCCGCAGTGCGGCGCGCCCATCGAGAAGGACTTCGTCGTCTGCCCGGTGTGCGATACCCAGGTTCGCAACGTGTGCCCCAGCTGCCATCGCCCGCTCGATGCGCACTGGAAGGTCTGCCCCTACTGCCGAACTCGCATCCAGTAACGCATCCATCGCCGGGCCGGCCGCAAGCCACGGGCACGCCGCAAGCCGCGCGCGCCACGCAGCCCCGCCCCCACACGATGAAGCATGCGTAGAAAATCGCCCGCCGTGCCATTAAGGTGCGGCGGGCGCTTGTATACCAAGGCAACCTGCCTATAATGATGCAAGTCAAAAACGCCGAGCGCATCGCGCACTTGCATCAGGCATCCGAGAGGAGAAAACATACCCATGAAGGCACTCTACAATGACGGTTCGGTGGCCGAGCTCCCGCAGGACGAGGTCACGCACGTCATCCGCCACTCAGCCGCGCACATCATGGCGCAGGCCATCAAGCGCCTCTATCCCGAGGCCGACTTTGCCTACGGCCCCGCGACCGACAACGGCTTTTACTACGACGTCGACCTGCCCGAGGGCGTCAAGATCAGCGAGGACGACTTTCCCGCGATCGAGGCCGAGATGAAGAAGATCGTCAAGGAGAACCTCAAGTTCTCCGTGTACGAGAAGCCCCGCGCCGAGGCCATCGCCCTTATGGAGGAGCGCGGCGAAAAGTACAAGGTCGAGCACATCGGCGACCTGGACGACGACGCCCGCATCACCTTCTACCAGCAGGGCGACTACATCGACATGTGCGTCGGCCCCCACATCTGCTACACCAAGGCGCTCAAGGCCTTTAAGCTCACTGGCGTCTCGGGCGCTTACTGGAAGGGCGACAAGGACAACAAGATGCTTACCCGCATCAACGGCGTCGCCTTTGCCACCAAGGAAGAGCTCGACGAGCACATGCACATGCTGGAGGAGGCCAAGAAGCGCGACCACCGCAAGATCGGCCGCGAGATGGACCTCTTTATGATGCGTGACGAGGCCCCTGGCTTCCCGTTCTTCCTGCCTAACGGCATGATCCTTAAGAACACGCTGCTGGACTACTGGCGCGAGATTCACCACAAGGCCGGCTACGTGGAGATCTCCACGCCGCTCATCATGAACAAGCAGCTGTGGAAGACCAGTGGCCACTGGGACCACTACAAGGACAACATGTACTCCACCGTCATCGACGACGAAGAGTACTGCATTAAGCCCATGAACTGCCCTGGCGGCGTGCTGGTGTACGCCTCCAAGCCGCACTCCTATCGCGAGCTGCCCATCCGCGCCGGCGAGATTGGCCTGGTGCACCGCCACGAGCTGCGTGGCGCCCTGCACGGCCTGTTCCGCGTTCGCTGCTTTAATCAGGACGACGCCCACCTGTTTGTGCGTCCCGACCAGCTGACCGACGAGATCGTGGGCGTGGTCAACCTCATCGACTCCGTGTACCAGAAGTTTGGTTTTAAGTACCACGTTGAGCTTTCCACCCGCCCCGAGGACTCCATGGGTTCCGACGAGGACTGGGCTCGCGCCGAGGAGGGCCTGCGCACCGCTCTGGAGCAGCTGCACATGGACTACGAGGTCAACGAGGGCGACGGCGCCTTCTACGGCCCCAAGATCGATTTCCACCTGGAGGACTCGCTCGGCCGTACCTGGCAGTGCGGTACCGTGCAGCTCGACTTCCAGATGCCGCTCAACTTTGACCTGGAGTACGTGGACGCTGACGGCACCAAGAAGCGCCCCATCATGCTGCATCGCGTGTGCTTTGGCTCCATCGAGCGCTTCATCGGTATTCTGATCGAGCACTTTGCGGGTAAGTTCCCTACCTGGTTGGCCCCCGTGCAGGTCAAGGCACTTCCGGTTTCCGAGAAGAGCCGCGACTACGCTCACGAGGTGTGCGCCAAGCTGGAGGAGGCCGGCATTCGCGTGGTCTGCGACGACCGTGACGAGAAGATCGGCTACAAGATCCGCGAGGCCCGCAGCATCGACCGCATGCCCTACATGCTCATCCTGGGCGAGAAGGAGGTCGAGGCCGGCAATATCTCCGTCCGCGATCGTTCCAACGAGACCGTTCAGATGAGCGTTGACGAGTTTGTGGCCAAGGTGCTCGAGGAGATCAAGACTCGCGCCTAAGGCAAACTGCACAACAATTAACAAAGGCGACCGTCCACATAGGGCGGTCGCCTTTTTCATGCCGAAATAAGAAAAGCCGCTGGTTGAGCGGCTTTTTTTGTTGCACAAAAAGGTACAGGAGTTTGTAGAGGACTATGGAGATGTACCTACTGGCAGTACATTTTGCGTAATCTGGGCAAAAGCTGATTAATTACTCGTATAATCACGTCAGTCGAAAGATACAAAAACCTGTACTTTTGCGACTGCGCCTAGCTGCGAGCGAGAAGCCTGTTCAAAACGCCCGGGTATTTGCGTGTGTCGTAAAGCCAAAAGGAGGGGGCGAGAACATGGAACAGACGGCGCGGCGCCAAGAGCTGCTGCCGGGCGCATTTAACGGCGCCACCACCAACAACCAGCACGGCCGCGTCCGCTGGTATCTGGTCCACACCCCCAATGGAAAAGAGCGCGAGACCTGCGAAAAGGTCCGCTGCATTATCCCGCACAACCTTATGCAGGATGCTTTTGTGATGCAAAAGGAGTTCTGGTTTAAGCGGGACGGTGCATGGTCGCTCCAAACCAAACCTATGTATAAGGAATATTTCTTCGTCGCCACGCACGATGCCGCTGCGCTCGATAGGGCCCTGGCCCAGTTGAGCTTTGGCTGTCGCATCGCCGGCAGTAGGGAGCGGGCGTATATGCCCATGCCGGATGATGCGCAGGATTGGTACCGCAGCGTGCTCGACGACGACGGCGTGGTACGCAACAGCGTCGCGCGCATAGAAGACGGCGTGCTGCACATAGAGCAGGGTCCCTTGGTGGGGCAAGAGGCCCGCGTGCATAAGATCGACCGTCATAAGCGCTGGTGCCTGGTGGACGTGGGCGAAGGTAACTCCGCATTTAGGGAGCTGCTGCCGCTCGATGTCCCCAGTAAAACGTAAGAGAGACGTTGCACCAGCTATTCGTTCGCATTTTTGAATTTACAGATGGGGGGATCCCTGGGGAACGGGGACGTAAGTTTGACTGTGGCTGCTAAAGAAGTAACAGAGAGCAATGAGCCTGTGGGAGCGGCGCTGATTGCTCAGGCCATGGACCGGCGTGAGGGCACCGGTCGCTACAAGGCTATACAATCCATTATGGACTGGGATAATTCGCGCCTGGCTTATCGCGGCGTTAAACGCGCGTTCGATATCGTGTTTAGCGGCTGCGTTCTGGTTGTTATCGCTATTCCCAGCTTGCTGCTTGCCGCCGCCATTCGCTTGGAGAGCGACGGCAACCCCTTCTATAGCCAGATTCGCGTTGGTCGAACCCACGCGGACGGTAGTCTGTCTACCTTTCGCATGTGGAAGTTCCGATCTATGTACAAGGATGCTGACGAACGTCTCGCAGAGCTCAAAGAGCAAAACGAAATCGCCGGCGCCATGTTCAAGATGAAGAATGATCCGCGCGTCACCAAGATCGGAAAGTTCATCCGCAAGCATTCCATCGACGAGTTTCCGCAGTTCCTGAATGTGTTCCTGGGCCAGATGTCGGTTGTCGGTCCGCGTCCGCCGCTTCCTCGTGAAGTCGCTCAGTATACTGAGTTCGACCTTCAACGTTTGGGCGTAAAGCCGGGCATTACTGGCCTATGGCAGGTGACGGATAGAAACGACACTGATTTTGATGGTATGGTTCGTCGCGATCTCGAGTATATAGCTCGGAGAAGTATATTGCTCGATATTAAAATCGTCATTCTTACTGTTGTTGAAGTGTTTTCAGGAGAAGGAGCCTCTTGATTATCGGTTTTCTGATAATAAATTCTGTTTTCCATTGTTCATGTGGCAATGTCTGTATGTGTGGGTGGTTTTAGTATGCCGTCAGTATCTCTCGTAATTCCAACGCTTGATGCGCAAGCCGAGATTGGCGATTTGTTAAATCAGTTAATGCTTCAGACTTGTTGCCCGGATGAGATTATCGTCGTCGATTCTTCTTCGTCTGATCATACTGTCGAAATTGCTTCGGGTTTTGCCGGGGTTCGAGTCATCGAGATTGACCGTTCCGAGTTCAACCATGGGCTCACTCGTGACATGGCGGTAAAAGAGTCTTTTGGTGACATAGTTTGCTTCATGACCCAGGATGCCATTCCGGCAAATAATCGATATATCGAGAATCTTATCGCGCCGATTGTGTCAGACGAGCGCGTTGCTATTTCTTCAGGACGGCAGTTGCCAAAAGCTGATGCGCGCAAATTCGAACGTTTAGTTAGGGCGTTTAATTATGGTCCAGAATCAAACGTTCGTTCCAAAGCCGATCTCCCGAAATTGGGAATCAAGACGTATTTTGCTACGGATGTGTGCTCCGCCTACCGTCGTCGCATCTACAACGAGCTTGGTGGTTTTGGGAGGACTGATATGAGTGAGGATATGCTTATGGCGGCAAAAGCAGTTAACGCTGGCTATTCTGTTGCATATGCAGCTGACGCTTGTGTTTATCATTCGCATAACCTTTCCCCTGCCGAACAGTATCGTCGCAACTATGCGATAGGATATTTTCTTGAGTCAAATAAAGAAATTGTTGCGTGTACATCTGAGGTTGGAGAGGGTGGCCGGCTTGTCAAACAAGTTGGCAAACGTCTACTTCTTGACCACTCTTTTTTTGAATTCGGTGCTTTTGGTGTCGATTGTTTTGCAAGATTAATTGGTAATCGATTCGGTCGAATGACCGCTAAAAAGGAAAGGCATTAGGTATATGAAAGGCATCATCCTCGCCGGCGGGTCCGGCACGCGCCTGTACCCGCTCACGCTCGTGACCTCCAAGCAACTGCTGCCGGTCTACGACAAGCCCATGATCTACTACCCGCTGTCCACCCTCATGCTGGCGGGCATCCGGGACATCCTCATCATCTCGACGCCGACCGACCTGCCCAACTTCGAGCGCCTGCTCGGGGACGGCTCGCGCTACGGCGTGAGCCTCTCCTACGCCGTGCAGCCGAGCCCGGACGGCCTGGCCCAGGCCTTCACCATCGGCGAGGAGTTCATCGACGGGGAGCCGTGCGCGCTGGTGTTGGGCGACAACATCTTCTACGGCAACGGCCTGTCGCGCCACCTGACGCGCGCCGTCCAGAACGCCGAGTCGGGCCGCGCCACGGTCTTCGGCTACCACGTGGACGACCCCGAGCGCTTCGGCGTCGTGGAGTTCGATGCGCAGGGCAGGGCCGTCTCCATCGAGGAGAAGCCCGAGCGCCCCAAGAGCTCCTACGCCGTCACCGGCCTGTACTTCTACCCGGGCGACGTGGCCGCCAAGGCGCATAGGGTGGAGCCGTCGGCCCGCGGCGAGCTCGAGATCACCACGCTCAACCAGATGTACCTGGAGGAGGGGACGCTGTCCGTGGTCACCCTCGGCCGCGGCTACGCGTGGCTGGACACCGGCACCATGGAGAGCCTGCACGAGGCGGCGGAGTTCGTCCGCGCCGTGGAGCACTCCCAGGACCTGCCCGTGTCCGTGCCCGAGGAGATCGCCTGGGAGAACGGCTGGATCACGACCGCCGAGCTGGAGGAGGCAGCCAAGGCATACGGCAAGTCGGTCTACGGCCAGCACCTCAAGAAGGTCGCCGCCGGCGAGATCGTCAACAGCCCGCGCGAGTACTAATCCGATCCAATGGGAGATAGAAACATGTCTGAAGAACTCTTCGAGCCCCGCAACATCATCGTCACGGGCGGCTGCGGCTTCATCGGCAGCAACTTCGTGCACTACGTGGTCAATAACCACCCGGAGGTCCACGTGACCGTCCTGGACAAGCTGACCTACGCCGGCAACCCCGAGAACATCGCCGGGCTGCCCTCCGACCGCGTGGAGCTCGTCGTGGGCGACATCTGCGACGCGGAGCTGCTTGATCGCATCGTTCCGGGCCACGACGCCATCGTGCACTACGCCGCCGAGAGCCACAACGACAACTCCATCGCCGACCCGGAGCCGTTCCTGCGCACCAACGTCTTGGGCACCTTCCGCCTCCTGGAGGCCGTCCGCAAGTACGGCGTCCGCTACCACCACGTCTCCACCGACGAGGTCTACGGCG
>NZ_WQPL01000076.1 GCF_018785245.1 Collinsella aerofaciens | reverse complement strand
GAGGCCATCAGGGACTGCCTGCGACGGGGGCTGTCGCCCGAGCAGATGGCGGCGCGCAACGGCGGGCCGGTGGACCTGTCTCCCTCGACCATCTACCGCTGGGTCTCGGCGGGCTACGACGGCATGACGAACATGGAGCTCAGGCGGAAGGTCGGCTACAGGCCGAGGAAGCGCGCCGCCGGGCGGGCGGCCACGCGCCACTCCGCCCGCAGGTCGCATGCCGCGTTCCTCGCCCTCGGGGAGGACGCGTGCGCCGCGGCCTG
>NZ_WQPL01000075.1 GCF_018785245.1 Collinsella aerofaciens | reverse complement strand
CGTGCCCTCCGCCGAGCTCTCCCGCGGCCGCGGCGGCCCGCGCTGCATGAGCATGCCCTTCTGGCGCGAGGACCTCTAAGGTCTTCAAGGACCCGTACAGGTCATAATACATACATCTAGCTGCCATTAGATGTCTTCCATTGGGGCGGTGCGGGTTTTCGCACCGCCCCAATCTTGTATGAGGAACGTCAACACGGTTGGATGACTGCTTTTGTAAGGAGCTTGGCCATGGGCATCAAGACGATTGGCGTTGAGGAATGGCTCAACGTTTGGGAGAAGAGCGCTACGTGGGACATCGCCCAGTCGACGATCTCGTCGCTCACCATGGGCGAGCTGCGCGCGCTCGATGAGCAGGACGGCGCCACGTTCTACGAGCGCCTGGACCGCGAGAAGATGAACTACGGCTGGATCGAGGGTTCGCCGGAGTTTAAGGCTGAGGTTGCCAAGCTGTATCGTCGCGAGGTCAATCCCGATCACATTCTGCAGACCAATGGCTGCACGGGTGCGAACCTCAACGCCATCATGGCCGTGGTCGAGCCCGGCGACCACGTTATCGCCGAGTGGCCTACCTATGCGCCGCTCTATGAGATCCCACGTACGCTCGGCGCCGAGGTCGAGTATTGGGAGCTTCGCGAGGGGCTCGGATGGAAACCCGATATCGAACAGCTCAAGCGCCTCGTTCGTCCCAACACGAAGCTCATCTGCATCAACAACGCATCGAACCCCATCGGTACGGTGCTCGATGCCGATATGCTCGGCCAGATTGCCGAGATCGCCCGCTCGGTGGGCGCCTATGTGCTGTGCGACGAGGTGTACCTGCCGCTTGAGAACACCGAGGCCTTTATGTCGATGGCTGACGTGTACGAGAGGGCCATTGTCACCAACTCGTTGTCGAAGACCTATTCGACGCCTGCGGCACGCGTGGGCTGGGTCGTGGCAGACGAAGAGATATCCAACCGAATCCGCACCTATCGCGATTACACCATGATCTGCGGCGGTGTGTTCAACGACGCCCTGGCGACCTATGTGCTTGAGCACAAGGACAAGATCCTCGAGCGCAATCGCAAGATCGTGTTTGGCAACCGCGATATCGCGCAGGCTTGGATCGATACGCAGCATCGCGTTTCCTGGACGGCCCCACAGGGCGTGTCTACCTCGTTAATCCAGCTGGATATTCCCGAGGACGACGAGGAGTTCTGCAAGCGCCTGCTGGCCGAGAGGGGAGTGCTGCTGGTTCCCGGTAGCCGGTTTGAGCTTCCTTGCGGCGCTCGACTGGGTTACTGCGCAAGCGAAGATGTTCTTCGCGAGGGCCTGAGGCTTCTGGGTGAGGCTCTGGCCGAGTTCGATCGCTAGGATTCCGACGGCTCTCAAAGCCGATCAAATCTGTCTACGATTATCGATAACAGTTCCGTTTCCCATGAGGGGAGCGGGACTGTTTTTCTATACCGAGAAGTCAAGTTGTTACAAATGGGGCCGTAAAGCGAGCCGGTATCCGCTGGGCCTTATACTGAGTTTCCGGTGAACGGTATCAAGCGTCTGGTAAACGGTAATTTATTTACCAGAAATGAATAGGACAAACTTTTTTCTGAATAAAAATGAAAATGGTTGAGACGCGGTATGAACCGCTAGTTCTATTCATAGCTTTAGTGGAAATATGCAATTTGAGGATGGTTTAACAAAGTTAAGTTCCATTTGATTTTAGGATTGAAAACGCGTTTAAGCACGTAAATACGCTTTATTAAGATGAAGTGTGCCATGCGTGAAGTATATGTGTATGCCGTTCACCCCCTATAAAAAACCGTTCGGGGGCAAGGTGGAAGTATGGGCTGATTTTGGATATAAATATGTCGTCAGCAATAACGCCTCACACGGAGGGGCGCTAACGAATCGGCCCTGACAAGGGCCCGAAAGAAAGGTAGGAGGCCATGACGAAAGGTCTGCACGTGCCTTCCGAGATCGGCAAGCTCAGGAAGGTCTGCCT
>NZ_WQPL01000074.1 GCF_018785245.1 Collinsella aerofaciens | reverse complement strand
CGGGCGGAGTGGCGCGTGGCCGCCCGGCCCGCGGCGCGCTTCCTCGGCCTGTAGCCGACCTTGCGCCTGAGCTCCATGTTCGTCATGCCGTCGTAGCCCGCCGAGACCCAGCGGTAGATGGTCGACGGCGACAGGTCCACCGGCCCGCCGTTGCGCGCCGCCATCTGCTCGGGCGACAGCCCCCGTCGCAGGCAGTCCCTGATGGCCTC
>NZ_WQPL01000073.1 GCF_018785245.1 Collinsella aerofaciens | reverse complement strand
GGGCACGGAAACGACAGGAGCCCCCGCTCGTGACCGCGGGTCGGGGCTGCGACAATGTTGTTGAAGTGCCAGAGGCGCAGCCGCGCCGCAACGAGGTTGGGAGGCTCCCGTGCCTAGATATTCTACCGCCTTCGGAATGGACGTACACCTCAGGTCCACCACCGTCTGCGCGCTCGACGCGGAGACGGGCGAGGCCGTGACGAGGAGGTTCCGCGGCAACCCCTGGGGCGAGGTCGCGGAGTGGATGTCGGGCTTCCCCGGCCCGTCGCTCGCCGCCTACGAGAGCGGCTACCTCGGCTTCGCCCCGCAGAGGGAGCTCTCCGGGCTCGGCGTCGACTGCGTCGTCGCGGCCGTCTCCAGGGTCCCGAGGTCGGCGGCCGACCTCTCGTCCAAGAACGACCGCAACGACGCGGCCAGGATGGCCAAGGCGATACTGTCGCACGACGTC
>NZ_WQPL01000072.1 GCF_018785245.1 Collinsella aerofaciens | reverse complement strand
GCGCGGTCCGGGCACGAGGATGCCCCCGAGTCATCTTTCCTATGCGCCATGCGGCCCCCAGGGCACGTGAGAGAGACACCGGACACCGTAACGGTGGGCGCCGCCCACCGGTCAGCGGCCAGAGCATGGGGGGCACGCCCGGTCCCGTTCCGAACCCGGAAGCTAAGCCCCATCGCGCCGAGAGTACTGCGGGGCCAGCCCGTGGGAGGCCAGGGCGCCGCTGACCGGTGGACGGCACCGAGCCGT
>NZ_WQPL01000071.1 GCF_018785245.1 Collinsella aerofaciens | reverse complement strand
CCAGGCCGGCCACCAACCGAAGCTGATGCCCAAGGGCAGCGGCGTCCCGCTCGAGGTGAGGATGCACGGGAGGAAGGGTTCCGAGCGCCTGCTCCGGCGCCGCGAGGAGATGCTCGCCAGGGGCATGCCCCAGGCGAAGGCGAACGCCGCCACCGCCGCCGAGCTCGTGAGGTGGCTGTGGGCCCTCGGCGCGATGTGCCGGGAGGCAACCGAATAGACATAGCCCCCGTCCCGGCGAGCCGGGCAGCCTTCGGGGATACCCCCGCTTTCGCTGGGCGCGCGGCAGCGGCCGCATGCGCGTAGTCAGACTTGGGGAGCCCCGCCGAAGGAGAGGATTGCGGGCCGCCGGAGCGGTATCCGCGGATATGAGACTGAGCCGAAGGCGTCGACGACATGCCGGGGGCGGACCGGGACGGGTTCAACGGCAGGCCCCGCCGACCGATTGCAAGCGGTCGGCGGGGCCATTGTGGCTCTTGACAGCGGATTGGGTCATATGAGCGA
>NZ_WQPL01000070.1 GCF_018785245.1 Collinsella aerofaciens | reverse complement strand
TCCTGACGAGGGCGTCGCCGGCCCCGCTGATCCCGCCGAGGCGCACGGAGTCCGCGCTCGACCTCTGCTTCGGGGCGAGGCCGAAGTAGGACGTCACCTGCCTGCCGGAGCGGAACCTCGAGAAGTCGCCGACCTCGGACGCGAAGGCGGCGGCGAGCGCGAACCCGCACCCCTTGATCGACTGGAGCGCCTCGACCTCCGCCGAGAGGGGGCCCGCCGCGACGGCGGCCCTGTACTCGGCGAGGAGGTCGTCGCGCGTCTCGGCGGCCGCCTCGACCTCGTTCCTCAGCGCCGCAAGCGCCCGGATGCCGCCGTCGTCGGCGGG